>NZ_BAAIGC010000033.1:0-55594 GCF_054653495.1 Nocardioides sp. AN3
CGAGGGCCGCTTAGTCCCTCATCCGGCTGTTCCGCCTACGCCATACGACGTAGGCTTCCACTGCTGCTGCACTGGCACTCACAAGCGCTGCGAGAGCCGTGATCAGTGCGGTAGTGGTGGACACCGGGCATCACCCCCTTCCCTTACTCGAGGGGAGTAAGGCGGCCTCCGATCGCCAGAATCGGGGCCGCCGCCCGGCCCACCGGGTTGAACCGGTGGGCAGACAGCGCGCTCCGCGACTGGGTTTCATCGACCGCTGTCACCAGGGGATGACGCGTACCCATCCTAGAAGTCGGTGCCGACAGATCTCTGCGGCCGCGCCGACACCGGGGATGCGCCGCACAGTTCTGTGGGCCCATCCAAGAGTGGCTACCCGACGGCCCGCCGCGCCGTGTCGTTGAAGAGCTGGCCCTGGCGTTCGAGGAACGCCGCGTCGCGGGTCGCCGGTCCATCGGGGAGCAGTGCTGCCTGCTCGAGGTCGGGACTCTGTGGACGCTCGTCGACGTCGGGGGTGGAGAGGGTCTGGGTGAGGCCGTAGCGGAGCCGGTGGCGGTTCCACGCGGCGACGGAGGCGTCTCGTTCGGCGGGGGAGAGGGCGTGGAAGCGTTGCTTGCGTTCCAGGCTGCGCGCGACGTACTCGTCGGCCGCGATGCTGTGAAGCCACGTCTGGTGGTGGTCGAGCTCGTCGATCCCTGCGCGGGTGCGCCGCTCTGCCAGCTCGGCTTTGCGTTCGGCCTGCTGGGTGATGGACATCTGGTCGAACTCGAGCCGCTTCACCGCGGCACGTTCGGCACGGGCGGCGGGGGAGAGGTTGTCCCACCAGGCCTTCTGGTGCGCGATCTGTGCCTTGATCGCGCGTGCCCGGCCGGCGGTCCAGTTCGACGTGATCCCGGCCCGGTAGGTGGCTCGCTCGGCTTCGATGGTGTCTAGTTGTCGGGCGTACGCCGTCGCTGCGTCCTGCTCGACCTGGAGCGACCGGGGGCGAGTGGCGGCTTCCCACCTGCCCTGCTCGTCGACCCGAACCATTCCGGCCTTGCTGAGCGCGACCAGGGCTGCCTTGGCGGTAGCGCGCTGGGACTTGGACGGCACGTCACTGACGGTTTCCACCAGCCCTGCCCTGACTGCCAGTTCACTCAGGTCCGTGGGCCCGTCGGTGGTCAGGAGGGTGCGCCACAGGTTGTGGCTGGCCCGGGGGAGGGTCAGCCAGAGGCCGCGGGCTGGCGGGGGTGGGTCAAGAACAGGTGGGGGGATTTGCCGTCCCCCTCCGGTCTGGGCGTGGTTGATTTCGAACTCGTACGACGTCGAATCGCGTTCGACTAGTGACAGGCAGTCGGTGTGCAGCGTCCCGATCCGGCCGTTGAGCCTCGCTAGTGCGGCACGGACGGTCTTGCGGTCGCCGAGGCCACAGTCGAGCTGGAGATCACGCTCAGGGCACGGCACACGCAGTTCACGCTTGCGCAGCACCCGATCCAGCAGGTGGTGCCCGACCTGGAGCAGGCTCGCCCGCTGCCGGGCCGGCACCGTCCACATCAACCGGGTCAACTCGTCACGGGCCGCAGCGACCGCGTCGAGGACCTCGGCCGGCGGAGCCTCCACAGAACGTGGCGCCGTGCTGCTGTTGGTGGTGTGGGTCGCCCGGAACTCGTCGGCCGAGCGGACGAGCTCGTTCCACACATACGTGATCCACCACGAGTAGCCCTGGTGCTTGGCCTTCGTCATCACCCGCGGGTGCGACTCGCGGATCAGCCGCCACGCCATCTCCGGATCGCCGATCGCCCACACCAGTTCGCGTGTGCAGGCGGCCTCCACCAGAGAACGGTCGACCTCGACCGCATCCCTGGACTTCGTCGACCCGGCCGCCCACGAGCCCGCGGGGATCACTGCGTCGACCAGGTAGCGCCGCCACTCCGGTCGCAGTTGGCGTTTCCACCGCTGCAGCGCCAGCGGCACTACCAGCCCCGACCCAGCCGCGGCTGAGGCGGCGGTCGGGTGGATGCCCTCGGCCGGCTTCACCTTCACCCGGGGCCGCAACCGTGACGGGACCGGAGCCTGGGGGAGTGTCCGCTTCAAGGCGCGCAGCGCCTGGCGCAGATCGCCCCTGGGTTTGGTGACCACACCGGTCTTGTGGGGCGAGGAGAGGGGCCGGATCGCGTCGCGCAGATCGAGCTCGCCCCGGGGGACCTTCACGTCCACGGCCAGACCGGCCAAGAAGGTGCCGACCTCGGCACAGAACCCGGTTCTCGTCGCGGCGGGCGCGTAGCGGTAGTCAGCGCGCGCGAAGTAGATGTGGGTGCGGCCCGTCGCGCCACCAGAAGGGCGCTCCAGCACCCAGCAGTCACGCCGGGCCAGCCAGTCGACGATCTCAGCCGTAAGGAAGGTGCCGAACTCGGCGGGTACGTCGACGTCGACCACACCGACGCCATCACGCAGATGGCCCACCAGTGCGGCGATACGGCCGCGGCCGAGCAGCTCGAGCCCATCAGCCAGCGTGGTGACCGTCGTGTTCTTCACCGGGTTGTTGCCAGAGTCGATGAAGAACCACTGGGTCGAGTGCGGGTTGAACATCCACTCGTCCAGCGCCAGAAGGACGGGAGAGACACGCCGACCCGCGTCAGGGTGTGCGGCATCGCCATGCGACGCCGGTACAGTTACCGGCAACAAACCGAATACCTCCCTTCTTCAGAGGCATTGCCCGGGAGCTCCCCAGTTGGCGCTGGGTCCCGGTGACGAAGACTTCAGGTCCTGTTGGCGCAGGGCCTTTCGTCATTTCTAGGGCGCTCCACGCCCCCGACGGCTACCGCCGGCGGCACTCACCTCCCTCCGCGTACGACGGGACAGGGAGTTCGTGGGCCGGGTCTCGGCAGACAGCTCGACGACCAGGTCAGCATCGGGCCGCGATTCGATCACAAGCGCAGGGGAGGGCACGGTGCGTGCGCGGCGGGCGTCGACACGCCCGCGCGAGAATGACTCGCCTACCGTGTCGCTCTGCTCTACAGTGGGCAGCACAAAGCCTCCTCTGGTGGTTCTCATAACTTTCGCGATTCCGGGTTGCCGCCCGGTGGAGCATTCGACTTGGTCCCGTTGGCGCGGGGCCGTCGTCGTTTTCAGGGCACTGCCCTGACCCGGTCATCCAGTCATCGACAACTGCTCTCTGGCCTCCGCGGCCTTCGCCCAGGCCTTCAAAGCCTTCTTCTTCACCCGAGGTTCGAACGGGACCTCGAGCCGGTCACAGAGGATCTTGCCGACGAAGTCGTTCAAGAAGATGCCGCGGCGTTCCGCCTCGGCGATCACCAGGTCGGCGGCGGGGCGGGGGACCATGCCGCGGTACTTCACGCGGCCACCAGGTGCTGGTAGCGGGTCAGGGTGATCGGTGACCTCGCCGAGCGGCACGACACAAGCGAGGTTGAAGTGGTCCGTGACCGCCCACCCGATGTAGTCGCCGATGTAGCACCCCAGCCTGGCCGCCTCAGACCGCACCAACTCCGCGGCTTCGGACGGCATGCTGGCGATGATCGTGTGCCGATCGCCCTTCGCCTTTCGTCCCATGCGGGATATCCAACCGTGTTCAGGGCCGCGCGCCCCGCAACCGCCTGACACCGGCGTGTCACAAAATTCGCGAAATTTCCGAAACTGTCTGGCCGAGGTCGCTCCGCGCCTGGGAAAGCGATGGTTGTACCTCATGCCAACTACAGCAACATCAGTCACACCGGATCGGACACCGGAGCCGAGATTCCGTCCCATCCGCGCAGCCTTCTACCGTTCCCCGGGCGTTGGGCCCTGGCCGGTGGCATAGGCCCTCCAGGCGTTGGCGACCTCGTCGACGCGGGCCTGATTGGTCTCCCACATCACCACGCGCCCGATACCTCTGCGGGCTCCGCGAGGGTGGTCCGCTGCCACGAGCTCGAGGTTCTCAAGTACGGCGAGGTGTCGAAGCACCCTGCTGTGGTCGATGCCGATCGCCTCGGCCAGCTCCGTCGCGTTCATCGGCCGCGCAGAGAGGTGCCGCAGGATCTCGGTGCGCGCACTGTTGCCAATCGCGTCGATGATCGCCAGCACCCCCTCGGGCATGTTGGGCGGCTTCGACAGACGTGGCACGGGCTGCATTGTGCCGGACTGAGGAACTCGCCGGATTCTCCTAAGAACTGCCATTAGCGCCGTTCTTGTGTCATGCTCAGGGTAATGCACGACAGGGCCCGATGGTGGGAACCAACGGGCCGGGCTTGACGATTCGACGCACAATGGACGTCCCCGGTTCGGGCTGGGGAAGGAAGGACGCGGTCGTGGGGCAGCGCCAGTTCACGTCACCGGGGAGCAAGACACCCCCGGCGCGACCGGACGTGCATGGCTCCAAGACGCCGAGCTGGCGCGCCGCCGCGACCAGGTCCAGCGGCCTGCCGCCAGCGCGTCCTTCGGCGATGCGCCGGCCCTTTCGTCTGACGCGCCGTAGTGCGCGTCTCGAGGATTCTTCGTCGAAGGTGTCCGATCTGCTGCGTTGCCGGTTGCCTTCACGAGGTAGAGAGCCCCATCAGAGGGAAGGACACACCGTGATCAGTACGCCGCGGTCGGCAACCTGTCGGCCTTGTCGTCAAGACTGGTGCCCCAGGCCCGTGCATCGGGCGACTCGGGCTCAGGAAGGACCCTCATGATGAAGCGCACGCTCATCGCCGCAACCGTGCTCACCCTCGCCGGAACGCTAGTCGGCTGTGGAGGTGACGACGGGTCAAAGGCAGACCCCTCGCCCACCAAGTCCGAATCGCCGTCTGCCACCGCCACGACGCCTGAGCCGACGTGGGACGACAAGTTCAGCCCCACCCAGATGGAGAACTACCGCGCAGCGCGCGACCGCTGGCTTGAGTACTGGGAGGCGTACACCGATGCCGCGCGTACTGGCGCTGACACGCCCGGCCTGTTGCGGATGTTCGAGAAGTACTCGGTGGTCCCGCTGAGCGAACGGTCGCGGTTCCTCGACACCTATACCCGCGGCGGCAACCGGATGGAAGTAGCGCCAGAAGTGCTGTGGACGAGCGCGACCAAGATCACGGCCAAGTTGGTGATCTTCAACTACTGCCTCGATTACACCGACGCTCGGATCACCAACAACGGGCAAGTGAACAAGATCGACAACCCCAGCCGCCGACTGATCGAGGTTCAGATGCAGAAGACGTCCGAAGGATGGAAGAAGTCGGGATACACGAACAGTGGGGTGAAGGCATGCTCAGCCACAGCCCCCTGACGCGGGCCGTGTCCGCGCTCTTCGCCTGCCTTGCCCTGCTCGCCAGCGTGGCCGGTGGCGCCCTCCTGCTCACAACAGTCTCCACTGGGCCCGCGTGGGCAGACCATGAGCCGTCGCACTGCCCTCCCGGCACGGGATGGGACGAGGAACTCGGCGCCTGCGTGGTTATCACGATCCCTGGCGACGAGACGCCGGGACCGGGCGAGGACCCAGATCCCGGCGGCGGAGTGACGGAGTGCCACGACGAGGACGGCACCGTGGTGCCCTGCACCAAGGACGGCATGACCTGGTGGGGTGACCCGCACTACTGCTATGCCGAGCCTCAGGATCCTCAGGGTGACCCGCCGCGGGGCCATGAGAACGAGGAAGGAATGTGGTGGAGCTGCGAGCCCGACTGCGCCGGCTCCAGCTGCACGGGCGAGGTCTGGTGGGTTGTGGGCGGCGCAGCTTCGGTTGACGGGGCTGCGGTCGCTCGTCAGATGGTGGTGACGATCCCGTTCGAGTTGGCTGACGCGAAGATCGCGCCGCCCCCGACCTATCACACGTACATCTCGTACGAGAACTGGTTGTGGATCGAATCGGCTCAGTGGCGGACGGTCTCGCAGACCAAGTCTCTGCAGGGAGCGACGGTGACGCTGACGGCGACTCCGTCTTACGTCGAGTGGGACATGGGCAACGGTGACACGAAGTCGTGTGTGGGCCCGGGGCGTGCGTGGGTGAAGGGCATGTCGGAGAACGCTCCGACGAACTGCTCCTACGCCTACGACTCGATGGAAGACCCCGAGGGCGACACATGGACTGTGTCCGCTCAGATCAGCTACACGCTGGCGTGGACGTGCTCGGGCAACTGCGGCGGCGCGACCGGCGGCGACCTTGGCTCGCAGCTCGCAGCGGCGGGTGACTCAACCACGATCACGGTGCTCCAGCGCCAAACGGTCAACAAGAACGGTGGATGACAAGTGACCTCTCTTGACTCTCGGACCGCGCGCCGCGCCGCCGGCCAGCGGACATCGCTGCCCAGCGGCCTGCCCGGTGCCGCTTCACTGTCGAAGGCGGTGTCGAAGACGCCGCGGAAGTACGGGCAGATGCTGATCGCATTCGTGGTCGTGCTCGCGGCAGTGATCGCGGGCGGCTGGCTGTACATGAACAAGGGTGGCGTGGAGGAGGTGCTGGTCGTCGACCAGCCGATCCCGGCCGGGCATCCGATCACCGAGGACGACGTCCGCACCTCGAGCGACCCGCTTCTGGTCGCGCGGAGTGTGTCGGGCATCGAGGGGGCGATCCTGGTCTCCGACGTCGATGAGGTGTACGGCAAGCGCACGACCGTCGCGTTGCTGCCGGGCCAGGTGCTGACCGAGGACTCCCTGACGGACGACTTGCTGCCACAGGAGGGTAAGCGGCTGATCGCGGTCAACCTTCCTTCCGGCCGGGTTCCTGACACGCTGGCGCCAGGTTCGGTGGTCGACGCGATCGCCGTGCCGCAGGAGGGCCAGTCGGGTGACCCGAAGGCGCTCGACGAGCCGCCGATCATCTCCGCGGGCGCAACGGTGTACTCGACGAACGAGTCGCAGGACGGCACCGTGGTGGTGACGCTCCTGATCTCCGAAACGGATGCGAGGACGGTCGCAGCGTACGGAGCCGTGGGTCAGCTGACGCTGCTCCAGGCCCCGATCACCGCCGGCGACCCCGAGGACTCCGCGCCGCAGGACGACACGGCCACCGGGGGTCAGGACTGATGTTGATCGCTGTGTGCTGCGACCGGGGCGCTCCGGGGTCGACGACGACGTCGTTGGCGCTGGGTGTCTCGACCCCGGAGCCGACGATCGTGGTCGAGCCCGACCCTTACGGCGGTGACCTCGCGCTTCGGTGTGCCGCACCGGGTGGTCATGGCGAGGCGTTCCCGCCGACGCCGACGGTGCTGACCTTGGCGACCGAGGCGCGCACGGCGATGAGTCCGGGCCTGGTGGCCAGCAAGGCGCATGACTTCACCGGGTCGACTCGGATCGTGCCTGGCCACTTCTCGGCCGAGCAGGCCGCGGGGGTGAAGAACTGGACGCCGCTGGCGGAGGCGCTGCGAATGTCGGCGTCGCGCGTGGTCGCGGACCTTGGCCGGATCCATTCGAGTTCGCCGACGATCCCGATTGCCGCGGCCGCGGATGTACTCGTGGTGGTGACCCGCCCGGAGTACGGCGCGGTGTTGCATCTCAAAGACAGGCTGGAGCGCCTGGCGCCGGTGCTGGCAGGCATCCGCAACGCGCCGCCGATCATCGTGCCGGTGGTCGTCACCGCCAAGCGGCAGGCGAACGCCGTCGTCGCAGAGGTGGGACGGATGATCGAGCCGAGCACCATCGCCCGCGCGGTCGCTGGGATCGGGTGGATCGCGCTGGACCCGGCTGGGGTCGAGGTGATGTACGCCGGTCAGGTGTCGGGCAAGAACGCACGTACACCGCTGATGAAGTCCGCCGGCGTACTCAACGACCAGATCAACCAGGCTGCTGGTGTCGGCCCGTACGCGCCGCCGGCGGCCGGCCCGGTCGACACGTACGCCGTCCAGATGGGGGAGGCATGATGGAGACCAACGGCACTAACGGGAACGGCACGCATCCGAACGGGTTGCACCTGAGGCGGTTCTCGCCGGTCGACCAGGTGCTGGTCAAGCGCCTCCAGGCGCGTGTGGGCGCGCGCCGGTCAAAGGCGTTGGAGGAGTTCCGCCGCAACGGACAGACACCTCCGAAGGGCGAGGACGCCCGGCAGCACACCGAGTCGCTGCTGGCCACGGTGCTCACCCAGTACGAGTCCGAGCTCGTCGAGGACGGCGGCACGCCGCTGGAGGATGAGGCCCGGAACCGACTGGAGGCCGCGCTCAAGTCGCAGCTGTTCGGCGCAGGGAGCCTTGACCAGCTGCTCGAGGACCCTGAGGTCGAGGACATCACGATCAACGGTTACGAGAACGTACTCGTGACCTACGCCAACGGCACCAAGGCGCAGTTGCCGCCGATCGCCAACTCCGACAAGGAGTTGGAGGAGATCGTGAAGACCATCTCCGCCTACGACGGCCTCAACACGCGCGCGTTCGATATCTTGAACTACTCGGTGACGCTCCGGCTGCCCGACGGGTCGCGGCTGCATGCTGTGCAAGGCGTCACGGACACCGGGCTGTCGATCTCGATCCGCAAGCACCGGTTCACCAAGGTGACCCTCCTGCCGGAGCCGGGCCGGGCTGAGAGGGAGGCGCATCTGCCCGAGCGGGAGAAGACGCGGGATCTGCTGAGCCAAGGCACTGTGGATCGCGAACTTGCGGCGTTCCTGTCGGCGTTGGTGCGTGCGCGCAAGAACATCATGATCGCGGGCGCGGTAAGCGCAGGTAAGACGACGCTGCTGCGGGCGCTGGCCTCGGAGATCGACCCGATGGAGCGACTGATCACAGTCGAACGGTCAATCGAACTGGGACTGCACAAGGACCGAGAGCGTCATCCGGATGTGGTGGCGATGGAAGAGCGGCTGGCGAACGTTGACGGCGCCGGCGCGGTCAGCCTCGCGGACCTGGTCCGCGACTCGACGCGCATGAAGCCGGACCGGGTGATCGTCGGAGAGGTCTTGGGCGATGAGGTCATCACCATGCTCAACGCCATGATGCAAGGCAATGACGGCAGCCTGAGCACGATCCACGCCAACTCCTCGCGCGACGTCATCTCCAAGATCCAGACCTACGCCTTGCAGGCACAAGAGCGGCTACCGTTCGACGCCACCAATGGCCTGATCCACGGTGCCCTGGACTTCATCGTGTTCATGCGCCGCATCCGCACCGCCGACGGCGGGCAGCGGCGCATCATCGAGTCCATCCGTGAGGTCGTCGAACGCGACGACGCGGGTGTGAAGACGACCGAGCTGTGGGTGTTCAACAAGGCGACCGGACGCACAGAGTTCACCAGGAAGGCGATCGCCCGCGAGGCCGACCTCGTCGATGTCGGCTGGGACCCGAACGGCCCGGCTGATCTGGACCGCTTCACCGAGCCGACACGCAGCGACGGCGATGAGGGGTGGCAGATCTGATGACCCTCTTCGTTGCGTGCGTGCTTGCGGCCTGCCTGGGCGTCGTGGGGATCATCCGCACAGCCCAAGGCAAGGGTCTGCTCCCCGCCCGGGTGGCAGAGACTCGCCGCAAGGTCGCCGATCACGAAGGAATGGCCAGACAGGTCACGATTGCGTTGATCGTCGGTGCCGCGGTCTGGGCTTTGACGCGCTGGCCTGTCGCGGGCGGCCTAGCGGTTGCGGTGGTCCTGCTGTGGCCGAAGCTGGCTCGCTCGGGTGCGATCGAAAAGCGCAGCGTGGCAAGGATCGAGGCGCTTGCTAACTGGACCGAGTCGCTGCGTGATGCGGCCGCCTCCGAGTCCGGGTTGGCGCAAGCCCTGCCCGCCACGTTGGACGGAGCGCCTGCGCTGCTGCGCCGCCCTTTGACCAACATGGTCGATGCCATCGCCCTGCGGACGCCGCTGCCGATCGCTCTGGCCGACTTCGCCGACGAGGTCGACGACCGCGGGGCGGACAAGGTGGTGATCGCTCTGTCGCTGACCGCGCAACAGCAGACAGGGGACCTCAAGCGCGTCCTGACCACGCTGGCGTTGAACACCCGCGCCGAGCTGGAGATGCGGCGCAAGGTGCTGACCGAACGCAACGGCGTACGGCGACAGGCCAACCAGGTTGCCATCGGACTGCTCGCCTTGGCCGGTCTGCAGGCCGTCTTCCTGCGCGGCTGGGTAGAGCCATACAGCTCCTGGTACGGCCAGATCGTGCTCGCTGTCCTGGCTGTCGTCTACGTGGCACTACTTGTCCGGCTCCAGCGCCTGGCCGCACCGGAACCGCACCCAAGGTTCCTGTCAGGGGCACAAGCGCTCACAGAGGCAGCGAATCGGGAGGTGGCCCAATGATCCCGATGCTGATCGCCTCCGCAGTCGCCGGCCTGGGACTAGTCCGGCTGCACCGTTTGGCGTTCCCCGCGGCGCCGCCTCTGGTCGACCAGGCCGCACGGTGGGAACGGGCACGCGCCCGGGCCGGGCGCCGCGCGCTGCTGGATGTGGCACCGGAGGACCAGACCTGGTCGAAGCGGGCCGCGGAATGGTTCGCCGAGAATCTGCGAACCCGTCGGCCCGACGACATGCGGACCTATGAGCGCGACCTGGCGATCACCGGCCAGCCGATGGAGGAGTGGCTCTCCAGGCTGCTGGTCTGGTTCCTCGTGGGCCTGCTCGGCCCGATCGCCCTGATCCTGGTCGCCAACGCGATCGGTCTGGGGATCCCGATGCTGGTCGCTCCGCCGTTGGGGATTCTGGGCGCCGTCATCGCGTTGATCGGAGAGGTCAAGGAGTTGCGAGAGAAGGCCGCTCAGCGCCGCGAAGAGCTGTGCGATGCACTCTCGGACTTCCTCGACCTTGTCGTGATGGCCATGGAAGGCGGCCGGAGCCACGCCGACGCACTCCCTGACATCGCCGAGATCGGCGGCGGGTGGGCCTTCCACACCTTCTACGACGCCATCGACAACGCCCGTCCTAACGGCATGACGCCATGGCAGGCACTCGGGGACGTCGGGGACCGGTACGGCGTGGTCGAGCTGCTCGACCTGCGGGCCGCGCTCAACCTGGCTCAGGACCAGGGCACCAGCATCCGCAACACCCTGATCGAACGCGCCAAGTCGATGCGCGATGCGCGGCTCAACGAAGCCCAGGAGCGCGCCAACAAGTCCACCGACGCGATGCGCAACAACCTGATGGTCATGGCGCTCGTCGCGGCCGCGTACGTGATCCTCGCCCGCGTCCTGTTCCTGTTCACCGCCTAACCCGATGCACGAACCAGAAGCCTTGAAGAGAGGAACCCATCCGATGAACGAGTTCAACCACCTGAAGATGACGATCGACTACTGGCGTGCCCGGTGGGAGGTCGCCCACCGTGACGAGCGCGGATCGGCACCGGAGTACCTGGTGCTGCTCCTCGGCATCCTGGCGATCGCCGCACTCGCGATCGTCGCCGTGCGCACCTTCGTCACCAACAAGGGCAACGAGCTCAACGGCCAGTAGAGCCCGCACCCGCGCTTCGCACGCGACCAAATCGAGAAGGACAGCCCAGTAGTGATGCTTTCGGACCGCCTCCAGGCTCTACGACGTCGGCTACGCCGGCGCCGTGACGAGCGCGGCATGGGCGCGCCCGAGTTCGTCATCGTCATGCCGGTCGTGATGCTGATCTTCTTGATCCTGGTGCAGTGGTCGGTCCAGCTGTACAACGACCGCATCGTGCACGCCGCCGCACGAGAAGCCGCCGTCGACGCAGCCGCGTGGGACGGCACCGAGACCGCTGGACAGCAGACCGCCGAGGAGTACCTCGCCGACTCCGGCAGCGACCTGTCCAACACCAGCGTCCGGATCAACATGGGTGCAACAGAGGTCACCGTCACCGTTTCCGGGGACGTCATGACCCTCGTGCCTGGCATGACCAAACGGGTGTCTGCCACAGCCACCGTGCCGCGCGAGCGGTTCGCCGAATAGAACGGAACACGCGATGGAAATCTATCTTCACCGCCCCGACGACACCCCGATGCCGGTACTGGAGATCGCCCGACCCGCCTACGATCACCGGATCACCGGGGAGAGCGGCAAGTGGGTGACCTGGGCCGGATCGGTACCCCGGGAGATCTGGACTGTCGATGAGATGCATGTCGATATCGCGGATCTGCTTGGGCTCGCCAAACTCCATCAGGACACGGTGGTGGTCGAGGGGCACGGACGATTCTCGAGCTTCGTCTTCCCCGCCGGGGATGTCTCGCTCATCCTCGAGGTCCGCAGCGACCCGGCCGCCACGAGTGCCGAGCGTGACCGCAGCCGGTGCCGGTCGATGGATGAGCGCGAGCGTGCATCGCGGAACCTGGTCTGATGCTGACGCACGGTCAGCGGGTAGGTCGTACGCGGGTATGCCTGTGGACGCGGCTGCATGCTGCCCGTGGTGAGCGTGGATACACCTCGGTTGAACTGCTGGCGATGACGACTGTTCTGGTCGGCATGATCACGGTAGTGGTGGGTGGCGGCAGAATCGTGGACTCCAACAGCCAAGTCGACGACGCGGCGTACGCGGCCGCGCGAGCAGCTTCCCTCGAGACGAACTTCGACGCCGCCCAGGTCGCCGGCCGTGAGGCCGCGGAGGACTCGCTCGCGGACCGGGGCAAGGCTTGCACCCAACTCGACGTGTCGTTCGCCGGCACCGACTTTCGCGCCTCTGGCCAGGTCACGGTCCGAGTGACCTGCCACGCGAACCTAAGCGATGTCGTCGGGTTCGGCCTACCTGGCGCCAAGAACTTCAGCGCCACGGCAGTGGTGCCCATCGAGCAATACCGGAGACTGCCTTGATCGCCCGGCTGATCCGGCGACTGCGCTCCCGCCGCGACGAGCGCGGCGTGATCTCAACCTGGACGATCCTCACCGCATCCGGCGTGTTCCTGGTGCTGCTCGGCCTGGTCTATGACGGCGGCAACGCGATGAATGAGCGGATCGAGGCGCACCGGGCCGCCGAGCAGGCCGCACGCGCAGCAGCCGACGAGATGCGCGGTATCCGTGATGGGACCGAGGGGATCAACGAGGCAACGGCCACGGCACGGGCCAACGAGATTCTCCAACAGGCAGGGTGGAGCGGGACGGTGCGAATCGAGGGACTCGACGTCACCGTGAGAGTCACAGGGAGGTCCGACAACGCGTTCCTGAGTGCCATCGGCTTCCCCAGCTTTCCGATCGACGAGACCGGCACAGCGACCTCGATCACGGGTCCGAACTAGGACTGGCTCGATGGAAAGCGGGAACCCACTGTCCGATTCGCGGCCTGGGCGGTTGCCTTTCTTGAACATGAAGCCCCTGCTGCCGCGAAACGCCCCGACGACGAGCTGCGGATGCAGCCGATACGACAAGATCAATAGCGTCCTGCCGGACCGCAACTAGGTCCCCTCCGGGAGAAGAAGGAAGCACCATGCTCGGATTTTTCAAGTGGCTCGGAGCGCTCGCGCTGCTGCTGGTCCTCCTCGTCGGGTTCCCTGCCCTGCTGATCACGGCGGTGGGCAACCCGTGGCCCGACGGTGGGGCGAGCGAGTTGGCGCTGATGAGCAACTCCGCCCTGATGGGGATCTTGGCGTCCGTGGGCTGGTTCGTGTGGGCACAGTTGCTGCTGTGCACGCTGTGGGAGATCCCGCCCGCGTTGCGCCGCGAGACCGACGGGGCCTCCCGGATGCCGATCGCGTTCGGTGGCCAGCAGCGGTTCATGCGGATGCTGGTGCACACCGTGCTCGCGATCGGCGTCACGTCGACGACACTCCTCGGTTCGCATGCCGCCAACGCCCAGGCCGCTGCGGCTCCGCCGCTGCAGCCGGTGACACACGTGGCCGATCAGCCCGCCCCCGGTGCCGAAGCGCCGGCGGTGGAGGCGCCGGTCAAGGCGAACCCGAACACCGACCGGGCCAAGGCCGAGCTCCCGCGGATCGTGACCGACAAGGGCGACACCATGTGGGGCCTGGCTGAGACGCATCTGGGCGATGGGTTCCGCTGGCAGGAGATCGCGAGCTTGAACAAGGGCCGGGTGATGGCTGATGGGCGTGTCTTCAACAACCCGCGCAACATCGAGGTGGGCTGGGAGCTCCTGCTGCCCGCCGATGCGACCAACCTGCCCGGGAAGTCCCCGGAGACCGAACACACCGTCGCGCCCACCGAAACGCTGAGCTGGATCGCGCTCAAGACCACCGGGGACGCTGACAACTGGCCCGCGTTGTACGAGGCCAACAAGGACGTAATCGGCAGCGACCCGAACCTGATCCTCCCCGGCACGCCGCTCGTGCTGCCTCGTGCTGGCGGCGCAGCCGACGGGGCCACTGAGGATGCTCCGCGGGAGCGTCCGGCGCAGCGTGATGACGCAGCCGAGGCACCCGACGGGGGAGAGCAGCCGACCGTGCCCGGCGCCACGGACAGTCCAGCCGATGAGGAGTCGGGCGGCAGCCGGGACGATTCCGCGGAGCCCGAGGCGCCCGCCACCCCGGTCGATCCTGAGCAGGAGGCGGGCGTAGAGGAACCGCCTGCGACGTCGACGCAGGAGCCCACCCAGACTGTGGCCGCGGACGCCGCGGAGGCGGACGAGGACGACGGGATCAGTGCCCTGGATGCGCTGCTGGCCAGCGCGGTGTGCCTGTCGGCGGGCGCGCTCGGGCTGCTGCTGCACAACCGGCGCCGCCAGTGGCGGTGGCGTAAGACCGGTCGGATGATCGCCTCCACTCCCGACGAGCTCGTCGAGGTGGAGGCCTCGATCATCGAGTACGGCACCGAGGCTCAGAAGGACGCGGAGTTCCTGGACCGTGCGCTGCGGTACGTCTCGGCTTCATGCAAGGTGGCCGGCGCCCCGCTGCCTGTGCTGGAGGGGGCGGTCCTGGGCGATGAGGACCTGACCCTGCTGTTCGCCCAGCCTGCTGAGGCCGAGGTGCCGGAAGGCTGGACTGCGACCGATAACGCCCTCGCATGGATGTTGCCGCGCTGGACGATCCTCGAGGAAGAGCTGGAGAACCAGCCGCCCCCGTACCCGGCCTTGGTCAGCGTCGGCCTCGATGAAGGTGGCCACACCTGGTACCTCGACCTGGAGACCGTGGGCATGTGCGGGATCGGCGGTGAGCCGCAGCAGGTGGCCGACCTTGCCCGGTTCATGGTCGCCGAACTCGCGGTCAACGAGTGGGCCGAGGGATGCGAGGTGCTCCTGGCCGACGACTTCGCCGCCGAGACGGTCCGTCTTAACCCGGCCCGACTCCGCCAGGTGCCCCGTGACGACGCTCTCGCGCGGGCTGCGGCGTTGACCGGTGAAATGGGTGAGGTCGAGCAGAACCTGGATGCAGACGTGTTGACCCGCCGCCGCGACGGACTGCTCCTGGACACCGCCAGCCCGGTCGTGGTTGTGGTGTCCTCCCGCCCCACCGACGAGTTCGTCTCCGACATCGAGGCTCGAGACCGGTCCAGGGTCGTGGTGCTGCACGGCGACGAGGAGTCCCCGTCGGTCGAGTTGTCCGGTGACGGGATGGCGTACCTGCCGAAGTGGAGGATCAGCGTCAAGGCCTTCACGCTGCAGGCCGAGGACGCGGCGCCGATGGCCGACCTGATCAAGTCTTCGCGCAACCTGAACGACGAACCGATCCCGGACATGGCGAGCGATGATGGGCCGTTGGGCAAGTACGCCCGTGCGGACGGATCGCTGAGGGACGAGTACACGGCACCGCGCCGCACCGATGGCAACGATCCTTCCTCACAGCTGCCGGAGGCCGACGCGGTCTACCTGGCTACTGCGGCCACGACAGTCGAGGACCTTGCGGCGATCGCCCCGAGCATCCCTGAGGAGGTTCGCAAGGAGATCGCCGACCTCGACCCGACCCTCGACCAGGACCTCGCGGACTGGTACGACGAGACCTCTCCCCGGCCGAAGGTTCACCTGCTGGGTGCGGTCGAGGTGACCACGCTGGCCGGTGGCGACCGGGCGGCGATTCACACTCTGGCCGGAACCGTCTCCTTCATCGCCTACCTCGCCTGGCTGGACAAGGGTGTCACCGGTGAGCGGGCCGCCTCCGATTGTGGTTGGGCAACGGTCAAGACGGTCCAGAACCGGGCCAAGGACGCTCGCTTCCTCCTGGGCAAGCGGCCCGACGGTACGAACTGGCTGCCCGACGCCGGGCTGAGCGCGGGTGCGGTTCGGGGCACCACCCCGACCTACGAGCTGGTGAAGGGACTCGGCGGCGTGCTCACCAGCGCCGACCTGTTCATCCGGCTCAGGAACCGGGCGGTACGCCGCGGCGATGCCGGCGGCTTCGAGGAGGACCTGGTGAAGGCGCTCGCGCTGGTCACCGGGGCGCCGTTCGAGGGTGCCACCGAGCGGTTGTTCAAGTGGCTTCTGAAGACCGGCCGTCCCGACGACATCCTGGCCGGAGCGATCCACGACGCTGCCCACACCTTGGCGACGCGCGCCGTCACCGACGGCCGCACCGACCTGGTGCGACTGGCGTGCGAGGCGGCCCGACGGGCCAACCCCAACGCTGACATTTCGTGGCTGGACCAGGCGGCCGCGACCGAGGCCGAGTCGGGGCGGGCCGCGGCTGGCGAGCTTGTTCGTGAGCAGGTCCTCGACCGGTTCGACGAGGACCTGCCGGACCGCTCGGAGAGCATCGTCGAACAGCGCGAGTGGGGTGCCGCCGGGTAGCCCAAGGCACGCACTGGGCAGCAGTTCGGCCCCGTCTCACCGGAAGGTGAGGCGGGGCCGAACCCCGTTTTTCGGGGTGCCCACAACCCGGTGGACGAACTTTTCTCAGACTTTTTTCGCGAACCAGTGGTGAGGGTCAAAACCCTGTCTGACCTGCGGGTTTGCGCTGGGGTGAGCGGCTGGGGTGAGCGCTGCCGACGACCACGGGGACGTCGGGGAGCGGCGGGGTGAGCGGCGGGGTGAGGGGTCGGATCTGCAGTAGGCGCGTCCTGATCGCCTCAACCCAAAGGACCCGCCAATGTCTCGGACTCCGAAGCCTGTCGAGAAGTACCGGCCTTTCAACAACCCCGTCGCCCCTATCCCGGCCGTCACTGCGACACAGTGGGAGGGGAGGCGGAACAAGGCGCAGACCGCCTTGTCCACCTCGGTCATCGCCGGTCTGGAGCGGTCCGGGAAGTGGGCGAAGTGGCAGGCGGCCGACGTGCGGCTGGCGCCCTTCGACAGTCTCGATGCGGTCCGCGCAGCGTGGCGGCGCCGTGACGAGCGCTGCTACGGGGTCGTGGCCGGACTGACCGCTCTCGGGTCGCGACGCGGCGGCGATGACGACGACGCAGCCCTCGCGGTGGTCGTGCTGCTCGCCGAAGGGGTGAGCCGGCTGGCGTACCGCGACTTGATGTTCGTGTGCGAGCTCGAGGACGTGAACGCGACCGTGTGGGAGGAGGTCAAGGGAGCGGAGCCCCAGTTGGGCAGCCACGCGGCCCGCTACCTGCTGCAGCGGGCCCGGCAGCGGCTGACGCGGCCGGCGGGCGGCATGGTCTCCAGGATCGACACAACCTCGTTGGAGGCCTGGACGGCCGTGACCACCGACGGCCTCTTCGTCGGGGCCTACAGCGATGGCGCCGGTCGAGCAGACTACGACCGGGATCTGATCATGGCGGTGCCTGAGGTCGAGGACCCGGTCGAGGACTTGGCCGACCTTCTCACCTGGGCCACCGGCACGGGCGTGATCAGCGCGGATGACGTTGCGCTGCTCGTCGAGCTGCTGGCCGCGGAGAACGACGGTCTGGGCCGCGAGGAGGCTCAACGTGTCGTCGGTGAGCGGCACGGCGTGACCATGCGGACGGTCCGTCGTCGCACGACCCAGGCCACCGAGCGCCTGAACCAGGCCGCCCCGGAGTACCTGGCCGCAATCGCCTGAGAAGGCTCCACGGAAACTTTCTTGCCGCTCCCTGTCCGATCTGGGCAGGGAGCGGTTGCTGTTCTTCAACATGAGCCGGAAATCGCAGACCAACGTCCCCACCGCCGAGCCGACCCCTGAGGTCGTCGCGCAGCTGTTGGACGTGGTGGCCGACCACAGCGTCGAGGTCGCACTGTCCGACATCGAGCAGATGGTTGCGCGACTGCGAGCCGGAGCGGAGGAAGCCGCGGAGGCCCGCAAGGTGCTCAGCAACACTCCCGCCACGGTTCTGCGCGAGGCGCTGCGGCTGCGGGCCGCCCGGGTCGAGGCGGTCTGATGAGCACCCGCACCACGGCCCGGTACTCCATCCGCGAACTCCAGGCCGCTGCCCAGGCGCTCGCCGCCGGACAGTTCGCCACGAGCGCCGCGGCCACCTCAGGCACCACGCACACGATGGTTCTCGACGAGACCCCTGACCCGGCAACCGAGCCCATCGTGACGCTGCGGGGCAACGCAACGACCACGCCTGGACTGGCTCCGCTGGTGCGAGTCCGTGCCGGTCACGCTGGCGCCGGCGCCTCGACGGTCGCGCTCGCACTCGCCGACGTCGCCGACGTCGCGGGCGTCCGGACCCGGGTGCTCGACGCGGCCGCGCCTGCCTGGTCAGGTCTGCTGGGCGCCACGGTCACCGAGTTGGGTGCCGCCGAGGGCTGGCGCCGCGGCCGCCGCGGCGACGGCGTGCTGATCGACCGAGTCGAGGACTCCGTTCGAGTTCCTGCCGAGGTGCCGGCGCCGCGCGCCACCGAGGGCGTGGACCTCACGGTGCTCGACGCCGGATGGTCCATGCGGGAACTCACCGCGACCACGGGATGGGTCGCTGCCACGGCTGCGCACGCCGAGGTCCTGGTGACCCGTCCGAACGCGCTGGCGTTGAGCCAGACCGAATCGGCCCTGACCCACCTCGAGGACCAGGTGGTGGCCGACCAGGTCGTGGTCGTCGTCGTGGGTGCGAGCCGCTGGAGCGACCGCGAGTTCGCGACCGCCGGCCGCCTGCTGCGCCGGGCCCACGAGCAGGAGGCCGTGCTGTTCGCGCCGCTCCTTCCCGCCAAGACCCTGCCGGGTCTTGGTCCCGACCCGCTGCCCAAGCAGCTCACGAACCCCTCCCAGCGCCTGCTGGAGCGGATCACCACCATCACCGGACCGCTGACGGCGAACCGGACCTAACAGGAAGCAAGGAGATTCAAATGTTCATCGAAACCATCTCCGAGGTCGCCACCCAGATGACGGCGCTCGTGAGTCACACCAACATCCAGGCGGCCCCCGACGTATGCGCCACGGCACCCAGCGCGGAAGCCGAGGGGTTCGCCAAGGACGTTGTCGGCTGGGTGAAGTGGGGCGTGATCTGGCTGATCATCGGTGCCGGGTTCGCCTCGGCCGGCCTGATGGTCGGCGGCAAGATCTCCCAGTCGGGTCGTGCCGCCCAGATCGGCTCGAGTGGGATGTTCTGGACGGTGATCGGAGCGATTGCGTTCGCGGTCATCTACGGGATCCTCAACGGCATCGTCGGGTCCGGCTGCTGACATGTTCACCCGATCCAGGCGCCTGGCCCACTTCTTCTCCCCGAAACAGCTGGCGGACCCTGACACTGAGTGGAGTCGACTGCGGCTGCAGATCCTGTTGGGGGTCGCGGTTGTCGTCGCCCTCGCCTTGGTGGTGGGCGGCGCCTGGTCGGTGGTCAACATGCTGACCGGCTCCACTGCGTCTGCTGGGTCCGGGTCCGAAGCCGGGCAGTCTGCCCAAGACGAGCTCGCTGAAAAGGAACTGCCGGAGGCTCCGGTCGAGGCCGCCCAGCCGGGCAGCCTGTCCTCTGGCGAGACCGGCACGATCGAGATCCCGCCGCCGACCGAGGTGGGGGAGGTCGGGGTCGCAACCGGATACCCGCAAACCCCGGAAGGTGCGCTGGCGCAGTTGGCCGCGATCGACACGACCGCACTGACCTCGGCCTCGGTCCGAGTGGCCCAGGACGTCATCAAGGAGTGGGCCGCGCCCGGTGGCCCGACCTCGGAGACCTGGTCCGGCGTACAGGCCGTGGCCGCGTTCTTGGAGTCCGCGGGGATGCCGGCGGAGGCGAGCAGTTCGATCACGATCGCGGTCGAACCGAAGATGGGGTTCATCAAGGGCACGGTCGGTGACGACTTCGTCGTCCCGTGCATCGACTTCATCATTACCGCCACGACCACGACGGGGCAGCCGCAGCAGGTCGCCGCCGCCGACTGTCAGCGCATGGTGTGGCAGGACGGCCGGTGGGTGATCGGCGAGGGCGATGAACCGGCCCAGGCGCCGTCGCTGTGGCCCGGCTCCCAGGCGTCCTTCGACGCCGGATACCAGTGGCTGGAGGTGTCCCAATCATGAGTGCTCAGCTCGTGCCCATGATCGACCTCAACCCGCTGCACTGGCTGGGCAACCAGGCCAAGGAGACGCTGGCCGACGGGTTCACCGCGATGATGATGTCGATCTGGTCGGGCGCCATGTGGTTGCTCAAGGCCGCCTTCGACCTCATCGACAACTTCACCCCGAACATCGCCGACCCGGACCTGAACAAGCTGTACGGGGTCACGCTGTGGATCGCGGGCGCGATCGCGCTGGTGATGGCTTTCAGCCAGATCGGGCTCGCCGTCCTCCGCCAGGACGGCCGCGGGTTCGGCACCCTGGTCGCCGGGCTTGTGCAGTACGGCGCCGTCCTCGCGTGCTGGATCACTGTGTGCGCGGGGCTCATCAGCGGCGCATCGGGGCTGACCAAGGGAATCTTGGACGCCCTGCTCGGGGTCGACAGCTTCTCCGGCTACGCGGCCGGCGACGGGTTCGTCGACCAGGTATCGGGGACGACACAGGCAGCCGTGCTGGGCATCTGTGGGCTGTTCGTCGTGATCCCTGCCGCGTTCGGACACATGGTCATCATGATGGTCCGCTCGGCCGCGCTGCTGATCCTGGTCGCCACCATGCCCATCGCGGCCGCGGGCGCGTTGTCAGAAGGCACCAAGTCGTGGATGTGGAAGTCGATCCGATGGTTCCTGGCATGCGTGCTGATGGAGCCCCTCCTGGCACTCGTGGTCGGCATGGGCACCCAGTTCGCGTGGGCCGGCATGCCCGACAACGAGGTGGAGACCGGACCCGCGGCCATCTTCAGGTCGACGTCGGAGAACATCGGCATGTCCGTGGTGGGGTCGATCATCATGCTGGTCGCCTGCTTCATGCCGATGGTGCTGTTCCGGCTTCTCGCGTTCGTCGACCCGGGCACCGCCTCTGGTGCCTCGTTCCGGTCCACGATGGACGCCAACGGTGGCGTGTCGGGCTTGTTGCGCGGCAAGCGCGCCGGCGGGGGAGAGGCAGCCGGTTCCGGTGCCGCGGCCTCGGCAGCTCCGGACGGCCGCAGCTCGTCAGAGAGTGGCGCTGAGGCCGAGCACGCCCACCGCTGGAGTCCCGCGGCGCTCGCGAAGAGCGCCGGGCACGGCCTCGGCTATGCGGCCAAGCACCCCGTCAAGGCGGCCGGGAAGACCTATGGCACCGGCATGCATGCTGCCGGGAAGGTCGCCCAGACGGGTGCCTCGATGAGCGTCGACGTCCTCGGACAGGGCGGGATCGGCAACCAGGGCTACTTCCCGACCGACCACGACCCGAAGAAGAACAAGAAGGCCCACCAGCGGCACCCGATGGATACCAACCACGACGGTGTCGCCAACGACGTCCCCCAGCAGGCCGTTGACGTGGTCGAGGAGGACCCCGAGATCTTGCTCGCCTAGCCCGCTGGATCACCTATCGCCACCGACGACCAGTGGCACCTCACCTTGGAACACAGAGCGGAGAGTTGGACATGAGTGTTTACGGAGCATCAGCGACAAGAGACCGTCAGGCGTGGCTGTTCGGTCTCACCGGGCCCCAGTTCTTCCTGGTGCTGGCCGCCGGGTTCCCGACCTGGATGGCGATCGCGGGGCAGCAATGGCTGGCACTGCCGATCGTGCTGCCGGTGTGGCTCGTCGTTGGTCTGCTGGTCTGCATTCCGATCCGCGGCCACTCCGCAATCCAGTGGATCGGCGTCCTGTTCCGGCACGTAGCCGGGCTCGCGTTCGGCTGGTCACGCTGGCAGTCCAAGGCCGCCGCCGGTGACCTGGACTTGGGCAACGGAGACGACAACGAGGACAACGGGGCGGCCGGGGAGGCGGACCTGCCGGGCATCTTGGCGGGCATCCAGATCCACGACGGCCCACCGATGAGCGGGCAGACCGCGCGGCCAGCGATCATCCAGAACCACACGACCCGCACCTGGGCGGCCACCGCACGCATCATCCATCCCGGGATCGGGATGAGCGATGAGGCGGATCGGTTCCGCATGGGTTCCGGGCTGACCGAGATGATGGAGGCTGCGACCGCAGGTAGCCAGATCGACCTGGTCGTGGTCCAGGTCCGCACCATCCCCGACGACGGCACCGAACGCGCAGAGTGGGTGCGCCACAACGCCCGCCCTGACGAGCCCACCGTGTCGGCCCAGGTGAACGCCCAACTCGAGGCCATGACCGCCGGAGCGGCCGTACGTCACGAAGCGTTCGTCACGGTGGTGGTGCGCGAGGACGTGATCAGCAAGGACGCCAAGCGCGCCGGTCGCGGTGTGATCGGCCGAGCCCGGATCCTGTACTCGGTGCTCGCCGAGACAGAAGCCCGGCTGACCGGCTCGATCGGCTGCACCCGGGTCAACTGGCTCGACACCGCCGAACTCGCGGTCGCGATCCGTACCGGATTCGAGCCGGGCGACCTGCCCGCGCTCGCCGACGCCGACATTCACCACCGCGAAGACCCCTCGATCGCAGCGGGAGTCCCGGTCGCCGCCGCCGGCCCGACCAACGCCTCGACCGCGATGCGGTCCTACCGCCATGGCGAGTGGGAGTCGGTGTCCTCGACGATCCTGCTGCCACGCAAGGGCGCCCGGATGGGTGCGCTGGCCCGGGTCCTGGTGCCCTCCCAGCCCGGTGAGCGTCGTGCGCTCACCGTCTTCTACCGGCCGGTGTCCCAGCAAGCCGCAGAGCGGTCCACCGGCCGCGCGCAGATGTCGGCGATGATGGCCGGGACGCTTCGGGAGAAGGCGGGCAAGGTCGAGCGGGCCAAGGACCGCCAGTCGGTCGGCAATCTGGCAGAGCGCGACGAGAAGCTCGAGCGGGGCCGGTCGCTGGTCAAGGTGGCCTCCGCAGTCTCGATCACGGTCCCGGCCGGGTGGAACATCCAGGACTTCGGACGACGACTCGACGCCTCGATCCGCATCAGCGGCTTCACGCCGCTGCCGCTCGACGGGGCACACGACGCGGCCTTCGCCGTGTCCACGATCCCCTTGGGGGCAGGCCTGCCGAAGAAGCGACGCTAACCCCGAGTACGCGTCGCAACCGGCACTGCCTGAACAGCCCGGTCCCCAGATGTCCGATCTGAGGACCGGGCTGTTGCTTCTCCTAGGCATGACGGAGACCTGTCGGCAGCGCCAGCGCCGCACCCAACAGGCAACCCGTCGCCCGTCCTGAACAAGTGCGATCGCCAACCCAACCGGGGCGGCGACGAAGGAAAGCGACAAGCACGATGAACAAGAACCCTGCGAAGTACCGCCGTCCCCACCAGGCGTCGCGCCTCATCACTGTCGCGCTCCTGTGCGCGTCGGTAGTCATGGTGGGCAACCCGTCGCCCGCCGCCGCGGCCGTCCCCGTCGAGGAGATGGGATGCCGGATGGTCGTGTTCGACAACCTGTGGGAGCACCCCTACAGCCGCGACGGGATGGTCAGCAAGTACCGCGGCTGCAAGGTCCAGAAGGGCTGGTCGAAGAAGACCTACCGCGCAATGAAGGACCGCCAGAGGCGGCTCAACAAGCGACTCGAGGCCTCCGAGTGCACCGTCGGCGACCACCACCTGTCCGGTGTCGCCCGGACGCACTACAAGGGCATCCGAGTCGTCGTCTTCAAGTACCGCTTCGACTACCTGGCGCCCTGCTGACGAACGGAGGACGTGATGAGCACCAACAGCCCCGCCGCGGCCCCCGAATCGCACAGCCCGTCCCCCTCGAAGATCGACCGCTGGATGCCTCCCGGAGTAGGCGCGGCCATGTTGGCCAGCGGGTACGTCGTTGCCTGGAGGTTCTTCCCGAAGGGCGCCCAAGGAGCCGCCATGCCTGTCAACATCATCGCTGTATCGATGGTGTACGTCGGGCTGCTCGTCATGGCCATGATGGGTCCGGTCGCCGCGGTGGCCATCGTGAAGAGACTCCCCGTCCGCTCGTGGAGTGCCGGTCCCAAGGCGCTGACCGTCATCATGGCCATCGGTGTCGCGGTGGCGAGCGTGGCCGCGGTCCTGCACGTGTCGGGTCAGCTGCTCGAGGCGCTCTGGAGCCGCTGGCCCCAGTGAGAGAGCGAGGTTCAAGAGCCCGGCCGCCAGATGTCCGATCTGGCGGCCGGGCTGTTGCTTCTCTCCAACATGAAGACACTCGCGACGCGTTCGGACCCGTGCAACCCATCGACCTGTGCGAAGCCGCCGTTGGTGGGCCGACTGCACGAGATGGCGGTCACCCGTCCCTCACCGCCGCCGGACAGGCTGGGTCTGCGGCCGCAGTGGGTGATCTTCGGTCGCCCCGGTCGTGGGAAGGGTGCCCTGGTCAAGCGGCACGTCATGGCCGAGGCGATTCGCAGTTGGCCCACGGTCGCGGTCGACCCGTCGAGGGAATGCGTGGTGTTCGACGAGCTCGCCGGCTGCGAGCCCCTCCGCTTGTCCGGGTCCGTGCGGGCGCTTGACCCGTTCACGATCACAGCCGGATCTGGCGCTGTGTGGTCACCGCCAACTGACGGCACCGCGGGGGAGTGGTGAGCGTGGTGTCGACGAAGACGCGGTCACGTGGCGGTGCGAAGAAATCACGGCCGGCCTCGCGCACGATCGATGACCTGCTGGCCGACTTCGGGACCACGATGCCGCGCAAGGCGGCACCGGCGCCGGCGCCTCCTGCCGAGAAGCTGTTCCCTCACACGTTCAAGAGCAGCGGCGTACGACGGATGGGGCACGGGTGGTCGCCCACCCTGCCCCCGCTGGCGGGCTATCAGATGACCTCGGAGGAGACCCCGGTCCTGTGGCCGTTGATCTCCGGGGACGGGCTGCCGCCGTGGGGAGCGGAGATGGGCTACGACGTCCTGTCCGGTGGCAAGTTCTATTGCGACCCGATGGGGTGGGTGCTCGACGACTCGATCCCGGTCACCAACCCCAACATCTTCATCTTCGGCAAACCCGGCCGCGGCAAGTCGGCCACGGTCAAGGCGTTCATGATCCGGATGATCAAGTTCGGCTACCGCTCGCTGGTACTGGGGGATGTCAAGGACGAGTACGAGGACCTGGCCAGGTTCCTCGGCGTGACGCCGTTCCGCATCGGCCCCGGTCTGCCGGGGCGGATCAACCCACTCGACCTCGGCCCGCTCGGCCTGGACTGGGACAAACAGAGCGCTGAGGAGCAGGAGAAGCGCGCCACGGTGATCTTCAACCGCTGGCTGATGCTGATCCGCGGCCTCGTCGCCTCCCAGGGGGTGGTGTTCAGCCCGACCGAGGAACGGGTCATCAACAAGGTGCTGCGGCATCTGACCGGCTGGTCGGCCGGAGCGTCCCGTCTCAAGCCGATCACCATCCCGCACGTGTGGGCGGCGCTCGATTCGCCCACCAAGGACCTCGTGGCCGACTGCCGGTACGAGAGCGAGCAGGCGTTCTACGACGGCACCCGCCCGCTGCGCGACGCCCTAGGCGCCCTGTGCGAGGGCTCCTTGCAGGGCATGTTCGACACCGAGTCGACCTTCGAGCCGGACTGGCGCAAGCCGATCCAGACCCTGTCGCTGCGCTCGCTGCACGAGACCGGCAACAAGGTCGCCGTCGGCATCGCGCTGATGTGCCTCAACTCCTGGGGGCAGGGCATGCGGGAAGCCGCCGCGGCCGGGGACCGGCGCATCGTCTTGCGTGACGAGGCGTGGTTGCAGACCCGCCTGTCCCTCGAGGCGGTCGAAGCGCTGGACGCCAACCTGCGGCTGTCCCGCACCGAAGGCGACATCCAGCTGGTGACCTATCACAAGCCGTCCGACCCGCTCTCGGCCGGCGACCAGGGCAGCCAGGCCGCCCAGATCGCCAAAGACCTGCTCAACCTCTCCGACGTCCGCATCCTCATGGGTCAAGACGAGTCAGTCGCCGACGAGCTCGGCCGCCTCATGGGGCTGTCCGAGATGCAGCAGGGCGTGATCACCAACTGGGCAATGCAGGAGAAGGGCCGCGCCCTGTGGATGGTCGGCGACCAGCGATACAAAATCCAAACTTTGCTGACCCCTCTCGAAAGGCGACTCACCTACACCAACGAAGCGATCGCGACAGCCCAGTGACTGTTCGCTCGATTCCTGAACGTCTCGCCCCGAACCGCCACCTGCCCGCCGGCCAGCGGGGGAGGCCGCAGTCATGAAGAAGGGTGTCCTGCTCGGCCTGCCGCTGGTCATGATCGCACCACTGATGCTGCTCATTCTGGGCATGGGGAGCGCGAACATCGAGGCCGTCCAAGCCGCGTGCAGCACCGCAGTGAACTCGACCACGGGCGGTTCGGTGGGGATCGGAACCCTCAACTGGCGCGGCGCCTCGCACTACAACACCAACCCGCACCCCGGCGAACGGCCGTACGACGAGCGGGTGCCGAACATGGTCGCCAAGATCAATAGCTCAGGCGCATCGATCATCGGATTCCAAGAGTTCGAGCCGCAACAGGCACAGGCCTTCCTCAACGCCACCAACGGCGCCTGGTCGATCGTGAAGGGCAAGAACGGCCGCGGGAACGCGTCGACGGCAAACGCGATCGCCTACCAGCCCTCCGCGTGGAAACTCGACGAGACCCGTTACGTCGACATCAAGTACGGCGGCCCGATGATCCAGGTGCCGCTAGCGAGGTTCACCTCCATGACCGGCCTCGGGTCGATCTGGGTGCTCAACACCCACAACCCGGCGGGCGCGGTCGGCGGTACGGACGCGATGCGCGATGCCGGAGTTCGCGCTGAAGCAACAGCACTGACAAACCTGCAGGCGGCCGAGCCGAACACACCGCTGTTCCTGACCGGCGACATGAACGACAAGGCCCGGTTCAAGCGGCTGTTCCTCTCGCTGGCCGCCGGGTGGTCCAGCGCCAACCCCACCGACAAGCAGATCGACTGGATCATGGGCAGCCCCACGGTCACCTTCTCCGAGACCGTGGTCGACCAGAGCACCAACGACGGTGCGCACGCCTACACCGACCACCCGTTCGTCCACACCACCGCGACCCTCGGCGCAGGTGCCGCCGGCACCGAAGGCCCCACCGGCAGCGCTGGTGCGGGGCGGTCGGGCAGCGGAGCTGTGCTCGGGCAGATGCCCACCGGCATCCGAGCCACCCCCGGCACCGGGGTCAACGGGAACATCACGATCGCCAACGCGAACTTCAAGTGGGCAGCCGAGCAGGGCCTGCACGCGATCAACAACGCCGCGTCGCCGGACTTCATCACCCTCAACGAGATCTGGAAGTACCCGGCTCGCCGGCTCGCGAACATCCTCCCCGGCTACGGCGCCTACAAGGACCCGCAGCAGGTCGGCAGCGGCAACACCGGCCAGTCCATCAACAACGCCATCATGTGGCGCACCGACACGTGGACGATGCTCGACGGCGGCCGCGTGAAGATCGTCGAGAAGGACCAAGTGGTCTTCAAGGGCAAGAACGTGCTGTGGGACCGCTACGCCACCTGGGGTGTGTTCCAGCGCAACACCGACGGCGCCGTGGTCTCGGTGATCGCCACCCACCACATGACCAACGTCTACAAGCAGCGCAGGCAGTGGGGGAACCCGCCGATGACCCGAGCCGAGCAGTACGGCCTCGGCATGGACTACCTGATCGAACTGACCAACGTGCTGGCCCCGTACGGCCCGGTCCTGCTCGGCGGCGACATGAACTCCCACCCAGGCGACGGCCCCCAGGCCGCGGCACCCCGGATGGAGGCCGCCGGGTTCAAGTACACCAAGGACAGCGGCGTGATCTACCAGTTCTACAAGGCGCCCGCCACGGTGGGCCGCACCTGGGAGATCGGTGCCGCCGCGGCGGGCACGGACCATCCGGTCCTGCTCACCCGCCTGGCGATGAATGGCGCCGGGCCGGGATCGACCTCACCGAACGGCACCCCGCCGGGAACCACTACGCCGGCGGGCTGCCCGCCGTGCCCATCCAACGTGTTCAGCGCGACGTTCCAGAACGTGGCCGCAGCGGCCAGCGGCCTCGAGGCAGCCAAGGTCGCCTCCGCGGCCGCCTACCAGGCCGGCTTCCGTGGCGAGGACCTGGTCACCGCGGTGGCGATCGCACGGGTGGAGTCGAGCTGGAACCCGAGGGCCATCAACGGCACCCACTACGGGCTGTGGCAGATCTCCAGCCAGCACAAGGGCAAGGTGCCCGGCTGGAACCAGACTGCCGACATCTACGACCCGCTCCTCAACGCCCAATACGCCTTCTACCTCTACTCCGCCAGGCCCGGGACCGGGGAGGCCAAGTTCGCTGACTGGATCCCGTTCGAGACGACCGACTACCACCAGTACCTCGAGACCGCCCGCCAAGCGGTCGCAGCGACCGGCGGCGGCACCTCGAACGTCGGCAACACCGGCTGCAGCACCGTCGAGACCGGGGGCGTGAGCGGTGACCGCTTGAACCGGCTGCGCCAGCGGGCCGAGATGGTCATCAGCCTCGCCCAGCAGTACTCCTCACCCTGTTCGGTACCCAGTTTCGACTGCCAAGGCGTTGGTTTCAGTGGCTGGTCGGATGCGTGCACCGCTATCTCGATGATGATCTACGGAAACGCCTACGTCGGTCCCGGTGATGGAGGCGAGCGGGCCTACGGCTCTGTCGTCCAAGGCCAGCAGGGGAGCAGCTGGCCGCCGCCGCCCGGAGCGATCGTGTCCTGGGCGTACGCCGGCAGCGGCCACGTCGCGATCTACCTCGGTGACGGGGACTGGGTGGACAACTGGGGACCTGTCGGGCACAACTCCCACGACCAGGTCGAGAAGGGCGCCACCGCGCACTGGCTACTGCCGCCACCGGACTTCGAGGGCACGTTCCTCAACAACGGAATCGGCACTTCGGCGGCCTGACGTGTCCGATCTGAACGGTTCCCGGTTGCTTCTCTCCAACATGGACGTACGCATCGGCACCACACTGGATGGCCAGGCCGCCGGGTTCGACACCCACAGGTCGCGGCCGCTGCTGCTTGTCGGCGACGTCGGGCGCGGCAAGACCACCACCGCCCGCTACCTCGTTCGCTGGTGGTTGGCCAGCACGCGGCGTCACGTCCACGTGTACGCCGAAACGCCCAGCGAATGGGCCGACCTCCGCTGCGAGGCTCAGCGCCCTGACCAGCTGGTCGACCCGGTGGCCAGTGACTGTCGTCCGGGCACGTGCCTGGTCGTGGTCGACGACATGGACCTGGTCGATGACGACCGCCTCGGCCTACTGCCGTGGGGGAGGTGTCGGCTGATCCTGACCTCGCACGGCGGAAACAGTCTCACCGGTCGCCCGGTGCTCGATGACGACATCGACTGCATAGGTCTGGTGCGGCCCGACCCGACGAACCCGGCCGAGGTCGCGGTGTTGGACGGTCAGGGGCGACTGGACTGGCCCATCGACACGGTCGCGGTCATCCCTGATCCACGGGGGCCGATCGACTTCCCCTGCCACCGGTGGCAAGCCCCGGCGTCCGCATGGACGGCGGCCGCTCGATGACCACCGCCACGGCAACGGCACGCCGGCAGGGCACCCGAACGATCCGAGAGGAATGCGCATGAGCATGGAACGGTCCCGGCGCGCCCGGTTCAACAACGTCGCCCCGACCGCGGGCGAGTTCAAGATGGCGGCCGTTCTGGCCGGCGTCTTCTTCTTCCTCATCACACCACTGGTAGTCCAGGCGCTCGTCGGCTGGGCCGCCACCAGGGTGTTCGCGCTGCCGAACGGGCACCTGCTCGAGGCGTACGGCGGGCTGCTGCGCAGCGACTTCGGGGTCGGCTTGCCCGCCCGGGTCGATGCTGCCCTGCCCTCGGATGCGGTGATGTGGGTGCTCACGCTGGTCGGTGAAGTCCTGGTCCTCGGTGCCGCCGTCGTGGTGGGCATGTGGATGCGTGACGCCACCGGCGCGAGTTCCCGCCACGGACTGGCCACGCCTACGCAGGCCGCTGAAGCGCTCGGGTTGCCGCGGCTGCGCAAGAGCGCCGCAGTGATCCGTCCAGACCTCTACGCCCGTTCCGGGCGACGAACCCACTGACAAGTAGAAGGTGACTCCTCGACCATGACTCCAGCTCTCAAGCACGTGAAGCCACACGACGTCGGGTGGCGCCTTGGGCAGTGCGGCCGCAGTGGACCCGAACTGTGGGTGCCGTTCGACCGGACAACGTGCGTGATCGGTCCGCAGGGGTCGGGCAAGACGCTCGACCTGCTGGTGCCCGCGCTGCTCGATGCGCCCGGTGCCGCGCTGGTGACGCTGACCAAGCCCGAGGACCTGTTCCTCACCTTGGAGGCCCGGCAGAAGCGCGGCCCAGTGGCGGTGCTGGACCCGTTCAACGCTGCACCCGGGACCCCGGAGCTGGTGTGGGACTGCATCGCGGGTTGTGAGGACGCGATGCTCGCCGAGCGGCGGGCGAAGGCATTCGCCAACGGGACCATCAAGGGCGCGACGTCCCAGTCCTCCGATCAGGCGGCCCGGTTCTACGCGGGGGAGTGCGCGAAAGTCTTGCAGGCCTACTTCCACGCCGCGGCGATCGCCGGCATCGGGCTCGACGAGGTGCTGATGTGGGTCTCCAGCCCGCGTGAGTATCCGCAGGCCGAGGAGATCCTGCGCACCCACCCGGCCGCGGAGCCGCTGTGGGACGGTCTGCTGCGTGGTGCCCTGTACGGCGACGAGCGGACCGCCGGCAACACGATCACGACCGTCCAGCAGGCGATGGCGCTGTTCTTCCAGCGCTCGATCCGGGAACGCTGCGTGCCCTCTGCGTCACGTCCGGCCACCGACCTCGAGGCGCTGATCCGCGACGGCGGCACGATCTACCTCCTGGGGCGCGACGACCCCTACGCCAGTGCTTCACCGCTGATGACGGCGGTCACCGAGCAGATCCTCGACACCGCCAAGCGGCTGGGGGAGACCTCCCCGCACGGGCGGCTCTGCCCGCCGTTCCTCGCCTGTCTCGACGAGCTCCCCTCGACCGCGCCGATCCCGACGCTCTCGACCCGCATGGCCAACGAGCGGGCGCTCGGACTGTCCTTCATCCTCGCCGCCCAGACCTGGCGTCAGTTCGTGGTCTGTTACGGCGAGGACGAGGCGCGCACCATCTACGGGCTGTCGAACAACCTGGTGGTGTTCGGTGGCGGCAAGGACATCCGCTTCTATCAGGAGCTCTCAGACCTGCTGGGTTCGACGAACCACACCGAGACCCGGTACTCCTCGCGCGGGCACGAACTGTTCGGCGTGATGGACCGGTCCTTCGACCAGCGGCGGGTGCCGATCTTGGAGCCGGCCGAACTGCGCCGCATCGAGCAGCGCAAGGCCCTGGTCCTGGCCGAGATGTACGACCCGATCATCGCGAACCTGCACCGCTGCATCGACGGCAAGCGCGGCAAGGAACTCCTGGCCGCCCAGAAGCGTGCCCGGCTCTCTGCCCGTGGTCACGACAGCGACGGCGGCGAGAGGGAGCCCACCCAGCCGACGCCCCTCGAACCCACCCCGCCGACCGAGCCGGTCGCACGGACCCGGCAGCGGCTCGGGATGCCGAAGTAGAGACAAGGAACCACGAGATGACGACCCAACAGAACCGGCACCCCTCCGAGTTCGCCTCCCGAGCCACGTCAGGGGGCGCGGGACCGACCGGCAACGGAATGATGCCGCTGGTCGGGCTGATGGTGCGCCCGTTCCCCGAGCCCGGACCGTCGATCCGTACAGCGATGGAGCAACTGCAGCAAGCCACCATCGAACCCCCTGCCGATGAGGAAGAGCTGCGCGAGCTCGCCCAGATGCCGCGACCGTGGGACCCCGCCACGTGCACCGGGCTGATGCGCACCGAACTGTGGGCGTGGCTGGACCTGGTCGCGATGTGGGTCAACGAGCAGCACCTGTGGAACGTGACCCGGCCCGGCATCCCCGAATGCTGGCCCGCGCACCCGCACCTGGTGCACGACCTCGCGGTGCTCGCCTGTAGCCGCTACTACACCAGCTTCGCCGTCACCCCGGCCGCCCTGGAGGACTGGCACCGCTATGGGCTACCGGGGTTCCTCGAGCGGCTGCGCGACCGTCTCGGCGACGCCTGCCAGCCGGGCAAACACCAGCCCCGTCCCCGCCGCGAGCGCGACGAGAGCCACGCCTCGACACCGGTCCGCATGGGCCGCAAGCAGCGCTACCGAGACGACGTCGACCGGGCAGGGGAGCTGGCGGCCGTCACGACGGCCGCCACCAGTGCGCCGCCCGCCGACGCCAACCCCGAACCCGACGACCTTCACGGCAGGTGGTGACCCGCGATGACCACGACCGACAACAGCAGCCGACGGCTGCGGCTCGTCGACGAACAGCAGCAGGACGACGTCGCCGTTCCCGAGCAGGACGACGAGGGTGTTTCAGAGCAGCAGGCGGCCGCGTTCGCGGCGATGGTCGCCAACGCCAACCAGTCCGACCTCGAGCGCACGCTCAACCAGATGAACGCCGAGCAGCTGCGTTCGCTCGCGCTTGCGCTGGCCACCCAGATCAATGCCTCTGAGGGCGCATCCGGTGAAGTGGCCGACGTCGGGCCCGACGGGATCTGTGCGATCGCGATCGCCACCGCCGCCCAGTCCTTCGGCACGACCCGTGATGCGGTCCTCAGTGCCGACCGTCACCGGGCGGTGACCGACGCCCGTGCCGTGGCCATGACCGCGGCACGACGCGGAGGGCTGACCCTCCCCGCGATCGCGAGCTACTTCGGCAAGGACCACACCAGCGTCATGTACGCCCAGAACAAGGTCGCCAACAACCCTCGTCTCAACGCGGTCTGCTCCCGCATCGTCGACCAACTCGACGAGCACTACGCGGACCCGACCAGCGTCCCCACCGAAAACCCCGCCGACGTCCCGGAGAACACGCGCAGCACGGCGCTCCAGCTTGCCGCACTCGACCAGAGTCGCACCGACAGCGCGCGTCGGCACCACGACGAAGACCGCCAGCGCATCTCGGTCTCCGCCAGCCCGGGCCGCTAGCCGGCAGCCATCACTGGGCGGCCGGCCTGTACTGGACCCCGCACGTCGGTGGTTCTCGGTACGGTCGTTGTCAAAGTCCTGATCAAGTGCAAACCGAGAGGTCACAATGAGCCTGGCGGAGACCCTTGCGGGCGGCGCTCTCCTGGCCGTCGGCGTGATCGGCGCGATCGCCGCCGCGCGAGACCGAGGTGACGACGCTGGCGCAGCCGGGCGATGTCACTGGGCTGGCTGTCACGCACCGGCACGTCAGAGGTATTGCCAGCAGCACACCGCAATGATCCACGACATCAACCGTCGGTCCGGCAACTGAGCATCCGGCCGGCCGTGGGTCGCCTCGTAGCCAATCCTCCCGATTGGTCGCGTGGGGACGTGGCCCCGTGTGCAGTCACAACCGGGCGCGCTATTGAAGTCGCGGCCGCACCGGGTCCATTGACGGTGAGGCAGTCCGTCTCGCGCTCTCGGCCCCACCCAGAGGCTAAATGTCGGTGGCCCGCCCTACGGTGTGGTCATGTACCTGACCGCGGCTGAGATCGACCGGTTCTGGTCGCGCGTGGTCAAAGGCCCGCGTGAGACAGATTGCTGGTTGTGGGGTCGCGACGGCGCCGCAATCGGTGACGATGGGTACGGTCGCTTCTGGATTTCCCGGGACGGTCGGCAGCGCGTCCTTCGCCCGCACAGGATCGCCTGGGCGCTGGCCGAGGGCGTGTCGATCGACCTGCACCCGGTCGTTGAGCACGTGGTGTGCGACAACCCGATCTGTGTCCGCGCTGACGGCACCTTGCTTGATCATCTCGAGGGCTCCACCCAGGCAGCGAACCTGGCCCGGATTGCGCAGCATGGCCGCCGTGACTCGCGCGGCTACCGGAGTCGGATGCTCGGCCGGGAGGCGATGTACCGACGCTCGCTCGCGCTGCGGGCCGCGGTGACGGACGGCTGGGATGACGAGCGGATCGCCCGAGCCCTTGCGTCGATCGACGAATCCCAGATGGCCCTCTTCTAGAAATTCTCCGTCAGTCCGGTCGGCACACACATTCTCGGCCGCGACTGCGGCATCGCCGTGGCCGGTGCACCCTGAATCTGGGCTCGTAGAGCGCTCAGATCGCTTCCTGAGCAGCTTCCGGGTCCGATTTTCGGTCCGTCCACGGCGCTGGGCGGGCGAATGTTGTGTCAGCGCGATTCTGAGCGGCCCGCTGGTCAGCGGGATGGGCCCGTGTGGTCGTGACCTGACGGCGGCAGATCGGGTCCGCCGCGGCGGGGCGTGGTGGTGGTGGCCGCGAGCCGCTTCGCGGCTGCGCGCCGGCGGGACTGCGGGTCTGTCTTGGCGGACTTCCTGCGCTCTTCGGCGTTGATCTCGTCTATGCGGGCTTGGGCGTAGGCCGGCCGGTTGCGGTCGCGGTCGATGCTTTCGGTGACGGTCTGGTGCTCGAGGATGCCGGGGGCGAAGTGCAGCTTGTTTCGCAGACGCTCGAATCCGTCGAGCCACCGTTCGGAGCCTCGGGAGCCGAGGATGCGTGCGGCCTGGTGGATGACCTTCTGTCGTACGTCGGTCTCGCTCCAGTGGCCGGCGGTTCGCAGGAGGTGGTCGATCATGGCGTCGCCGAGCGGTGAGGCGTTCTCGATGGCGGCGGCGATCGCGGCGGCGCCCTCGGTCTCGAACAGCTTCGCCGGGTCGAGGCCGTCGGGCAGTTCGAGTTGAGTGGGGTCGAGGTCGGCGGCGGTGAGGTGCCAGAAGGCCTTCTGCGCCGACTTCCACCCGGCCGGGTCGGAGTCGGTGGCCACGGCGATGCGATCGCGGCCGTTGACCATGTCGATGTTGGCGCGCAGGAGTCTGATCTGGTTGATGGTGAGGGCGGTGCCCATCGGGGCGATGCCGACGGCGGCGCCGTTGCTGCCCAGGGTGATGGCCAGGGCGTCCATGGGTCCTTCGACGATGACCGGGAGCGCGCCGCCGGCGAGGAGGTCGCGGGCTTCGGCGTATCCGAACAGGGCCTCGCCCTTGGTGAAGACCGTGGTGGTGCGGGTGTTGAGGTACTTGGGTCCGGCGAAGTCGTCGTCGGTCTTGGTGGGGTTGCGCCGACCGACGAACCCGAGGATCGCCTGCCCGGTGGGGTCGTGGGGGTCACGGATGGGCGTGACCAGTCGGTCGCGGAAGAAGTCGCGGTAATAGGTCGTGCCGTCGTCGCGTTCGCGCTGGGAGACGAGGCCGGCCTGCGCGAGCTCGTCGAGGGTGGCGCCGTGGTCGGTGAGGTGACGCATCAGGCCACGGCTTGGTGCGTACCCGATGGCGTAGTTGTTCGGGTGGTCGGCGAGGTCTGTGCCCATGCGGTCGCGCATGTAGGCCGGTGCCCACGAGCGGGGGTAGCAGGACTCGAAGTAGGCCATGGCCTGCTGGTTGAGTTCGTGGATGCGTTCGGCCGGGAGCTGGTCGGGGTCGGGGAAGGCGTTCTCTGCGGTGACCTCGTCGTCCTGTTCCCACGGCAGGGGAGTCGCGTAGGGATCCGGAACGTACGGGAGGACGTCGTCGTACGGCGTCGCGTCGTACTCGTCCGGGGGCGGCTCCCGGTCGACCAGGTCGGCGGCTGGGTCGTGGTGTTCGCCAGCGGCAGGGGCGTGGAAGGGTGCCGCGTCGTCGTCGGTCTGGTCGCGGTAGAACGCGGCCATGAACTCGTCGGCGTCCTCGGGCGGCAACATGTCGACGTCGACGGGGATGTCGGCGTCGGGGTAGGGCGCTTCGTCGTGTGGCCGTGGCGTATCGGTGGGCTGGTCGGTGAGCATGGCGATGCGCAGCACAAGCGCGTCGGCAATCTCGACGCCGGTGAGTGACCCGTCCTGCGGTACGCCGCCGAGTGCGGTGGAGAGGATCTCGGTCGGGCTCCAGCCGTGGTGCTGGCATGCCTCGTCGACTGCGGCGACGAGCGCGGGCCACGCGGGTGCCTTCTGCAGATAGGCGGCCTTGGTTGTGCCGACGAGGTCGGCCAGGGCGGGCCGCCAGTCGGGCTGGAGCAGGTCTGCGGAGTGCTCGTCGGCGGTGAGTGCCGCCGGCCCCAGGTGGGGCATGAGTCGCCACCACAGGGCTGCGGCGTGCTGCTCATCAGGGAGGGGGCGGGCAGGAGGCTGCTGGGGCCACAGGGTGGGGTCGGATGCGAGTGCTTCCTTGATGTAGTCGGTCACGGGTAGGCCCGCGCGTTCGAGGCGAGCGAGGCGCTGGCACAGGGGAGTGATCCACGGGTCGGCTCGGACGACCTCGGGCAGCGCCTGGTACCAGCTGCGCTGGGAGAAGGGGTAACTCGGTCGCGCAGTGCGAACCGCCCGGTTGAGTCTGGCCTGGTGAGCGCCCGGTGCGCCGATCCTGCGGTCTCCGGTGGGTCGCAGGTCGTTCTCGTCGGTGCGAGCCACGGCCCGCCAAACGGCGAGGTCGGCCCGCAGGTCGGCGTCCTCTTCCTCGAGGAAGGGCTGCGCCCACGCGGGCGCGGTGGCTCCGGTCCAACCGCGTGCCTGCTCGCGGACGGCGTCGATCTGTTCGCGCACGAGCTGGTGGTAGACGCTCGCGAACGGACCCCAGTCGTGGGCGCCGGCCAGCCGGGAGGGAATGGCAGGCAGCCACGGGAGCGGCCCGGAAGCGGGCGGGGGAGTGTTGGGATCGTGGGAACGGGCGGGGGTGAGGTCGGCCACGAGGTCGTCGATCCGGGCGTCCAACACGGCGGCGGGGTCGCGGGCGTCGGCCAGCGACCCTGCGCCGACCGCGGCGGTCAGCAGCTTGAGCGGGCTGTGCTCGTCGAGCGCGATGAGCGCGAGGTGGGAACGCAGAGTGGGCCACGCGGGTGCCTCGGTGAGCCCGGTGAGGAGTGCTTCGGCATGCTTGTCGATCTTGTCCATGCCGACTGGACCGATCAGATGTTCGGCGCCGGCGGTGACCGCGTCGTGGTAGCGGGCAGCCAGGTCGCCGAGCAGCTGGTGCGGGCTGGTCTGCTCGCGCAGTGCGGTGGTCGCCGAGACGGGCGACCCGTCACGGCGAAGCATGTCGGCGATCCGGTCGAGAGCGGTGGGCGGGATGAGCGCGTCGGGCCGGATCAAGTTGTGGGGGTCGCCGTCGCTGGCGACGTTGAGGTACAGGTGGTTGGCGAACTTGCCGCGGGAGAGCGCGACATAGAGCAGGTTGCGGTCCTCATCGCCGGTGAGAACCACGTGGCAGGTGCCGGTGGTGATGCCCTGGGCGCCGTGCACGGTGGTGGCGTAGCCGAGTTGGACGGTCTGGGCGACGTAGTCGGCGGGCAAGGTGACGGTCTTCCCGATGCTGTCGTGCTTGACCTTCAGGGAGCCGTCGCTGTTGACCTCGACGACGGTCCACCGGTCACCGTTCTTCACCCAGTCGGTGCGGCTGATACGTAGGCGACGGTCGTTCTCGCGGGTGATGATTCGGTCGCCTTCGGAGACCTTGGTGCCGTCGGCCAGCGTCAGGACGCGACCAATCTCGCTCTCATCGAGTCCGGCGAGGCGGTCGTTGCGGGCACGTGTGTTGAGTTCGGCAACGAGATCGCGGGTGGGTGCGATGAGGACGGAGTCGGTGCCGGCGGTGCGGTCGGCGGCCCAGGCGGCGTAGGCCTGGTCGGCGCAGGAGCCGAGGTCGCCGACGTGGATGCGGCCGCGGTCGGCGTAGAACGCGATGGCCGAGGGGTCTCCTTCGCGCAGGGCGAGGGTGGCGGCCGCTTCGGCGTGGTTGAGGCTGCCGTCGGGGTTGCGGAAGCGATGTACTTCGCTGAGGGTGACGGCGCCGATCTGGTGGGCGATGTCGCGCAGCACGCCACCGGCGGCGACCGAGGCTAGTTGACGGTCGTCCCCGACGAGTCGGACCTGGCCGCCGCGGGAGGTGATGTAGTCGATGGCGGCCGCCAGGTCGGTGGTGGCGGCCATGCCTGCCTCGTCGACCAGGACGAGGGTCTTGGAGTTGATGCGTTCCATCCACGCGGGCGCGCCGCCGTTGTTGGCGTGCCACACGAGCTTGGCCAGGGTGTCGGAGCGGACCTTCTTTCGACCCGGGCGCCACGGCCCGTTGAGTCGTCCCTTGCCGTCTGCTGGGGCGTTGTCTGCGGTGTCGGGGTTGATGGAGGCGCCGAGTTCTTGGGCTGCGACCGCGGAGGGGGCGAGGCCGATGACGGTTCCGCCGGAGTCCTGCCAGGCGCTGGTGAGGACCTGCATGGCGGTGGTCTTCCCGGTGCCGGCGGGTGCGAGGGCGAGTTGAACCTGTCGGCCGCTGGTGGCCATTTCGCGGACCAGTGACTGCTGGGCGGCGTTGAGTTGGAGGTTGTTGGCGGCGGCTTCGGCGATCGCGATGCCGACGCGGACCTCGCTGATGGTGCGCCCGCCCGTGCGCTTGGCAGCTTCAACGATCCGCTGCTCGGCCGCCACTACGGCCTGGGAGGTGTACGCGCGGGCGCCTGCGAGGCTGTAGACGCTCACAATCTCCTCGCCGTCCGCGCCGCGCTCGGTGCGCTGCAACGGCTCCGGAATGGTCACCCCCTTCTCGGCTGCCGTGGTGGCGTGAGTGAGCGGATCGGGGTCGTCGCGGGCAATCGAGTGGACGCCGATCGCGGCAGCGACGACGCGGTCGACGGCGGTGTCGAGGTCGGGCAGGGGTACGCCGTGGGAGCGGGCGTGGCGCTGTGCCTCGGCACGCAGGTGCCAGACCTGCCAGGTGGCTCGGTCCTCGGAGACACGTTCGACGACTGCTCGGGCGGTCTCGTCAACCCACGTGTCGGTGACGTCTTGGGCGTCGGTGCGGTGGCCGAGGCAGTCGTCGACCATGTCGTGGACGGCCTGTTCGCTGCCGAGGATGTCGATGGCCTCGCTGCGCCAGGCGGTCCGCTGGTCGGCCTCCGCGCGGGGCGCGTGCTTGGCCTGGCGGGTCTGTTCCCACGCCTGCTTCTTGAGTGTGACTGCTTCGCCTTCGGTGGGCGGGCGGCCGTGTTCGGCTTGGAAGGCTGCCGCGAGCTCGCGGCGGCGGGCCTCGATCAGGGTGTCGCGTTTGGACCAGGTCTTGGCCAGCCTGTCGTCGACCCCGACGACTTCGCGCACCGGACGCTTGTCGACGCCCTTCACTCCGTTGCTGCGGTTCTCGAACCTCACGCCGAGGCGTGCGATCAGTTCGGACTCCAGGAGCGTGTTGTACATCTCCGAGAGCGTGACGTTGGCCTTGAACAGCACCCGTCCGTCGACCGCGAGCCACTTGCCGTCCTCGTCCTGAACCTTGTTGCTGACCGCGACGTGTGTGTGCAGGTGAGGGTCGGACGAGCGTGCGTCGCGGTGGGTGAACATGCCCGCGATCAGTCCCTTGGCCTTGACCTGCTGGACCCCGTCGCGGCCGCGGCGCGTGAACAGCACCTCCTTCTCAAGCCACGTCAAGGTGGCCTCAACGGCGGCGTGGTGGGCGGTCTCGATCTCCTTGGCGACGTCCCGGTCAGCCAGGGCCCACAGTGTCGAGACGGACTTCACGGGTGTGAAGGTGAGGTCGTAGCCGGCCACGGCGGTCGTCTGCTGCCGGGTGGCCTTGGCCATGAACGAGGCGCGCTCGCGGTCGTCGATCGGCTCCCGATCGTGCTCGCGAACGAAGTACTCGTTGCCCAACTCGGTGCGGATCCGGGCACGGTCCTCGGCCGGGACCGGGGTCTTCCAGTGCTCCCCGTGGGCCAGGTTGTAGGCGATGTAGCGTCGCGCGGTCTCCTGGATGAACTCGGGCTGGTTGCCCAGGTAGCGGGCGAATACGCGCCCGAGCTGTGAGGCCTTCTTGGCCTCGACGAGGCTCTTCCCGGCGGCTTCGGCGGCTTCTTCGAGTCGTTCGGCGTCCGGGTGGCGGCCCTCGCCGAACAGGTTCTGCATGTGCTTCTCGGTGACTTGCGAGCCGACTTCGAGGTCCAGTGCGGACAGCCCGGCGCCGAACCACCGGCCCGGGGACTCGCCCTTCTCGGCGTAGTAGTCGGCCAGTCCGGCGTGCCCACGGTCGGTCGCGTCGTGCGCGGCGACCTGACGGGTCAGGTACGTGTACCCGTCGCCCGCGGTCAGCTTGTGCACACCCATCACATTGCTGAGAAGCAACCACGGCGACCCGAAATCGGACACCGGCCGGGCACCCAATCCGGGAATGCATGAGGTCCGAGGGTGGTGAGGGGTTGGAAAGTCGTGTGAGTTGGGCGGATTTCGGCGGCTGGAAATTCGGTGGGTGTGAGGTGTCCGATCCGAATCGGTCGAGGTTGCTTCTTGCTTGTGAAGGGTCGCGGTGGGTTGCCGTGACGTTCCGGAGCAAGGAAGAGGTGATCCCCGGTGGGGAAGGCGGCACAGGCACAGGCGGGTCGAGATCGAGCGCGCGATGCTCGGCTGAAGGCGGCACGGGAGCGCCGGCTGAAGCTGGACCCGGACCAGTTGGCCCGGGAGCGGCGCATCGACGAGGCGTCGGTTGACGTCGAGGTCACCTGGGAGGAGCGGGCTCAGGCCGAGCAGGCGGTCGTGGATGCCGAAGTGGCGGCCGCGGCCGCCATCGAGCGGCTCCTCGCGGAGCGGCTCGCGGTCAAGGACGTCGTGCAGCTGACCGGGCTGGACCAGGCGACGATCCGTCGGCTGCGACAGCTCGACACCGACGACGGTGAGGGTGACGGCGGTGTCGGGGACGAGGGCGGCACGGTCAGCCGTGGCACCGCTGCTGAGGGTGCCGCGGCCGAGGTGGCGTGATGCCAGCTCCGCCGATGGTCGTGCCGGGTCGTCGGCGCCAACTCGAACTCCTGAGGTCGTGGTCGGGCTGGGCTCTCACCTCGATCCTCCTCGAGCCCGCCGAGGTGGCCCATGTCCGTGACGGTGGCTGGGCTTGCAGTCACCACCGCGACCAGGACACGGGGGAGCGGATTGTCGGGACACACGGCGGGCTGGGGTTCGGCGTCGACGAGTCTTGGCGCAACCCACGCGAGGTGATCCCCTGGTCGCAGATCGAGGAGATTGCCCGGGAGGTGCCCGCCGACGTCCGCGATGAGCTGATCGAGTTCCGGGCGAGGTGGCGAGCCCACCAGTCGGCCTACCCGCGGTTCACGGCCAGTGCGGCCGCGGTCGGATGCGGTCCGATCATCCCCGGCGAGCCGCTTACGCCTCGCCAGCAGGCGTACGTGCGCGAGCACGAAGAGTTCGAGGCCAGTGGCGTGCTGCCAGCGTGGGAGCAGCAGAAGACGGCGCTCGAGTCCGAGCGCCTCGGGCTGCACGACCAGGCCCTCCGCGCCAAATCGGTCGAGGAGGCCGGCGACCTCCTCGAGCTCCTCGACGATCAGCAGCTCGGCCAGCCCCTCGCGGCGGCTCCGGCCGGCGAGCTCTTGAGACAGACGGCGGGTCGCGCCACGGCGCTAGGAGACCCGGACGAGAGCTGCGGCGCGGCCGCACCCCGTCCAGGCCTGTTCCCGCCCAACCCGCAGCCGCAGAGTCGAGACGAGCTGAGTCCGGGGACCCGGATTGCTTCTCCGCGATCGGGAGTGAGCCGATGATCGCGAGCAAGCCCGTCCGGCTGCTGTCCCTGGCGATCGTCGCCCTGGTCGTCGTCACCGGTGTCCGGGCGGTCGTCGGCGGCTTCGCCTTCGGCGGCGAGCTGCTCGACGCCACCCCGGGCCGCTCGGACGGCCCCGGGCAGCGCACCGCCGGTGTGGTGGCGTACGTCCTCGACGGCGACACCGTCCAGGTGACCACGGAGGACGGTCGTAACGTCCGAGTGCGGTTCCTCGGGATCAGCGCTCCCGAGATCCCGCATCCCGGCAAGCCTGGGGAGTGCTACGGGTTCGCGGCCACCCGGCACCTCAAGAAGCTGGTGCCGGCTGGCACTCGGGTGACGCTCGTGAGCGATCCCACGCAGGACGACGTCGACGCCTACGGCCGATGGCTTCGGTACGTGCAGGCCTTCGGTCGTGACGTCGGAGCCGCTCAGATCCGCGCCGGCGCGGCCACCGCGCGCGACAGCTCTGCGCCGGTCAGTCGCCACGCCGCCTACGTCGAGCTCGAGGAGGCGGCGCGCGGCCGCGGTGCCGGGATGTGGGCGTCGTGTCGCTGATTGCAGGCGGTGCGGGGTGCAGGGTTTACACGGGGTATACCCGGGGTATACGGTAGACCCGGGGTATACCCCCCATGAGAGCCGCATCCGTTAGGTGTTGGAGGTCGCCAGATGAGCAGCTGCGAGGCGTGTGCAGAACCTGGGCATGGTCCCGGGGACTGTGCGAACCGAGTCCTGCCGATGTGTGCGCAGCGCTGCACGTGTCGGCACGGAGCACCTGAACCCGACTCCGCGCCGTACTGGACGGCGATGAACCGGGCCGCGAGCGCGACCGGGGGTGCGGCATGACGTCGATGGCTACGGCGCAGTGGCGGCCGGCGCTGCAGCAGCGGCGGTTCAGGCACGACACCCTCGTCGCCGTCGACCTGTTCTCCGGCTTCGGCGGCCTCACCCAGGGCATCGCCCACGCAGGCTTCGACGTGATCACCGCGGCGAACCACAACGAGTACAAGGTCAAGGTCCACGAGGCCAATCACCCCACGACCGAGCACTGGATCGCTGACCTCGTCGACACCGACTCGCCCGCCTATCACTCCGTGCGGGAGCTACCCGCTGGGGATCTCCTCGCCGCTGGCGTCAGCTGCGTCAACCACTCGCCCGCGAACACGAAGAGGGCTTACGAGCAGGGGCTGTCGCTGTTCGACCTCGAGGACCCGGACTATGAAGCACGGGTCACCCGCTCCGAGCGCGACCGAGCCACCGCTAACTGCGTCCTGCACTACGCCGCCATGCACCATCCGCGGCTGATCCTCGTGGAGTGCACCACCGAGCTTGCCTCGTGGGGTCAGCTCGTCCCAGGGAAGCGGAAGATTGGCGACGGGTCGACCTACCGCTGGTGGCTCAAGCAGTTCGATCTGCTCGGCTACAACCACAAGGTCCTCTACCTGAACTCGATGTTCTTCGGGGTCGGCCAGTCCAGGGATCGCGGCTACTGGGTGTTCTGGGACAAGAAGTTGCCCACCCCAGATCTTGAGCACCGTCCGGAGTCCTGGTGCGACCACTGCCAGAACGTCGTCGAAGCCGTGTGGTCGTGGAAGACCGGCGTCCCGCCCACCGGCTCGGTCCGGTACGGCAAGCAGTACAACTACCGGTGCCCCTCGTGCTATCGCGAGGTCATCCCGCCGTTCACACCCTCGCTCGACGCGCTCGACCTGTCGAACCTGGGTACTCGGATCGGCGATCGGGACAAGCCGCTCGCGGCCGCGACGATGGCGAGGGCCGAGCGTTGCCGCCAGCGGTTCGCCGAGTTCCCCGCGGTCTTGATGCCCGCGAAGTCGCAGCGGGGTTCCGAGCGGCAGCCCTGGCAGCCGATGGCCACCCAGACCAGCCAGCAGGAGACCGCGGTCCTCTCGACCGGAGCGCTGATGGCCGCCGCCGGCAACACCTTTGAGTGGCCCGGTTCGCAGTGCCGCAGCCGCGACTTCTCCCAGCGTCTGCCGTCGCAGACCTCGACGAACGGCACCGGCCTGATCACGCCGCCAGTCGCGATGGCGATCGACAACTACCAAGGGGTACCGCGCGGCGTGGACGAGCCCCTGCCCACCCAGGGCGGGTCCGAGACGATGGGCTTGCTCTCGGCCGGGGTGATGCCATACCGCCGGCACACCACACCCACCTCGCACAGCGAGGCCATGCCGACGGTCACGGCTGACCAGATCCCCGGCCTGCTCACCGCGGCGGGCACGATCAAGAACAACGGGTCGATCCTCGAGGCGAAGTACCGGGCACACCCGGTCTCTGACCCGCTGGGTGCGCTCACCGCCGAGCCGACTCAGGCTCTGCTGTTCTCCGGCTGGTACAAGCAGAACGGGTCGACCGGCACCGAGACCGCGCCGCACCCGGTCACCGATCCATTCGGGACGCTCACCTCACGCGACACCACCGCGATCCTGACCGCTGAGTGGCGCGACGCGCTGGCCGACCTCGCGCTCGAGGACTGCTACTTCCGAATGATGTACGACCACGAGATCGGCCGCGGCTGTGGCTTCGACGTGGACTTCGCCGGCTACGAGGGCACGTTCCAGGTATGGGGGTCGGCCCGCGACAGGGTCGACGGCTACGGCAACGCCGTCTCACCTCCGGTCGGCTGGTGGATCAGCAATCGGCTCCGTGCAGTCCTGCACAACGAGGAGGTGGCAGCGTGATGAGTGTCCAGAAGCTCTCCAGCAGCACAACGCCGGCGCACCAGGTCAACACCGCCGAGGCCCGTGCCACGTGGAGGCGGGAGCAGAAGCACCTCGGCGCTGCCTGTGACTTCCCCGGGTGCGATCGCCACGCCGAGCACGGCGTACGCATGTGCGAGTACCACGCGATGGTCCGACTGGCCTCGAACGGCTCCTGGGTCAACGACACGCACGCCGATGGGGGGCACGGCTGATGTGCTACCGAGAGACCGCGCACTACGTCGTCCTGTGCGACCGCTGTGGCCTGGGAGCACCGGAGGGAACGGGCTGGTGGACGCCGACGCACGCCGACCGGGCCGCCCTCGAGGCCGGATGGGAGATGACCGCGACCGAGCACCTGTGCCCGACGTGTGCCATCGCGGATGTGACCGAGGACGACGCCGGAGCCGTTACTCAGGAGCGGCCGGCGTTGCCGCCGGCCACTGACACCTCGACGCGAGCGGATTTCTGCCGGCCGGCGTCCTCGACCGGCGCCGTCCGGTCGTGGGCGCAGACGCGATGACCAACTCAGACCGGAGTCGGAGTACCGCATCGAGTGCTCGACCAGCGACGGGAGGACGGCGATCCCCACTTCACCGAGATCGGCTTCGGCTCCTCGAGCAGCCGGCCGGCCATCAAGCAAGGGATCGAGCCATGGATGACCGAGCCGTGCGGTGAGTCCTGAGATCGTTACAGTCGGCGGCATGCAGCCTGCCGATGTGACCGCCGCGTCAGCCGAGGTGGTGACGGAGGTGCTTGGCGACCCCGCCGGGTTCCTCACGGCCGCTGCGGAGGCCGCGCCCGGCTGGTCGGCGCGGTACGGAGGCCCGGAGGGCGTCGCGCAGCTGACGAGCGTCCTTCACGATCACCTGGCGCAACTCACTCAGACCAATGCGGCACTGCGGACCGCGACCGTGGTCTACCTGCGAACCCACCCGCAGATGTCACTGTTGACGATCGCGCGGCTGCTTGGTGTCACCAAGGGCGTCATCCAGAAGGTCATGCGCCGGGCTGAGGAGGATGCAGCCGATGGACAGCGACCGTTCGCGCATCTGGAGTCGCCTAGCGGCTGGGAAACCTGACACGAGCCGTGGCCAGACGATGACCGCCTGGAGCGTTGCCGGCGAAGTGTTCATGTGGCTCGTTTGAGCGGCGCGGATCATCGGACGGTGAGGAGTTGGGCCCAGTTGGTGGTGCCGGCGGGGGAGAGCCGCTCGCGGCGCATGTCCCATCGCTGGCGGTCCCGTAGCCCGCTGGGACCCCAGCCGAGGGCACTGCGGCCGTATCGGGCGGCGAGCTCGTCGACGGCGGCTGCGAGCCGGAGCCGAGACGGCGTTTCGCCGGGCCATAGCTGTGGGGCGGCGCCGGCAGGGGAGAGGCCGGTGAGCAAGATCCCGGCGCGGTTGTAGGGCCAGTTCTCCCGCATCTTTGGCAGCACCGCGCGGGCGCTCGTGATGAGCCTGAGCGGGTCGCTGGTCGGAGGGTCGAAGGCGACCGCGGCGGTGTGGTGGGCGACGTCGTCGCGGAATCGGCTGCTGCTGATCCAGACCTGCATGAGGGCGGTGTCGAGGCCGTGGGCGCGTAGGCGTCGGGCGGCCGCGGCTGCGTACTGCGCCAGCACGCTCCGCATCTCAGCCGAGGTGCTCACCGTGGCGCCGAGCATGCGGGAGTACATCAGCTGCTGGCGGTTCTTAGGGGTGAACCCGACGGGCATGCATGGCACGCCGGCGAGTTCGCGCGCGGTGCGCTCGAGGACGACCGACCAGCGGCGTCGTAGGACGCCGGCGTCAGCGGTGGCGAGGTCGGCCGCGGTGTGGATGCCGAGACCGGCGAGGCCGGCGGTGAGGCGCGACCCAATGCCCCACACCTCCGAGACGGGGGTGTTGGCGAGGAGATCTCCAACGTCGCAGGGCGGCCAGGCGGTGAGGTCGACGAGCGGCCGCCCGATGGCCTTGGCGTGCCGCTGGGCAACCTTGGCGAGGGTCTTGGTCGGCCCGATGCCGGCTGCGGTGGGTAGGCCGGTCCATTGGCGTATTCGGGCCTGGAGCGTCTCGGCGGCCACGGCCGGGTCGGTACGGGGGAGGCCGACGAAAGCTTCGTCGACAGAGTAGGTCTCGGTCGTGGCCGAGATGGTGGCGACGGTCTCGTGGAACCTGCTGGAGAACGCGCCGTACTCTTCGTAGTTGCTCGACTTGGCGACCAGGGCGGCCAGATGGGGCTTGTCGCGGAGCTGGAACCACGGGTCGCCCATCTGCACTCCTAGGGCCTTGGCCTCGTCGGACCTGGCCACTGCGCAGCCGTCGTTGTTGGACAGCACGATGACGGCGCGCTCGCGCAGTGACGGGTCGAGGACGCGCTCGACGGAGACGAACATCGAGCGGACGTCGACCAGTGCGAGTGGTGGGGAGGCGTTGGCAGTGCCCCAGGTGCAGCGAGTCATCGGCTACCTCGCGGCGGTGCGGCGCTCGCGTTCCCCGGCGGGGCCGAGTGGGAGGTGATGCAGCAGCACGGTGGCGACCCCCCAGGGTTCGACGTCGGCAGTGAGCGGGACCTGCTCGAGGTCGGTGACCAGGACGGCGATTCCGTCGATGACGTCGAAGCGGCCGAGACGGCGCTCGTGGTCGAGGAGGACCACAAGAACGCGTCCGGGCGCGGGGGAGAGGGCACGGTCGACCAGGAGCTCGTCGCCGGCCCGGATGCCCATGCTGGCCAGCGCGTCCGAGCTGACTCGCAGCACAAAGGTCGAGGCCGGCCGGCGCACCAGGTGACGGTCCAGAGAGATCTGGCCCTCGAAGTAGTCCTGGGCAGGGTTGGGGAACGAGGCGGTCGTCTCGACCGCCATTCCCCGCGCGGTCGAACGTATGTTCGACATATCCGCAGAGTAGTCGCCCTCGTCGAGTCGGGACGAGTCCACCGCAGCAGCGGGCGTAGCGCGTGGCGCAGAGCACGCGCTTCCCACGGCGGGTGTGGAGGCGTCGCCCACGCAAGGTGGGGGATGAGTGCGCTCAGTTCGTACGCTGAATGAATGGCGACCCGCTGGGAGCCGATGCTCGCCAAGCCCGCAGCCAAGCTGCCGGCGGGGGCGAGCATGCCCGGCGGTACGAGGTGGGAGCCGAAATGGGACGGATACCGGGCTGTCCTCGAGCGCACCAGCGCCGGGTGCCAGGTCTGGTCACGGAACGGAGCAGCCCTGACAGCAGGGTTTCCCGAGATCGTCCAGGCGGCCCACGAGCAACTGGAGCCGGGCACGGTGATTGACGTCGAACTCGTCGTGTGGCGGGATGGGCGGCTCGACTTCGGCGCCCTGGCCCCACGGCTGGCCTACCGCGGCCACCGGCGGCCGCCGGCGAACCTGCCGCCATCCTCGCTTCTGGCCTTCGACCTGCTGGTCGCAGACGGCGTCGACATGCGGGCCAGACCGTTGCGCGAGCGCCGGGCGGCGCTTGAGCAGTTGGCGGTCTCGTGGCGGCCGCCACTGCAGCTCACGCCGCAGACCGCGGACCCCGCCGAGGCACAGCGCTGGCTCGAGGAGTACGCCGCCGCCGACGTGGGCGTGGAGGGTCTGATCGCCAAGGGAGCGAACCAGCGCTACCAGCCTGGGCAGCGGGGATGGGTGAAGTTCCGCATCCGCAACACCCGGGAGGCCACGGTCGGGGCGGTGATCGGCCACGTCGACCAACCGATTCGGCTGATCCTCGGCCTCCGTGACGACACCGGCACGTTGCGCGTGGCCGGCGCCACCCATCCGCTCAGCTCCGGAGAGTCGGCCGAGCTCGCCGCGGTCCTCGTCAGCACCGATGACCACCCATGGCCGGCCGAGCTCAGCACCCGTCAACTGGGCCGGTTCAGCCGCGAGCCGGTCGCGATCACTCGTGTGGTCCCCACGGTGATCGTCGAGGTCGAGGCGGACACGGCGTTCGAGTACGGCCGCTGGCGCCACCTGACGCGCTACCGCCGGCTGCGCCTGGACGTCTCCAGTTGAGGATCGACGCTCAGCGGTCGACTCGGAGCCACAAGATGCGCCAACCCGGCTGCAGTCGCTCGCGAATCTGCCCGAGGGCATCGTCGTAGGTCTCTGCAGTTGCCGAAAGATAGTCGGTGTCCAGCTCGTAGCCGCCGCGGTGGTCAGGAGGGACTTCCTGGACGGCGGCCGTCATCGTGAGCACGGCCGAGAGCGTAGAGCCGTGGGCCGACACCCGACCCGCCGCCGGCGGAGGAGCGCGAGACGGCAACGTGTGTCGGCCGGGTGCCGTACCTTCTCGCCATGGAAAGTCAGGGCCGCGAGTCGATCCGGTTCACGCTCAACGGCCAACGCTATGAGCTGTCCCGTGAGGACGTCGGGGCACGGCTTGCCGACGTGGCGCCTGATGCGATCCGAAAGCACGCCGTGCGGGTCAACGGCGCCTGGTTCCCGGTCATCCAGGCGTTCGAGGTGGCCACTGGCATCCCACGTTCGGAGTTCATGTCCAACACAGCCCGCCGCCACCTCGCAGCGCTCGGCTACGAGATCTCCGGTCAGGTCGAACGGCGGAACCCGATCCCGACACCTCCGCCGCCGACGGCTGCGCAGGTCGCTCGACCACGTCCGCAGGACCTGGTGGAGGCAGAAGCATCGACGGGCGAGTGGCACACCGAGGCCAACGTTCAGGCCGCGCTGGTGACCGCGCTGGCTGGGGACGGGTGGCGCATCCTGTCGGTGGCCAACACCGCCACGAAGGAGCACGGCATCGACGTGATCGCGTCCCGCGACGGCAGGACGGTCGGCGTCGAGGTCAAGGGGTTCCCCAGCCGCAACTATGCCGACCCCGCGCGCGCAGGAGAGGCCAAGCGGACGAGCCCGAGCACCCAGGCGGGCCACTGGTACTCCCAGGCTGTGCTGGCCGCGATGCGACTCCGTGGCAAGGAGCCGGGCTGGGGCAGCGTCATCGCTCTGCCGGACTTCCCGCGTTACCGCGACCTGCATGCCGAGACGGCCGGATCGCTCGCCGCGGCGCAGATCGAGGTCTGGTGGGTGGACGAGACGGGCGCGGTGCAGCGACCGTGATCGAACCGCGGTGGTACCGCCGGCCCCAGGGAGAGGGCGTAGTGCTCCGGAAGGCGCCGCTGCTGGCCAGCTGGAACAAGTCGACCGACCCCGACCAGGTGCGGCTCCGCGAGTACCTCGAGGACACTGCACAGCTGGTGACGCCCCACCGGACGCCCGACGGCCCGTGGGCGCTGCTGCTTGAGGTCGGCCTGCCGACAGGGCGCGACTTGGTCGACATGGCTGACCTGGACAACTACGCCTTCCCGCTGGCCACCCGGCTACGGGACGAGGACCTGGTGACGGTGTGGTGCACCAAGCGGCACGCCGACACCTCGCGCGTCCTCGTCGCACCGGCACATGAGACCACCGGACCCAGCACCTACACGGTCCGCACCACCGCCTCGGCCACCACGACGGCCTACAAGGAGCAGGTCCGCTCCGCGGTTGTCGACGCAGCGGCGATCCCTGACGGCCCCGTGCAATTGCAGCTGGCGTTCGTCGTCGGTCCAAAGCGCAACTGGCTGACTCTCTGGAAGCCCACGATCGACGCCCTCGACCCGCTGCTGGGCCGCACCCGAGAAGACCGCGACTGGCACCCGCGGGACGGCAGGATCACCGACCTCGGTCTTCATGTCGCCGTCGACCCCCTGCTAGGTCACGACATCGTGGTCGGCATCGCCGCGGCACCGGCCACGGCTCCCTCGTGCCCTTGACGGCGCAGCACGCCGGGCGGGCTGTGATCTACAGCAGAGCGGGCCGGGTGCGGTAGACCTGGACCTGGTCGCGCAGCTCACAGCTGGCGATCGCCAGACCGGCGTACGCCGCGGCCGCGGCCGCGAGGTTGAATGACGACGATGGTGCGCACACAACGTCGGAGGCGCTCAAAGTGCCTTCCTCCATGCGGTCGGCAAAGGTGTCGGCCGCGGCGGCCGCGTCCGCTGCGTGCTGAGTGATCCCCGCTGGCACGGGCTTACCGGCCCCGGACACGAACGCCTCCCACACGAAAAGCTCTGCGTCGCCGGCCAGCCACGGCTCCGGCCGGGTCGTGCATCGTAGTGTCGGCTGCGCCGAGGCGACCCGTTCAAGCACCCACGCCATCTGCACCAGTCCGGTGGCCAGTGCGCCGCTGCCCGCGCCGGCGGACCACGGTCTGGAGCGACCCTCGACGGTCTCACCCTGGCGGGCCTGTCCCAGCGTCCTCCAGCCGTCGACGGATCCGACCGGGCTGACCGGGACCATCAGCGGAGCCTCGAATCCGAGAGCGACCGGCGCTCCCGCGTTGATCGCCTCGAGAACCGCGAGGGCCGCGCCCTCGGGGTGGGTGCCGCCCTCGCCGACCGGGCGTCGGCCGGGTAGATCGAGGGCTGCCCAGGCGAAGTTGCTCCGTACGGACCCGACGTCGACGGCGACGACTCGCGGTGCCATCAGCGCATCATCTTCTTCGCGGCTGAGGTAGTCGGCGCCAGCGAGCCGTCGTCGAGCAGGACGAACGCGGCTATCCCCGCCGTCTCTGCCCAGGCCCTGGCATCGGCGGTGTAGCCGGACCGGGAGAAGAACGCTCCCTTCTTGCGTGCGTGGGCCGCCGCGCCGTGGAGCTGCTGCAGTTTGGGCCGCCCGACCGGCGTGGCCTCCCATTTGACCTGGGCGAGGACCTTGCGGGCGATGACGTCGACGCCGGCGTCCTTGCCGGTGGGGGTCACCTGGGCGTCGTTGAAGCCCATATGCCGCAGCCACGCGCAGGCTGCGGCCTCGGCCTGTTGCCAGCTGCCGATCGGCGCGGCCCGCTTGCGCCCCAGGAACCCGGTTCGTCGAACCACCGGGACGGCGGGGGATCCGTCGGCGGCGGTGACGCGGCGCGCCCGCTGTTGGCTGGCTCGTTGGCCTTCGACGACGGCATCGAGCTCTGCCCACCGGTGGACGAGGTCGACGACGGCCTGGAGGGCGCGAGGTTCGCCGCGGAGCCGGGCGACAGTGGAGCGGGCTGGCTGGTCGTGGAACAAGGTGAGCTCGGTGCCGCGCAGGTCCCAGCCCAGCGACCCCCGACCGACGGCCATGGTCGGTCGGGACTTCGCATCGGCCCCGACTGCGATGAAAGTGATCTTCGTTCCGGTGCCGACGACGACGACCTCGCCGCCGGGCAGCGATGGATGAAGGCTGAGCTGAGTGGCTTGGACCAGGCACTGCGCTTTGGCGGACCCGAGTGAGCCGAGGACGGCGTCTGCGACTGGTCCCGTCGCTGGTGGCGGCAGGGGACTGGCTTCGTACGCGGCCTTGGTCTTGGGTGAGGTGCTCAGGTCGAGGACGACGGCGCGGACCGGTCGGGCGTCTGCGGGCAGCCGCAGTGCTTTGAGCAGGGCCGTGCGTTGCTCGGGCCGGCCGACCAGGCGCAGAGGCGTTGAGGAGCTGCCGTCGGACAGACGTAGTACGCCTTTCACTGTCCGGGTGTGCTCGGTGACCTGGACGCTGTGGCGGACCATCCTGCGAAACCGATCGCTCAGCACGGTCCACGACAGCAGGCGTCCGGAGGTGACGGCGACGAACACGTCCCGGGAGCCGTCGGTAAAGACGTCGAGGTAGAGCACGAGCTCGTTCGCGTCGAGCTCGGCCAGCAGGCGGCGCCACACCCGCGAGGTAGGCAGTGCGAGAGACGCAGCCCGCGTGGCGGAGTCCCACGCTTCACGGGTGCGTGGATCGGTGCTGACGTCCATCGCTGCGGTCACGAACCGCTGGGGTAGTCGACGCCGAAGTGGTCGGCGATCACCTCGGTCGTCTCGCATCCCCAGTTCCGACGGTACGTCACCGGGTCGTGGTCGTCGGCGCCGACGTCACACACTCCGGAGCCGGACCCGCAGTCGCGGTGCAGGGCGATGAGCTTGCGGGCCAGAGGGTCGTTGATCGCGTTGAGGCGCCGCATGGCATCGACCCACCTCGACACGGGCACGGGACCGTCGTCCGACACTTCGTGCACGACGTCCGTGTGCCACGCCTCGCTGGCCTCCTCGTCGTACTCGTGGCGGCTCATCAGCGCATCCCGAAGAAGGACGTGATCCGGTCGATCTGCTTCTGGTCCAGCAGCGATGGCCGGCATGCGCCGTAGGCATTGGTCAGATCGATGACGAGTTGCCGGGTCTGGTCGAGGCTGAGATCGACGGTGGTGGCCTCGCCGTCGGTGCTGGTGATCTTGAGGTCGACCCGTTGGACGTCCTCGTCGACGTACCGGGCGTGAGCACCGATCTTCTTGGCCCGTACGGTCTCGCTGCGCTTGAACAAACCCACGGGTGCATCGTGGCACGCAGCGGGCCTCACTAAGCGGGGAACAGCGTCACGAGAAGAACGTCGGCATCGCTCGGTCGATCTTCTCAGTCAGGTCGTCGTGCACCGATCGTGGCCAGCCGAAGTAGGAGGTCACGTAGGACAGAGCGTTGTAGAACGCCATCACTGCCGCTGAGGCTTGGCGTTCCAGGAAGTCGAGGTCGAGTTTCAGGTAGGCGACAGGATGTCCGGCGGCGGGGTCGTCGGTCCATGCGCGCAGCTGCCGGGCGGGGTAGAGGGTCGGATGCGTCATGTTCGACAGGAATCCGTAGATCCCAAGCGCAGCGCGGTCGCCGACGCTCGATCCTCCCGCCTTCTGTGCGAGTGCGTACATCCAGGCGACGGTGGCCTCTGGCCCGAGCAGAGTCTGGTCCTGCAGCGTCCACTTTCCGAGCGTTGCCGTGTCGGCGCTGGGGAAGCGGGCGAGGATCTGGCGCTTCAGGGTCTTGTAGTCGTCGTTGGCCTGCATGTGGATGGGACCGCTCTTCGCGCCCAGCCGGCCAGCGTTCATCTTGGCCTGCTCGGCGCTGAGGAGCTCCTCGAGGTAGGCGCGGGCGAGCCGGTTCTCGGACGGCTCCGTGGGGTCGTCGCCGAGCACCCACATCGCGTGGGCGCAGTTCTCGATCGTCGCCCGGATGAGTGCTGCCGGCGGGAAGAAGACCTCGCCGCTCGCGTAGAGGCTCGCGAGGCCGCCGAGGTGGCCGCTCGCGGTCAGTAGGTAGGTCTGGGCGACTTCGGCGATCAGCCGGTGACCGGTCTCGCCGCGCGGATCGGCGATCGCTGGGTCGGGGGAGGGGAGTTCGGCGGCTGCGCGCGCAGCGACGGAGCCGAGCTCGGGGCTCCAGTGAAAGCGGTCGGCTGTTTCGAAGAACGCTGCCCGGCAGTCAACGAACAGGTGCGCGAGCTCGACCAGACGGTCGTCAACGTCGGCGGGGCTGTGCTGCCAGAAGGCCACGCGGGCAGGGTACGTGAGGCCGACTCCGCAGGCCCACGGGATTGTTGGGGCCGTCCGGAGACGGGCCGGACCCGCTTCAGACTCGTGGAGTCTGCGAGCCGGAGCGCGTCACCAGAGCCGAGGTTAGTGTGGGTCGCCGGACGATCGGGAGGTGCACGTGACGAGTCGGGCGGCTGTCGAGGAGGCACTGCGGAGCGCGGCGAGTGGGGCGCACGTCGACCGCGATGCGCCGGCGGGTGAGCAGGTGAGCTTCGAGCGGGGTGCTCTGGATCGGGTGGTCAGGCTCTTCCGGGAGACCGGCGGCGAGGATCGGGTGATCAGCGCGTGGAACCAGGTGCTGCGTGAGTTCATCACCGCGGGCGCCGAGGCGGGCAAGGGCAGCCCTGCTGCTGCCCGTCACCTCGACGCAGCGCTGGCGCTGTTCGCGCTGAAGGATCGACTGCGAGGTGGCGGACCCAGGCAGTACCGGATGGGACCCGGCGGAGAGCTTGAGATGGTGGGCCAGGAGGACGTCGACCCGCTCGACGACCCGTGGCTCGCCGAGCGCAACGCCTAGCGACGCGCCGTGTCGATCACCGCCAGCGCCGAGGCGCCGGCGTTATCCGGACACCTCCGCAGGGCTGTGAATAGCATCTGTCGGGGGGGTAAGCCCATCCTTCGCGAGGCTCGGGGCGTTCCGTGCCCCAGGGTCAGGAGGCGATGGTGAACAACGAGATCGAGTTGATCAGTGACGGTGATGGTCTCGCCGTCATCGGGGACCCGGTAGCGGTCGAGCGGTTCCTCGTGTCTGAGGGGCTGGCCTCGAAGGATCTCGAGTTGCCCCGCCTCCGCTCCGTGCTCGGAACCGGTGCCGCGGCTGCACAGGCGGGGTCAGAGATCGCCGCCAACTCGGGTCGCTGGGTGAAGCTGACTGAGAAGTCCGCGCAGGCGATGAAGAAGTACCGGCTGATGAAGGGGTCGAGCCCCGGTGTGAGCCGTGCCGTCTTGACCCAGAACGGCAGGAGCAAGGGATTCCTGGAGGTGGTGAAGACGCCGGGATCGCTGCTCACCAACCCGTCGGTGCTGGCCGGCACCGCGGGCATCATGGCGCAGCTTGCGATGCAGCAGACCATGGAGGAGATCACCGACTACCTCGCGACGATCGACGCCAAGCTCGATGACGTGCTCCGCGCTCAGGAGGACGCCGTGTGGGCGGACATGATCGGCGTGGGCTTCGATATCGACGAGGCGATGACCCTTCGCGAGCACGGAGGCCGGGTCAACGAGGTCACCTGGTCGAAGGTTCAAGACTCGTCGGCCACGATCGGGCGTACCCAGGCGTACGCCCTGCGCCAGCTAGACGCGTTGGCCGAGAAGTTGGAGCGCACGACGAAGATCAGCGACCTCGCGAAGGAAGCCAAGCAGGCTGAGTCCAAGGCACAGGGTTGGTTGGCGGTGCTGGCCAGATGCTTCCAGCTACAGGACGCGATTGCCGTGCTCGAACTCGATCGGGTGCTAGACGTAGCACCGGATGATCTGGACGGACATCGCCTGGGCTTGAAGGCTGCACGGCAGAAGCGGTTGGACACGATCTCTCGCTGCACGGAGCGGTTGATGGCGCGGCTAGATGCCGCTGCAGGGGCCGCCAACACCAAGGTGCTGCTGCATCCGACCAAGTCGCCAGCGGTCGTCGCGTCGACCGAGAAGGTCGCGAGCGCCGTCGCCGGCTTGCATGCGCCGCTCGGGATTGAGTCGGGGCGCGAAGCGGTTTCGGCGAGGAGATGGGGCGGCGCAGCCGCGGAGGTCAGAGATCGTGCGCTGGAGACCGGCGCCGCGGGAGTGCATGCCGCGAGGCGCCGCGGAGAACAGACTCTCGACCGGGCACGGCTGGCGAAGGACAAGGCCTCCAGCAGGCTCGAGGACCGTACGTTCCGTCGACGGGGCGCCGACGACGAACACGACTAGTCCCTGAGCCGGGCTCGCTGCAGCAGCCTCGCCCTTGCAATGGCTGGCCTCTACAGCGACGAGCAGCGTGTCGCGTCCATTCGCCGATGACTGCGCCCGCGCTAGGGCTCGGCTCCGAACTCAGTTGCGATGATTGCCAGTGAGTCGAAGCGGCGCCGGCGGGC
>NZ_BAAIGC010000034.1:0-54692 GCF_054653495.1 Nocardioides sp. AN3
GCTGTTGGACGTTCCAGAGGAAGTCCAGCGCTCGCCCGGCGGCGGCCTTGTCGCCGACGGCGAGCAGTCCGGTTGCGATCTGATAGAGGTCTCGCGACCACACCGCGTGGTAGACGGCGAGACTCTGCAACGAGTTCGCCCACGCCCACGGTCTGGCGGGGGCCGCGACGAACCCGCCCCGCACCGTCTTGTCCTCGCTGGCCGCCAGGACCATCGCGGACACGTTCCACTCGGTCTGCCAGTCGGCGGCGCTGGCCGGGGTCGGCGTCAGGTGTGCCAGGTAGTCGCTCCAGCCGGCGTCGTACGCCGCCCTCTCGGCCGCGAAGCCCTGATCCACGCTTGCCTGAGCGGTGGACAGCGCCGTCGACTCATCGGCTCCGAATCCGATGCCGACGGTGAGGTCCTGGTGGTTCTGCAGCCCGTTCACCAGGACGCGCCCGGTCTGCACCACATTGCCAGGAGTCGTGGCCGTGTAGTGCCAGTCCATCGCGTGGTCGGAGGCGAGGTCGGTCCAACCGTCGGAGACCCCGAGGTATCCGCTGGAGGTCTTGCCCAGGGCAGGGCGTACGACGACCGCACTGCTGGTCGTGCCGTCGGTCGAGAGCAGGGCGCCGTCCTTGGTGCTGCGTCCGGTGTCGTCGTTCCCGGTCATCGACAGCGCGGGGTCGTGGAGCAGATACAGCTGATACGGCCGCTCCGTGAGCGACTCGAAGCGCACCTTCTCCAGCACGGTCGAACGCGCCGAGTCGGTCACGAAGGTCTTCGTCAGCCGCCATGCTCCCGACCGGGCTGTGTTGACCAGCTGGTAGGCCAGGCTGCGGTTGTCCAGCAGGACCACGCGGTGTGTCGAGTCCCGATCCTCGCGGTCGGTGAACGTGGCCCCGTCGGTCACCACGAACTGGCTGTCCCTGATGCTCGGGGTGTCGATCCGGGGGTAGTAGACGTCGGTCAGCATCCCGTCGTTGAGCGTGTACCAGACTTTGCTCGCCGTGCCCCTCGCTGTGCCGAAGCCGTCCTTGTCGCCCTCGTTCCAGGTCGACGGTGTCCCTGGCGCCCCGGGTGCACCGGCGGAGGCGGCATGGACCGGCTCGGTCGCTTGCCCGGCCAGAAGCGGCGTCGCGAGCGAGACGAAGACCGAGGCTGCGAGGGCCAGGCAGAACGCCGCGCGCCGTTGCCGACCGCTCGGGTGGATGAGGTCGATCAGCATGGGACGCTCCTTCGCTGTGCGAGGACGGGCCAAGAACGATCACGTACCCAGCCATGTCCTCACTCATGCCGGACCGGCCCCGGGAGCGGCCGGCCCGAACGTGCGCCTGCCGAGCGCGACACGCCGGGGTCACCGGCGTGTCGCTGAGTTCGGGCGCAGCGAGCGGCCGCCGTCCGAGACGGCGTCAGCTGATCAGCCGCGGGCTGCCGGTGTCACCTGCGTTCGCCGGCCAGTCGTTCTTCACGAGGATCGACTTCAGTGTGCCGTCGGCCTTGATCTTGGCGATGTAGGCGTTGAGGGCGTCCACCAGTGTCTGGTTGTCCTTCGAGATCGGGAAGCCGGTCTGCGGGGGCTCGAGCGAGGCGGCAACCGCCGGGTCCGGCTCGACGACCTCGACCTTCAAGCCGTTGCTGTTCGACTTCGCCTCACCGAACCCGTCAATGCCGACGTCGAGTCGACCGAGCCTCAGGTCCTGGTAGAGGTCGGTCGGAGCGCGGTAGAGCTTCAGCCCGTCGCCGAGGTAGGCCTTGACGTCATCGACCCAGACGTTGCCGTTGACGGTGCCGACGCGCTTCCCCTTGAGGTCGGAGACCTTCTTGAGGCCGTCGGCCGAGATGAAGACCATCTGGTCGGTGTAGATCGGGTTGGTCAGGGCGAGGACCTTGGCTCGTGCGGCCGATCGCCACCAGCCGCCGGCCGCGACGTCGGCACGCCCGTCCTGGACGCTGGGGATCACCGCCGCGGCCGCTGCCGGCGCCGCCTTGATGCTGAGGCACTCGGTGGCCGCGAACTTCTCGAGGATGTCGCCGTCGGCGCCGCCCAGGTCGTTGCCCTTGAAGGTGATGTAGGGCGGTGCCTCGTAGACGGCAACCGTCAGCGCGCCAGGGTGGAGGGGGCTCAGGTGATCGGCCGGATGGCAGTCGGCGCTCACGGCCGTCTGGTCGTCTGAGGATCCGCACGCCGCCAGCATCGAGGCCAGCAGCAGGCCGGCCGTCGCAGTCGCCGCGGACGTGGCCGTTCCGTGAGGGAGTCTTCTCATGTCGTTGCCTTTCGAGAGGGTGGGCGGAGCTAGCGACGCAGCGCGAGTCGCTTCTCGACGCGAGCGCAGAGGACGCTCGCGGGGATCGTGATGGACGCATAGAGCAGCCCGGCGAGGCTGAGGATGCTGAGGTAGCGGAAGGTGATCGACCCGATCGTGTAGGCCTCGCTCATCAGCTCGGGGATCGCGATCGTGTAGGCCAGGGAGGTCGCCTGGAAGATCATGATGGCGAACCCCATCAGCGGCGGTGTGGCGATCCGCAGGCCCTGCGGGATGACGACGAAGCGCAAGGTGTCGCGCTGCTCCATCCCCAAGGCCATGGCGGCTTCGACCTCTCCGTGCGGCACCGCCTGGAGTCCGCCGCGCATGATCTCGCTGGTGTAGGCGGCCGTCGTGAGGGCGAGTGCCAGGGTCGCCGCCGTGAAGGCCGCCAGTGTCAGGCCGGCCCCGGGGAGCCCGAAGTAGAACAGCTGGAGGATCACGAGGGCCGGTGTTCCCCGGCCGATCTCGATGAGGCAGATCGTCAGGGACCGCACCTGCCGTTGTGGCGCGCTCGCTCCGAGCGCGAGGAGCAGTCCACCGGGAAGGCCGAGGGCCAGCACCGCGAGGGTGAGCTCGAGGCTCACCCGCAGTCCACGGAGCAGGTCGGGGAGGTAGGTCGCCCAGTCGTCGAAGAAGGTCATCGCGCGACCCTCCGTCGCAGGGTGGCGTCGAGCGAGCGGGTCGCCCACGCACACGGGATGGTCAAGGCGACGTAGAAGCCTGCGGCCACCAGGAACGGGGCCATGGCGCTTCGGGTGACGACGGAGTCGTGGTTGGCGAAGTACATGATGTCCTGCACGCCGATGACCGAGGCCATGGAGGAGTCCTTGAGGAGGCCGATCGCGAAGGTCGCCGACGCCGGAATCGAGACGCGGAGCACCTGCGGACCCGCGATCCGTGCCCATGTCGCGGCACGAGTCATCCCGAGGGCGTCGCTCGCCTCCCATTGACCGGGGTGGATCGCCGACAGGCCGCCCCGGTAGATCTCTGCCATGTAGGCGGCCGACACCACGCCGAACCCGAGCACCGCCGCGGTGAAGGCATCCATCGGAATGAGGCCGCTGCCGACGCCGAAGTAGATGATGAACAGCCACGCGAGCGTCGGGATCCCTCGAAGCACCTCGATCAGGAAGCGTGCGCTCCAGCGGAGCGCCGGGATGTGGGAGCCCCGGCCGAGAGCGAGCGGGATGCCCCCGAGAGCGCCGAGGACGAAGCCCAGCAAGGTCAGCAGGATGGTCGTGGGCACGCCCTGTGCCACGGATGTGAGCGCCGACATCGTCACCGCTCCAGGACGGCGCGCAGGAACCGCCGCGTCCGTTCCTCGGTGGGGGCCTGGAAGACCTGTGCCGGGGGACCCTCCTCCAAGATCGATCCGTCCGCCATCACCACCACCCGGTCGGAGACGTCGCGGGCGAACTGCATCTCGTGGGTGACCACCACCATGGTCATGCCCTCGTTGGCGAGCTCCCGCATGACGGCCAGGACCTCCAGCCCCAGCTCCGGGTCGAGGGCCGAGGTGGGCTCGTCGAAGAGCATGACCCGCGGCTCGAGGGCCAGCGCACGGGCGATCGCGATCCGCTGCTGTTGCCCACCGGAGCAGCGGTGGGGGTACTGCCCGGCCTTGTCGGCCAGGCCCACCCGGTCGAGCAGCTTCAGGGAGCGCTCATCGGCCTCCTGGCGGCGGCGCCCGAGGACGCGCTCCTGTGCCAGCGAGACGTTGCGCAGGACCGTGAGGTGCGGGAAGAGGTTGAACGATTGGAAGACCATCCCGACGTTGCGTCGTAGGCGGACCAGCTCGCGCCGGCGGACGGACCGGCCGCTCTCCACGCGGCAGTCGCCAACACGGACTCCTCCCTCGTCGGGCTGCTCGAGGAGGTTGATGCAGCGCAGGAGGGTGCTCTTCCCGGCGCCGCTGGGGCCGATGATCGCCACCACCTCGCCCTCGCTGACGGCGAGGGAGACGTCGTCGATGACGAGGTGGTCGCCGAACCGCTTCACGACCGACTCCAGACAGATGACCGGTTCGCGGCTCTCGTCGCTGTGCGTCATCGCCTCACGCTCCTGACGGGTGGTCGTCGGCACGTGTGGCCGAGAGGTCGAAGCCCGGCCCGAGTGCGCCGATCGCGAACGACGCCGCGTCGAGGATCGGGACGTCGGTGAAGCGACGGATCTCCTCGCGGAACTGGGGGAGCAGGGTGCACTCGAGGACGAGCACGCCCACATGCGCGAGCCGTCCGCCGGGGCCGAGCTCACGCTCCGCCGCCGCTCGGACCCCCGACCGGAGGTCCTCGAGCGTCCAGCCGTTGTGGTGGGCGTGGTCGTTGGTCAGGAGCCGGTTCCACCCGTCCTCGCCCTCCAGCCCCGCCACGACGAGGCGATCGCGCAGGTCGTGCTCGGCGAGCATGCGCTCGGCAGGCTCGGAGGACACGGTCAGCACACCGATGTCACCGGAGGTGATGGTGGCCGCGAGCGGGAGCAGGTCGAGGCCACTCGTCAGCACGTTGTCGGGCACCGGCCCGTCCCCGCGGGCGTAGTAGAAGAAGCCGCAGTCGGTGATGACCAGCGAGCAGGTGGAGAGACGTTCCGCCGCGGCGCGGAAGGCGTCGATCGCGACCTGCTCGCCGGCGACGAGGGGCTCGACCCGTGCGCCCCGGGCCACTGCGTAGGTGACCGGGATCCCGGGCCAGCTTCTGGGGTTCTCGAAGAAGCCGACGGGGTTGTCGCTGATGGTGGGTGCGTCGTCGTCGTGGCACTCGAGGTCGTCGACGGCGTAGGTGTCGAGGTCGCAGAGGACGACGCCCAGGATCGGTCGGCTCATGAGCGCGGCTCCGGGGCCGGGCGGCTGGGATAGGCGACGGTTGCCTCGGCACTGCCGACGATCGCGACGGCGTTCACCTCGACGCGGATGCCGGGCAGGTTGAGCTCCTTGCCGATTAGGATGCCGGTGGCAGTCGGCCCGGGAGCGGGGAAGTAGCTGAACCGGATGTCGTAGGTCCGCTGCCACTCCTCATAGCTGAGCTCGCCGGCGTAGAAGGTGTTGAACTGGACGACGTCGCCCATCGTGCCGCCGAGGTCCTCGATGACGTTCTTGAGCGACTCCATGACCGAGCGGCACTGGGCGACGATGTCGCCGGGGTTGCGGACGTTGCCGTCCGCGTCGAGATCCTCCTGACCGCCGACCCAGATGGTGTCGCCGACGCGGATGCCGTGACTGTGGTTGATCTCGAAGGAACCGGGGACCTGCCAATGGCCGGGCACATCGGCGTAGCGGCGTACTGACGACATGATGTCTTCTCTTTCGTGGTCTCTCGTGCTCGTCTCCCGACGCAAGGAGCCGGGATCGGGCGACGAGTATCACCACGAGATCACGCGTCTGCGGGCCCTCTGAGGGCCACGAGTTCGCGCGCTGCTACCAGGAGTCCTGGGGGACAACTTTCTCACCGCGCGCTAGGCAGAGACGCGGCCGAACGTCCCCTCGATCTCATCGAGGACCGCCTTCACGATGGGGCGCTTCGCGTCCCCGCTCCTCGCCACCGCGAGGAGGCGTCGGCCCAAGCGGGGCGCGTCGAGTGCCTGCAGGTGGACCGGCGCGATCCCCTTGTCGACGGACAGGGGAGGAAGCAGCGAGATGCCCTGCCCGGTGGAGATCGCGTCGACCAGGAGCAGGAGGTCCTCGGTCTGCCATCGGACGTCCGGCTCGAAGCCCACGGCTCGGCAGGCGTAGCGGACCGCCTGACCGCAGGCGCCGATCTCCGGTGGTAGCACCCAGCGCTCGCCCTTCAGATCCGAGAGCCGCACCTTCGCCGGGAACGTCCGAGCGGGCGGCGCGACCAGGACCAGCGCCTCCTGAAGCAGCTCGCGGGTCACGAGGTAGTCGGGGAAGGGGATCGGCACGTTGTCGTAGAGGTCGATGATCGCCACGTCCACGGAGCCGTTGAGCAGGGCCTCCAGACTGTACGTCGGCTCGAGGACGTCGACCGTGAGCTCGAGGTCCGGCAACGAGACCGCCAGCCGCTGAGCGACGTCAAGCAGGACCGACCGCGCGGGCGACGGGATGGAGGCGATCCGCACACGTCCGGCGAGCTCGCCGCTGAGCTGGTGCATCTCGGCGCGGGTGACCTCGAGCAGTCTGAGGATCGAGCGCGTGTGCTCGACCAGCACCTCGCCGGCTCCCGTCAGGGCCACCCCGCGAGGAGACCGGTCGAGCAGCTGCACGCCCATCTCCCGTTCGAGGACGCTGATCTGCTGGGAGACCGCGGAGGACGTGACGCCCAACGCCCTCGCGGCACCGGCCAGCGTGCCCTGGATCGAGACCTCGTTGAGCATCCGCAGCCGCGGGACGTCGGGCAGGGCGCTGGCGGTCATGGCTCATCCTTCCATGGCGCTGCCGAGGGGCCGAAGGGCACCTGATGCAAGCACGCGCACTTCTTATCAAGTTTAACTGTACTTACTACCAACCCAGATCTACCGTTAGCGGAACCTTACGACAGGGAGGATCCGTGGCACGAGCCATCAATGAAGTAGCCGTCTTCGGCTTGGGCAAGGTCGGCGAGCTGGTCGCATCCATGCTGGCCGGCTCAGGGTTCGTCGTGTCGGGCTTCGACGCCGTGCCGACAGCGATCGCGGAGGTGGAGACGCGCGTGGTCGACGTCACCGACGCCGCCGCCGTGCGGCGGGCTCTCGCCGACGTCCATGCCGCCGTCTCCTGCCTGCCCTACTCCCTCAACATCGGCATCGCCGAGGCAGCGGCGGAGACGGGGACCCACTACTTCGACCTCACCGAGGACGTCGCGACGACCAGCCGGGTCATCGAGCTCGCGGCCCAGCACCCCACGACGGTGTTCGCGCCGCAGTGCGGCCTCGCCCCGGGTCTGATCGGGATCGTCGGCTCGGCCCTGGCCAAGGACTTCGAGGAGATCCGGTCCATCGAGCTGAAGGTCGGGGCACTGCCGCGCAACCCGACGGGCCTGCTCGGGTATGCCTTCAACTGGTCGGCAGAAGGCGTCGTCAACGAGTACCTGAACGACTGCGAGGTCCTTCGCTCGGGGCGCCGGCAGATGGTCCCGGCCATGACCGAGACCGAGCGCGTCGTGATCGGCGGCGTCGAGCTGGAGGCCTCGCTGACGTCGGGCGGACTGGGCACGATGTGCCAGACCTACGCCGGCAAGGTCCAGCGGCTGGACTACAAGACCATGCGCTACCCCGGCCACTTCGAGCAGATGCACTTCCTGTTCGACGAGCTGGGTCTGCGGGACCGCCGCGACCTGGCCGGTGAGCTGCTCGTCGCCGCCAAGCCGCCCGTCAACGACGACATCGTCTACCTGCACGCCGCGGTCGAGGGCATCAAGAACGGCATGCCGTTGCGCGAGAACTACGTGCGCGGCTTCACCTCGATCGAGGTCGGCGGACGCGAGTGGCGGGCGATCTCGTGGACCACGGCGGCCTCGGCCGTCGCCGTCGTCGAGCTCGTCGCCGAGGCGCGTCTTCCGCAGCACGGATTCATCAAGCAAGAGGACATCGAGCTCTCCGACCTGCTCACGACGCAGGCGGGGGCCAGCTTCGAGAGCCAAGGAAGGGTGTGACCCAGATGCAGGGCAACCAGCAGAGCGTCGCGGAGCGAGCACGGGAGATCCTGGAGCGGCTCGGCGCCGGCGACCCGTTCGACGTCGGCGGCGACCTGGTCGCGCGCTCGCCCATCGACGGCGCGGCGATCGGGCGGCTGCGCTCGCACACGGCCACCGAGGCCACGCAGGCCATTGCCGAGGCGCAGCAGGCGTTCGAGACGTGGCGAACCGTCCCCGCTCCTGTGCGCGGTGCTCTCGTCCGCGAGCTCGGCACCCTCCTGCGCGAGCACAAGGAGGACCTGGGTGCCCTGGTCTCGATCGAGGCCGGCAAGATCGTCTCCGAGGGCCTCGGCGAGGTCCAGGAGATGATCGACATCTGCGACTTGGCCGTCGGTCTCTCCCGCCAGCTCTACGGACTGACGATCGCCACGGAGCGCCCCGGGCACCGGATGATGGAGCAGTGGCACCCACTGGGGGTCGTCGGTGTCATCTCGGCGTTCAACTTCCCGGTCGCGGTCTGGTCGTGGAACGTCGCGCTGGCCCTCGTCTGCGGTGACGCCGTCGTGTGGAAGCCGTCGGAGAAGTCGGTGCTGACGGCACTGGCCTCGCAGGCGCTCCTCCTCCAGGCCGCGGCGCGGGTCGGCGCACCGGCCGGGCTGACGTCGGTCGTCATCGGCGACCGCCGCGTGGGCGAGGTCATCGTCGACGACCCCCGCGTGGCGCTGGTCTCCGCGACCGGGTCGACCCGCATGGGCAAGGAGCTCGCGCCCCGCGTCGCCGCCCGCCTCGGCCGCACGCTGCTCGAGCTCGGTGGCAACAACGCCGCGATCGTGACCCCGTCCGCGGACATCGACCTGGCAGTGCGCGCCATCGTGTTCTCGGCAGTCGGCACCGCCGGCCAGCGCTGCACGTCACTGCGCCGCGTCATTGCCCACCGCTCGGTCAAGGACGACCTGGTCGCCCGCCTGCGGGCGGCGTACGAGACCCTTCCCGTCGGCTCGCCGCTCGAGCCCCGCACCCTCGTGGGACCCCTGATCGACCACGCCGCCTTCGACGGCTTCCAGCGCGCCATCAGCGCAGCCCGCGCGGACGGCGGAGAGCTGGTCACCGGCGGCCAGCAGGTCCACGTGACGGGGGAGGGTCTCTACGTCCGTCCGGCGATCATCGACATGCCGTCCCAGACCGAGATCGTGCGGGCGGAGACGTTCGCGCCGCTGCTCTACGTCATGACCTACGACGACCTCGACGAGGCGATCGCCCTGCACAACGGCGTCGCCCAGGGACTCTCGTCCTCGATCTTCACCCTGGACGCACGCGAGGCCGAGCGGTTCGTGTCCGCGACCGGCTCGGACTGCGGCATCGCCAACGTCAACATCGGCCCCTCGGGCGCCGAGATCGGCGGAGCATTCGGCGGCGAGAAGGAGACCGGCGGCGGCCGGGAGTCGGGGTCGGACGCGTGGAGGAGCTACATGCGCCGCAGCACCAACACCGTCAACTACTCGACCGAGCTCCCGCTCGCCCAAGGCGTCGAGTTCGTGTGATGGGCCTTCCTTCGAACGTCGGGTGGGACGACGACCCCCTCGTCGCCGCGTGGCCCGGCCTGCCCCGCCTCGACGGCGACCTCGTCGCCGACGTCTGCGTCGTCGGCCTGGGCGGCTCGGGACTCGCCGCGGTCGAGGAGTGCGTTCACCGCGGGCTGAGCGTCGTCGGGGTCGACGCCGGGCGCGTCGCCGCCGGTGCGGCCGGGCGCAACGGCGGCCTGCTTCTCGGCGGTGCCGCGGCCTTCGCGCACCGGGCGGTCGAGACCCTGGGGGATGCCGCCGCTGAGCTCTACCGTGCCACCCTCGGCGAGATCGACCGGCTCGCGGGCCAGCTCGGCCCCGAGGTGATCCGCCGGTCAGGCTCGATCCGCCTCGTCGGCCTTCCGGGAGTGCCCCGCGATGAGGCCGAGGAGCGTGACCGTGAGCTCGACGCTGCGGACTGTCGTGACCACGCGAAGGCGATGCGCCGGCTCGGCATCACCGTCGAGGAGTACGACGGCGAGCTCGGTGCGGGCCTGTACTTCCCCGACGACGCCTCGATGAACCCCGCCCGCCGAGCACTCGGGCTCGCCCAGCGCCTTCAGGACCGGGCGCGGCTCTTCGAGCACTCCCGGGTGCGCTCGGTCAGCAGCGGTCTCGTCCGGACCGACGCCGGCAGCGTGAGCGCGCCGGCCGTGATCGTCGCGGTGGACGGGAGGCTGGAACAGGTTCTCCCGCAGCTGGCCGGACGGGTCCGGACGGCTCGGCTGCAGATGCTGGCGACGGCGCCGGGGCTGCCGGATCGGCTCCCGTGCCCCGTGTACGGGCGGTGGGGCTTCGACTATGCGCAGCAGACGGCCGACGGTGCCCTGTTCGTCGGCGGCGGCCGCGACCGCCAGCCGCGGACGGAGTGGACGGCGGACGAGACGCCGACCGCCGAGATCCAGGGCTGGATCGAGTGCGTCGCCGAGCGCATGGCGGGGCGGCCCGTCACAGTGACGCGGCGCTGGGGCGCCTCCGTCGGCTTCACCGAGGACGGGCGGCCGCTCTGCGCCGAGGTCGAGAGCGGGGTGTTCGCCTGCGGCGGCTACAGCGGCACAGGCAACCTGGTCGGACCTCTCGCGGCACGCGCGGCGCTCGCGCGTGCGATCGACGGCGCTACGCCCCCGTCCTACTTCGCGGCATGATCAGGACCAGGGAGCAGATGCCGGACCCGCTTCGGGGAGCGGGTCCGGACGTCAGGGCCGCGATCACTGCCACGATCGAGGACCTCCGTCCTCGGTTGGTCGACCTGAGCCATCGGCTGTACGCGAATCCCGAGGTCGGCTTTCTCGAGCACGGCTCGGTCGCCGCAGTCGCGACGTTTCTCGCGTCCTACGGCTACGACGCCAAGATCGGCGAGGACGGACTGCCGACCTCCCTGCGCGCCGTCGCCGGCCACGGTCGGCCGCGGGTCGCCGTGCTCGCCGAGTACGACGCGCTGCCCGGCGTCGGGCACGGCTGCGGTCACAACGTGATCTGCGCCAGCGCGCTCGGAGCGTTCCTCGGGCTGGCGCGCCATGTCTCACAGGTCGGGGGAAGCGTCGCCCTCATCGGCACGCCGGCTGAGGAGAACGGTGCCGGCAAGGAGGTCATGGCGCGGGCGGGTGCCTTCGACGACGTCGACGCCGTCGTCATGCTGCACCCCTTCACCGGTCCTCGGGAGGTCGCCGGCTTCGTCTCGCTCGCCGTCCGCGACGTGGAGGTGACCTACCACGGCACAGCGGCGCACGCCTCGTCCGCGCCGCACCTGGGTCGCAACGCCCTCGACGCCGTCGTCGCGGCCTACCAGGGCATCGCCTCGGTGCGGCAGCACATGGGCTCGACCGACCGTCTGCACGCGATCATCACGGACGGCGGATCGGCGACCAACGTGGTCCCCGACCGTGCGTCCGCAGTGGTCGAGATCAGGTCCCGCGACCTCGACGCGCTGGTCGACCTGTCGGCCAGGGTCCAGGCGGTCCTCGAGGCGGCGGCGCTGATGACGGGCACGCGCCTGGAGGCTCGCTGGGACCCGTTCCCGCCGTACCTTCCCGTGCGCAGCAACGACGCCCTGGCCCGGCTCTACCACGGGCACATGTGCGCTCGGGGACGGAGCATCGACCTGTCCACCTCTGAACCCGTCGGGGGCGGATGGTCGACCGACCTGGGCAACCTGAGCGTCCGCGTTCCGGCCATCCATCCGACGCTGAGCATCTCGGCGGAGGCCACGCCCATGCACACGGTCGCCTTCGGCGACCACTCGGTCAGCGCGACCGGCGACGCCGCCCTCGTCGACGGAGCGGTCGGACTGGCCCTCACGATGGCCGACTACCTGGCCGACGCGGAGGTCCGCCGGGTCGCCCACGAGGACTTCGAGGCCGGCGGCGGACTCGTCGACGTCGAACAGACAGTGGCGGCGCCGAGAAGCGCCACCGCCACGGGAAGAGGATGAGGCAGATGCTGAACCCGGTACACCTGCGCACCCTGGCGGTCGTGATCCGCACCGGCTCCTTCGCCGACGCCGCACGACAGATCGGCTACACGGGCTCTGCGGTCTCCCAACAGGTCGCCGCGCTCGAGCGGGCGGTGCAGCTGCCGTTGTTCGAGCGCGACGCTCACAGCATCCGACCGACGCCCGCGGCGGAGTTCCTCGCCGAACGCGCCACCAGCATCCTCGCCGCCCTCGCGAGCCTCGATGAGGACATCCGCGGACTCACCAAGGGCGACCTGGGGAGACTGCGGCTCGGGAGCTTCCCGACCGCCAGCGAGCAGCTGCTTCCCGCAGCCCTGGCTCACTATCGTGGGCTGCATCCCAGCGTCGACCTCGACCTCGACGAGGGCGAGCCGGACGACCTGGTCGCCATGCTCCACGACGCGCTGCTGGACGTCGCGATCGTCTACCGCTACGACCTGGTGCCGCCTCGCTGGCCCCCGACGCTGGCGGCCCAGCCGCTTCTCCACGAGGACCTCATCCTCCTCCTGCCCCGAGGTCATCGCCTCGCCGACGAGGAGAGCGTGACCCTCGCCGACCTCGACTCGGAGAGCTGGGTCACCACACGCGAGGGGACCGCGGGGGCGACCTGCCTGCAGCGGATCTGCTCGGCATCGGGGTTCGCGCCCGCGGTCAGCGTGAGAAGCAACGACTACGACGTGATCCGGGGCTTCGTCCGCTCGGGGTTGGGGATCGCGCTGATCCCGTCACTCGCGCACGTCCACGCCGACGACATCGTCGCCACCCAGATCGACGGGCTCGAGGTCCGGCGTCATGTGGTGTCGCTCAGCAGGACGGCGCAACCGAGCACGACGGCAGCGGTCGACTCCCTGCGGCGCGCGTCCAACAAGCTGGCGATGGTGCAACCAGGGCTCACCCGGGCCGGAGCACCGGCGTGGGTCACGCCGGTGCCGGTCCCGCGCGGCCGGGCGAAAGCAGAGGCTGTGTCCTGATCGCCCCGTCTCAGTGGCGTCCGAACCTGTGGGTGGTGTTGCGTCCGGTGACGGTGGAGGCGATCACCACCAGGACGGCGGCGCAGATGATCGCGACGACCCAGCGCGTCCAGTCGATGCCAGGGCTGCCGTTCCCCCCGAAGGCGGTGTAGATGAACCAGCCGATGATGACACCGCCGATGCCGCACAGGATCGTCAGCCAGATCGGGATGTTGTCCTTGTCTCCCGGCGCGACGAACTTGCCCAGCAAGCCGATGATGATGCCGGCGATGATGACACCGATGATCTCCATGAGGGTTCCCTCCCGTGATGAGCAGGACGAACGGGCGACACAGGTGCGTCGTTCGCTCCCTGAGAGGTACCCAGATGAGCGGCGAGTGAACTCTCAGCCACTCTCAGCCGGGTTGCGCGGTGACCAGGAGGCGCAGGCGAGTCTGCCCCAGCAGGACGACGAGGCGGTAGCACAGGGGGCGCACGATCAGGTAGGAGACGACCGCGATGATCGCGCCGACGGCCAGGCCGACCACGACGTCGAGGGGGAAGTGGGCGCCGACATACACCCGGGTGGCGGCCATCAGGACGGCGAGTCCCGCCGTCAGAAGTCCGAGCCTTCTGTTGGCCAGCAGCACGCTGGCCGTGACGGCGCCCGCCATGACGGCGTGGTCGCTCGGGAAGGAGGAGTCCGTGCTGCGAGAGACGAGCACGAGGGCGTGCGGCATGACCGTGTAGGGGCGCGACTCCCCGAACGCCGCGACCAGGAACTGGTTGACGCCGAGGGCGATCAAGGTCCCGATCGGTGCCCACAGTGCAGCCGTGACCCGTCGTAGATCGCCATCCCGCCTGGCGAGCAGCCACGAGACCAGGAGCAGAGCGGCGAAGACAGCCACACCGTAGCCGGCGTACCACCTCGCCGGTGTGTGCAGCCACGGCGTGCTCCGGGCGAAGTGGTTGACCGCCCCGAACCAGTCCTCCTGGACGTGACCCCACACCACCGTCGGCCCGTTCGACGCCACCGCTTCTCCTTCGCTTGCCGCACCCCGACGACCGCGCCGGAGAGGCTGACCGTAGACAGGGCGGCATGAAGCGATGATGAATCCGCGTCGCGCGCGTCGTCATGACGCCCCGGGCCCGCGCGTCTCCTTCGCGTCGGCACCCATGCCGATGGAGTGAGTCGACCTGAGGAGACCTTGACGTGAGAGCCCGTTCGTGCCGAATGCTCGCCATCGCCGGAGTCGCGACCGCTGTGCTGGCCGTGGCGGCATGCGGTGGCAGCGACCAGAAGGGCAACGCCGGCCGTGCCTCGACGCCGTCGATCGGAGCCTCGACCGGAGCATCGACGCCGTCGACGTCCGCGACGGCAGCGACGACGGAGGCGTCGACGCAAGCGTCGGGCGACGCCAGCGGCCTCGTCGACGCGATGACGCGGACGCTGACCGAGGGCAAGAGCGCGCACATCACCCTCGACATGGGCAGCCAGGGATCCGGCGAGGGAGACGTCGTCTTCGCCGGCAAGGACTCGGCGATGCAGCTTCGCCTGAAGACGGCCGGCCAGACGACGCAGATGCGGCTCGTCGACACCGCGATCTACGTGCAGGTCCCCGGACAGCAAGGCAAGTGGATGAAGATGAGCGCCGGGCAGGCCGGGTCGGCCCTCGCGATGGACCCGTCCCGGACCCTCGAGCAGCTCAAGGCCGCGGGCGGGTCCGCCAAGGATCTCGGCGACGGGCACTGGCAGGTCAGCCAGGGCGCCGTGACCACCGACGTGTACGTCGGCGAGGACGGCTACCTCGACAAGGTGGAGACCTCCGCTGGCGCCGGGGCGACGATGACGATGACCTACTCGGACTGGGGCAAGAGGGTCTCCGTCGAGGCGCCGCCCAGGTCAGACATCGTCGACATGCCCACGTCCTGAGCGGCGGCCTCCGTGCGGCCGGGTCGCCTCGGCTCCGGGATGGACCGGCCTCGGGGTGAACCGGCTCCGGCGGGGTACCTGGCGGCATGACGATGACACCCACCGGTCCGAACGACCCCCAGGCCACCCCGGACCCGGATCCTCCGCTCGACCCGGGCCACGAGCCTGGTCCGGGCGCCGAGCCCGAGCCGGACGACAAGACCGTTCGCGAGGTCAGTGCTCGCTGACCTCGGCCACGTCGGTGAGGTCGCCGACGATGCGCGGCGGTCGTCGCCTTCGGCCGCGCGACCTTCCGAGATTTTCTCTTGTGGGATGTAACGCCCGTCCCGGCGCGCGACATGAAGTGCGTGAACCGAACGACATCGGTCCCATCTCCGGAGGAGTAAAACATGGACAACCTGCGCAAGGGCGCCGCAGCCCTCATCGCTGCTGCCGCTCTCAGCACTGGCGGCGTCACGCTGGCCTCGGCTGCCACCGCCTCGCACGCGCAAGCAGCCCCGTGCTCGACTCAGCAGGCGCACGTCGACAAGGCCCAGGCCAAGCTCGACTGGCTGACCGCGAAGTTCGCCGCTCAGACCGCCAAGGTCAAGAAGGACCGCAAGGCTGTCGCCGCCACCAAGGGCTCGGCGAAGGCCCAGGCGAAGAAGGCGCTTGCCTTCGACAAGGCCAAGAAGGCCCGGATCGCCAAGGCCAAGAAGGCCCAGGTCCAGCGCCTCGCGCACGCGCAGGCGGCCCTGACCAAGTGCCAGGGCGCCACGACACCGACCGCGACCGCAACCGCCTAGCCGTTCGGCTCACCGCCACCGCCCGCCGCTCTCGTCCGAGGGCGGCGGGCGGTGGCGTGTCAGCTCCCCCGTATCCGGTGCGAAACGCTCCACGGCACTCAGGGCGACGGTGAGGGTGCCCGAGTCAGGGGCACGTCGCCCGACCGGAGCTTCGCGGGATCACTGCGCACGGCGGACGATGCCCTCAGGTGTGTCGACCAGGTCCAGGACTCCGTCGCTGACCACGAGCAGCGTGTCACCGGGCTCGAGGACGGTGCGGTTCGCGTGCCAGACGGAGTCGGGAAGCGTGCCGAGGGGCAGGTCGGTGCCCTTCTGCGGCGTGTATCCACCGTCGCCTCGCAGGAGGACCGCGAGGCCATCACCGGCGTCGGCGAAGTCGAGGTGCCCGGTGCGCAGGTCGAGCCGCGCAGCGAAGCAGGTCGCGAACCTGGAGACGTGGTCGAGGTCGGCCTACAGGTCGCCGGCCACCCTGCTGGGGGCTGCCGCAGGCTCGTGGAAGGTGAGAGCGGCGCGGAGCATGGCAGGAGCTGTTGCTCCACACGGGCCGCCAGGCTCATGGCGCCGGAGCGCTCCAGCTCCCGCTCGAGCAGGGCGCCGAGGTCACCAAGCGCCTGGCTACAGGACCACTGGTGGAGATGACCGGAGTCGAGCGTCGCCTGGAGGAGTGGGTGGTCGAGTCGGAGTGCGGTCTCCGGTTCGTCCCAGGCGAGGTCGGTGTCGCCACCGACCAGCGCCAGACCGGCGTGCTCTCGTCCCGTCACCCGCCGCGCGAGGCGCAGCGCGCGGTCGAGACCCTCGATCTCAACAGCGGCAGTGGTCGACACGGCTCTCCTCTCGGCCCGATCCGTCGAGATCCTCGGTGGCCCGATCGTGTCACGCTCACACCGTCAGCTGCAGTCCGGGTGCCGCGGAAGCACCACCTCCACCCGGAGGCCGCCTGCCGGCGAGTCGTCCAGGCGCACCTCTCCGCCGCGAGAGCGGACGGTCTCCCGGACGATGGCCAGGCCCAGTCCCGCGCCGCCTGAGTCGCGGTCCCGGGCGTCGTCGAGCCGGGTGAAGCGCTCGAAGGCACGCGCCCGGTCGGACGCCGCGATCCCCGGACCGTCGTCGTCGACCCACACGACGACCAGATCGCCGCGCCGGTGCACGGAGACGTGGACGCTGGAGGCATAGCGCACTGCGTTGGCGAACACGTTCCCGAACACGCGGATGAGGTCGGTCGCCGGCGCCTGCACCTGCTCGGCCACGCTCGGCTCGATCTCGATCGGCACGGACACCGGGAGACCGTCCGCCGCCGAGGCGAGCACCAGGCGCAGGTCCGCGACCTCGCCTGCGGGCACGGCGGGGGTGCCGGCATCGATCCGCGCGATCACGAGGAGGTCCTCGACGAGCGAGGACATCCGCGACACGTCGGCGTCCAGGTCGGCGAGGAGCTCCTCGTCGTGGTCGAGCCGCCTCGCCACGTCGATCTGCATGCGCATCGAGGCGAGCGGGTTGCGCAGCTCGTGGGCGGCGTCGGCCACGAAGCCGCGCTCCCGCTCACGCGCTCCGTCGAGACGGTCCAGCATCGAGTTGAGCGTCACGGCGAGCGCGCGGACCTCGTCGTCGGCCGGCGGCACGGGGAGCCGGTCTCCACGTCCCGACCCCGAGATGCGCTCGGCGGCCGAGCGCAGTGCCTCGACGGGACGAAGTGCAGCGCCGATCACGCGCCAGGCGATCAGGGCGAGGACCACCAGGATGAGGGGGTAGCCGATCATCAGCACCAGCCGCAGGACGGAGCTGCTCTCGACGAGGTCGTCGACGGGCTCGGCGACCACGATCGTCATCGTGCCGGTGCCGGTCTCGACGCGGGAGGCTCGGATCCGGAGCTGGGAGGCGATCCCAAGGCGTGAGCCCGACACCGTGACCGGCGCGTGCAGGGCCGCGTCGAGCTCGTCGGGACGCAGGATGGAGGTCAGGCGGTCGGAGTTCGACGACGCGCTCACGACTCGGGCGCGGTCATCGAGCACCTGGATGACGGAGACGCCGCTGGCCGGCAGTGTCTGGGGCAGGCGCCCGGCACGGACCAGGCCCGCGACCTCCCCGGTGGTGACCGCTGCTGCGCGGTCCACACGGCGGAGTCCCTCGACGGAGAGCGCCGCATAGAGACCGATGCTGCCGACCGCGAGCGCGACGGCCAGGCCGAGCAGCCCGATGCTCATCAAGCGGGCACGCAACGACCAGCGACTCCAGGGTCGCGCCATGCTCAGATGATCCCAGAGCGGCCGAGCCGATAGCCCACACCGCGCACGGTCTCCACGACGTCGACGCCGAGCTTGCGCCGCAGGTAGCCGACATAGACCTCGACCGTGTTCGGGTCGCGGTCGCCCAGGTCCCAGACGCGGTCGAGGAGCTCGAGCTTGGTGACGACCCGGTCGGGGTGGCGGAGGAAGAACTCCAGCAGCGCATACTCGCGAGGCGTCAGCGCGACCGGCTCGTCGCCGAATGTCACCTCCCGGGTGGCAGGATCCAGCCGCACGTCGCCCCACGCGAGCACCGGCGGCCGGGTGTCGTGGTGGCGCCGCAGGACCGCGCGCAGGCGCGCCAGCAGGACGGCGTAGGACGCTGGCTTGACCAGGTAGTCATCGGCACCGAGGTCGAGGCCGTCGACCTGGTCACGTACGCCGTCCCTGGCCGAGAGGATCAGGACCGGGACGCCGTTGTCCTCCGCCCGGAGCGCTCGCACCACGTCGAGCCCCGACATGCCCGGAAGCATGACGTCCAACAGGATGGCGTCGTAGCCGCCGTCGCGTGCCGCCGTCAGGCCGGATGGTCCCGTGACCGCGATGTCGACGGTGAAGCCGTCCGCCATCAGCCCCCGGCGCAGAGCGCGCGCCAGCCGCACCTCGTCCTCGACCACGAGCAGTCGCACACGGGCATCCTGTCAGGATCATCGACGCCGCCCCACAGGTTCTCAGCAGGTTCACAGCGCGTGGCGTGACGATGGCCGGCATGATGCTGTCGAACCGCGGACCCAGATGGCGGTGGCTGCTGCCGATCCTCGCCGTCGTCGTCGTGACCAGCGCAGGCTCCGGGGTGGCCGCCATCTCGCGCAGCGCCCACCACACGCTCCCTGCGCGCAGCGCAGCCCAGCTCCTCGTCGACGTGCAGAAGGCGCGCTTGGACGGCTTCTCCGGCACGGTCGTGCAGTCGGCCAGCCTCGGGCTCCCCGACCTCCCGGGTGTCGCCGGTGACCGCAGCTCGAGCTTCAGCTCGCTGGTCTCCGGCTCGCACACGCTCCGGGTCTGGAGCGCGGGACAGCAGCAGGCGAGGATCGCGCTCCTCGGCCAGCTCGGCGAATCCGACCTCGTCCGCAACGGGTCCGACGTCTGGCTGTGGTCGAGCCACGACAACACCGCGCGCCATTTCGCAGTCCCGGCCCAGGGACAGGACCACGGGCACAAGGAGGCCAGGACACCGACCGGCCCGGCGATGACGCCGCAGCAGGCGGCTGACGCGGCCCTCCAGGCGATCACGCCGACCACCATGGTCAGCACCGACCCGAACGCCGTCGTCGCCGACCGTGCGGCGTACCAGCTCGTGCTCGAGCCTCGCGACACGGCCACGTTGATCGGCGCGGTGAAGGTCGCGATCGACGGCGCCACCCACATCCCGACCCGGGTGCAGATCTTCGCGCGTGGGGCGGCGAAGCCGGCGTTCGAGACCGGGTTCACCTCCTTCGACCCGTCGAAGCCCTCGTCGTCGGTCTTCCGGTTCAACCCTCCGCCGGGCGCCACCGTGACCCAGGGCGGCATGGGCGGCATGGGCGGCAAGGGCGACAGCTCAGGCTCGGCACCTGCGCACGCGCCGGACGCGGCCCCGCACACGGTCGGCACGGGCTGGACCACCATCGTCAAGGCGACCATGCCGACGCCGGGTGGTGGCGCCGCATCGAAGGAGCAGACCCCTCTCGGTAGCCTCGGCTCCGTGGTCAAGTCGCTTCCGACGGTGTCCGGATCCTGGGGGTCGGGCCACCTGCTCCGTGGCACGCTCTTCTCCGTGCTGGTCACCGACGACGGACGGGTGGTGGCCGGCGCGGTGGCCCCCGCCCAGCTCTACGCCGCGCTCGCGGCGCGGTGACCGCGGCCGACGCGGTCCGCACTGCCGGCCTCACCAAGAGGTTCGGCTCCCAGACCGCGGTCGACGCGATCGACCTCGTGGTGCCCAGCGGCGCGGTCTACGGGTTCCTGGGTCCGAACGGCTCGGGCAAGACGACCACGATCCGGATGCTGCTGGGTCTCGTGGCGCCTACGCAGGGAGAGATCGAGCTGCTCGGCCATCCGGTGCCGGGCCGGGTCGTCGACGCCCTGCCACGTGTCGGGGCCCTCGTGGAGGGTCCCGCGTTCCACCCCTATCTCTCCGGCCGAGACAACCTGCGCCGTCTCGACGCCGCCGACCGCACCGCCGACCCGGCGACGTCGACGTCGCGGGTCGACGCCGCGCTCGACCGTGTCGGCCTCCTGGCGGCCGCCCGCAAGAGGTATCGGGCCTACTCCCTCGGCATGCGGCAACGGCTGGCGATCGCCGGCGCCCTGTTGACGCCCAAGGACCTCATGGTCCTCGACGAGCCGACCAATGGCCTGGACCCGCAGGGGACACGTGAGGTGCGCTCCCTCGTCACGTCGCTGGCCGCCGACGGCACCACGGTCCTGGTCTCCAGCCATCTGCTCTCGGAGGTCGAGCAGGTCTGCAGCCACATCGGTGTGATGCACACGGGTCGTCTGATCACGCAGGGACCGGCAGCCGAGATCCGGCGCCAGCAGGAGACCGAGGCACGGATCGAGACCGACCAGCCGGAGCAGGCCGCGCGGGTGATGCGCGAGCTGGGATTGGGCGACGTGCACGTCGCGGGGCGCATCGCGGTCGGCCGGCTCGGCCAGGTGCCGCCCGAGAAGGTCGTGACGGCGTGCGTCCACGCCGGGATGTCGGTGACCGGGTTCGTCGTCGACGCGCCTACGCTCGAGGACGTCTTCGTGCGCCTGACGGGGGAGGGCTTCGATGTCAGCGGCTGAGCTCTCGGCGCCAGGCACCGTGTCGCTGCGACGCCCCTCGCCTCGCCTGCTGGCCTCGGAGCTCCGGCTCATCCTGCGACGGCGGCGCAACATCGCCGGCATGGCCATCCTGGCGGCGGTGCCGATCTTCATCGCGATCGCCGTGAAGTCCACCGCGTCTCAGCCGGGCAACGACGCCCCGGACTTCTTCCGCTCCATCACGGAGAACGGGCTCTTCGTGGCCTTGTCCGCGCTCACCATCGAGCTGGGCCTGTTCCTGCCGCTGGCGATCGCCGCCATCTCCGGCGACAGCGTGGCCGGCGAGGCCAACCTCGGCACGCTCCGCTATCTGCTCACCGTGCCCGTCGCGCGGCTTCGACTGCTCGGCGTCAAGTACGCCGCGATCGTCATCTTCTCCTTCATCGCGACCTTCCTCGTCGCCGTGGTCGGCATGGCCATCGGGCTGGCCCTCTTCGGGGGCGGCGATCTCACGACCCTGTCAGGGACGCAGATCTCCTTCCTCGCCGGCCTCGGCCGTGTGGCGCTGGCAGCCGTCTACCTCTCCTGTGGGCTCGCGGCGCTGGGCGCGGTCGGGCTGTTCATCTCGACCTTGACCGAGCAGCCGATCGCGGCGACCCTGGCGACGGTCGTCTTCTCCACCGCCAGCTTCATCCTCGACTCCATCCCGCAGGTCGCCCGTCTCCATCCCTACCTGCTGACCCATCACTGGATGGCCTTCGGCGACCTCCTGCGCACACCGATCGTGTGGGACGGCGTGCTGCACGGCCTCTACCTGGCGGCCTCCTACGCGCTGGTCTTCTTCCTCGCGGCCTGGGCCCGCTTCGCCGCCAAGGACATCACGAGCTAGGCGCGGCGACGGCAATCCGCGCAGGGGCGTGGAAGGAGGAACTTCATGAGTCCTTCACCTGCCCCGGCGCACTCTCGTGCCCATGGGGCACACGACCGCTCGGCGCCGCCGCGCCGAGGAGCGCTGAGCGGCGCGCCCATGAGTGTGGTCGAAGCTCCGATGCGCATGAGCGCCGGTGGCGTGCGGCGAGCGCTCGTCGCCGGCAGTCGGTGGTGGTGGACGCTGGGCGGCATGCTCGGCGCCGCCTGCATGACCGCCGGCGGCTTCGCCTACAGCAGGATGCCCTCGGGCGGTCACGTCGGCCGGCTCGATGTCCTGCGCGATCTGCGGGCCCTGCCGTCCGCCCAGCGCTGGGGCGTCCTCCTGTGCCTCGCAGGCGTCATCCTGCTCACGGGCGCCTGGCTGATCCTCGGACACGCGGTGCGTCGCCGGCGCGCCGACGTCGTCGACGTCTGTCGCGCGACGCTCCTGTGGGCCGTGCCGCTCCTGTTCGCGCCGCCGCTGTTCAGCGGCGACGCGTGGAGCTACGCCGCTGACGGGTTCCTGACCGGGCATGGCCTGTCGCCGTACGTCTCGCCGCCCGCCGTGCTGCACGGACCGATCGTGCAGGCCGTCTGCCTGTGCTGGCGACACACCCCCGCGCCGTACGGTCCCGTTCCGCTCCTGTGGGGCGGCGCGCTCAGCCAGGTGACGTCGAGTCCCTGGCTGCTGATGTTCGGCTACCGCGTCCTCGCCGTGCTCGGACTCGGTCTGCTGATGGTCGCCGTTCCTCGGCTGGCGCGGATGGCGGGTCGCCGCCCGGCGCCCGCCGCCTGGCTCGCTGTCGCGAGCCCCTTCGTCCTCGCCGACGGCATCGGCGGCGCCCACGTCGACCTCCTGATCGCCGGTGTCGTCTGTCTCGCACTGGCGCTCACGGCCTCGCGCGGCTGGCTGACCGGCGCGTTGCTGGTCGGTGTTGCGACGGCCGTCAAGGCGCCTGCCGCGATGGCCGGGCTCGGCGTGGTCCTTCTCGCCGCACCGTCGGGGGCGCTGATGACGCGCGTTCGGCTCAGCGTGCGGGTGGGGGCCGTCGCGCTCGCCACGGCCGTCGGCATCGGTGTCATCAGCGGCCTGGGCGTCGGCTGGACACATACGATGCACGTGGCGTTGGGCCTGCACACCCCGCTGTCGCTGACCTATGACGGCGGCCGTGCGCTGCGCTGGGCGGGCCACTCGGACGCCGCCTCGATCGCCGACGGCGTCGGCGTCGCGCTGCTCGGCCTCGGCTGCCTCTGGATCCTCCTGCGCACGCCGGTGGGGGAGCGGCGGGTCGCCCTCGGCGCCGCCGGCCTTGCGACGTTGCTGACGACGGTGCTCAGTCCGGTCACCAACTACTGGTACTACCTGTGGTGCCTGCCGCTCCTCGCCTGCTGCGACCTGCCCGCACGCGCCCGGCGATGTCTGATCGCGGCGGTGGCGGTGCTCGGCGTCCTCTCGCCGCTCGACCCCACGCTGCATGTGCCCGGCACCTGGGCGATCATCATGGGGTCGATGGCGGGCGCGATCGCCGTCGCCGTCGTCGGCGACCGTCTCGTTCCCCTCGGGCGCACTCTGCTGGTGGCTCCGCGTCGCCTGTGGGAGTGGCTCGCGGCCCGGCCCGGCCGATCACTGCTGGCAGGGCTGCTCCTCGCGGTCGCCCTGCGGCTCCCGTTCCTGGCTGCACCGTTCGGCGACGACGAGGGCGGCTACCTCTACGTGGCCCAGCACTGGCCCGGGCCCGGGCACTGGCTCTACGGCGGTCAGTGGGTCGATCGCCCCCCGGTGCTCCTCCTCGTCTTCAAGCTCGTCGTCCTCCTGGGCGCGTCGCCGGTGGCGATGCGCCTCGTCGGCGTCACGGTGGCCGGGGGGCTCACCATGGGCGCCTGGTACGCCGGCCGACGGCTGGCCGGACCGGACGGTGGACTGGCAGCGGCCCTCTGCGCGGCTGCGCTGTCCTCGGAACCGGCGCTGGACGGCAACCAGTTGATCAGCGACGGCGTCGGAGCGATGTTCGTGATGGTCTCCTTCGCGCTGCTGCTCGGCGCACTGCACCGCCGGCGCGCCGAGGAGCCTGGTCGCCGTGGCGGGTGGGTGCCGGTCGTGCTCGCCGGACTCGCCGGGTGCGCGGGCGTGCTCGCCTTCCTCAGCAAGCAGAGCGCGCTGGTGGCGATGGTCGTCGCCGCCGTCGTGCTGCTCGCCCAGGCCCGGCGCAACGCCCTCCTGCTCCTCTCGTTCACCCTCGGCGTGGCGTTGCCGCTCGCCGCGACGCTCGCGTGGGCCGCGGCCGGGCCGGGTGTCGGCGTGCTCCTCAACGCGGTCTACACCTTCCGCGTCGCGTCGGTCCGCGTGGTGACGAGCTCCACCTCGCGTGCCCCGGCCGAGCGGGTCTGGCCGTTCTTCGAGATCATGGCGCTCAGCGGCCTGGGCCTGTGTCTCGCACACGTGGCCTACGACCAGCTCACCCGACGTCGATCGCTCCGGCTCCTCGGGGTGATCCTGGTCGCGGTCGCGTGCCTGGCGGCCGTGATCGCCGCCAGCGTGAATTGGTATGCCTACTACTGGCTCGCCGTCGTCCCGTTGGCGGCCGTGGGGATGGCGCTCGGCTTCATGCCCGCCGAGCGCCGGTGGCATGCGCGAGTGGCGCCCAGACTCGTGGTGGGTGCGACGGTGCTCGTCGCGGCCGTCCACGTGGTCGCGCGGATGCCGGTGAACGTCGAGGAGCCCGCGATGGCGCGCTACGTCGCCGCCTCCGCGCAGCCCCACGACACCATGACAGTCGTGTGGGGTCAGGCGAACCTCCTCGAGGATGCCGGGCTCCGCACGCCGTACCCGTACTCATGGTCCCTGCCGGTCCGCGTTGAGGACCCGCATCTGCGTCTCTTCGCACGTATCCTCGCCGGCCCGCACGCCCCCACGTGGCTGCTCGAGGCCGGCAGCATCAACGCCTGGCACCTCGAGACGCCTCGCGTCGCGCGGCTGCTCACGCAGCGCTACCACCTCGCCGGCGTCGTGTGCGGTCACAAGATCCTGCTGCTCAACGGCGTGCACCGCTCCCTCGGCGCGGGCTCCGAAGCGGCACTGGGTGGCCGATGCTGATTGTCGGCGTTTGAGCCGACTCGGTAGCCTCAACGTCCGTGCCCCTCACCACATCTCGCGCCCTCGCGCGCCCTCAGGCGGCATGAGGCTGCGCGCGATCGCTGTCCCCCTCGTCGTGACGCTCCTCGTGGCGGTCGCGCTGGTCGCGACGCTCGGCGTCTCCCGGCTCGAGAACGGCGCTCTCGCGCAGCCCGGGGCTCACGCCAGCGCGTCGCCCAGCGCGTCACCCAGCAATCAGCTGAGCCCTCAGGCAAGCACGCCGCCGAGTGCCCAGGCGGGCGCAGGCCCGGGCCAGCCCGGCCACGTCGTCATGGCCCTGGGCGACTCGGTGCCCTCGGGCAAGGCCTGCGACTGCAGCCCGTTCCCGCAGACCTACGGCACACTCCTGGCCAAGCACACAGGCACGAGGGTGAGCGTGGACAACCGGGCCGTGAGCGGTCTGCAGACCTCCGACGTGGTGGCTCAGCTGCGCACGCCGGACATCCAGGCCGCCGTACGCCGCGCCGACATCTTCCTCGTGACGATCGGCGCGAACGACTTCGGCGACCATCACGACCAGGTCGTCACCGGAGAGTGCGAGGCCGGCAACACCGACTGCGTCAGCGATGAGCTGGAGACGATGCGGGCCGACCTGGCCTCGGTGCTCGCGACGATCCGGTCACTGAGGCGGGGCAAGCCCACGACGATGCTGGTGACGGGATACTGGAACGTGTTCGAGGACGGTGACGTCGCGCGCCAGGCGTACGGGGACGACGGCCTGCAGGCATCGTTGCAGCTGACCCGACGGGCCAACGGCGTCATCAAGGCGGTGTCGACGGCCGCCGGTGCACGCTACGTCGACCTCTTCACGCCGTTCGAGCAGTCTGGACGCGACGTCACCGCCCTCATGGCTCCCGACGGTGACCATCCCGACGCCGCAGGCCACCAGCTGATCGCCGGCACACTGCTGTCCGCCGGCCTGCCGCGGGTCTGAGCGAGCGCTCTGCGGTGGGGCCGTCAGGGGCCGCCAGGGGTCGTCATGGATGGAAGCCTCTGATGTTGTGCCCCAGCCACTTGAGGGCCTCGGGGATCAGGGCGATCCACACCGAGTCGCGGTGCCCGGCGTTCTGCAGCACCACGGCGTGGACCGCCGTTGGCGCACGGACGGCTCGGAGGAACTGCGCGCTCGAGCCATAGCTGGCCTGGTCGGCGTGCGAGGTCTCCATCCACAGGGAGACCGGCGGCGGGTTGTGCGCGACGGCGTGCACCAGGTCGTAGTAGCGTCCGGCAGGACTCGCCGAGGTGAACGGGCGGTAGAACGGTCCGAACTCGGGCTTGAAGTAGCCGCCGAGCACGATGCCGGCGCCGTACTGCGCGGGGTGCAGCAGGGTCGCCATGGCGGCGTTGAACCCGCCGGCCGAGTAGCCGATCGTCGTCCAGGCGTCGCGGTTGGCGATCACACGGAAGTGCTGGCCGAGCCAGTTCGGCACGTCCTGGGTCAGCCATGTCTCGACCTGCGGCTCGCCGGCCGAGCCGTTCACGCCCTCGGTGTCCACGCCTTGCGGGATCTCGATCTCGGGCATGACGATCAACGGTGCGCGCAGAGCGTGCGCCTGCACCGCGCTGTCAACCAGCTCGGGAAGATGGAAGACCTTGATCCAGTTCAGGGGTTCGCTGGGGTAGCCGTGGAATGCCTCGATGACGGGGTAACGCTCGGTTGCAGCGGCCTTCGAGGCATAGCCGGTTGGCAGTTGAACGAGGACCGATCCGGTCAGACCGCTCTTGGCACCGTGCACCCAGTACTTCGTGACGCCCGTCGCCCCCGCCAGCTGCGCCAGAGCGGAGGGGTGCGCTGCCACCGCGGCCGCCTGCCCGGCGACCGCCATCTCGGCGGCCGCCCGCTCGCCCCCTCCCCGGTGCAAGGAGGTCTGGGCGATGTGTCCGGTGAGGGCGCCCTGCAGGTCTCCCCACCCCGCGAAGAAGAGGTAGGCCGCGTTGAGCTGCGTCGCCGCGGTGAGCAGCACGAGCGCGTTGACGAGCACGAGTGCGCCGGCCCGGCCTGCGACGTGCCAGGGCGTGGGCGGCGTGAGCCGCGGCCAGAGCAGGACGACGGCGACGAATGCAGCGACGGTGAGGAGAACGATCCCGTCGAGGAAGATCGGACCGGTGAGTGACATCGAGGCCCCCTGGCTGGCAGCTGTCCCGCGCGCCAGCCGTTGAACGGCTGACGATCACATCAAAGCGCGCCAGCCTGAACCGAACCTGATGATGTGTCCACCTCGCCGAACCGCGACAGGATCAGGGTCGCCCCGACCGCGAGGGCGAACCCGACGACGGCCACGGGTCCCCATCCGGGCCGCGGGTGGTCGCCGAAGAGGGCAAGGCCGGCCAGCGCCGGCAGGACGGTCTCGCCCACGACGAGCGGAGCGGTGGCCTGCACGACGCTGCCGCGTTGGAGGGCGGTGGCATACGCCGTCAGGGCGAGGGTCGTCGCGACCAGGAGCGCGTAGGTCGCAGGAGCGCCCGCCAGCGCTCGCAGATCATTCGCCAAGCCGGCCCCGCTGGCCGAGGCCGACAGGGCTCGCGCGGCGACCGCGACGACTCCGAACCCGAGCCCGGCCACCCCGCCGAGGAGCCACGCGCCCTCCCGTCCGCTGACGCGGACCAAGGGGAGTGAGACGACGACCAGCACCACCGCCACGGCCAGCATCAGCCACTGCGTGCGCGTGCTGACGGCGTCCGCCGGCTCCGGGCGCGCCGAGAGCGCGACCATCGTCAACCCGACGACCACGGTGCCGAGCGCTGCGACCTCGCGCCGGCGCAGCCGGAGGCCGAGGGCCATGACAGCGACGACCGCGGTCACCGCCAAGGAGCTGGACATGATGGACTGGACGACGTACAGGGGGAGGGAGCGCAGGGCGATGAGCGAGAGGATGAACCCGAGTCCGTCGAGGGCGAGGCCGAGCAGATACCGCCACGTGCGGGCCAGGCTGAGCAGGAGGCGCGGATCGAGTCCGTCGGCCCGCTCCGCCTCGGCCGCCGCAGCGGACTGCAGCACCGAGCCGACCCCGTAGCAGAGCGCGGTGCCGATCGCGCAGACGAGACCCACGGGCATGGTTCACCGTACGACCTGTCCAGGACGGGTGCGTGTGCGGCGCGGCGTCGTCAGGAAACGTTCAGGCGCGCGGCCTACCGTGGGGTTGTCGGCATGTATGGGGAGTCGGGAATGCACAACGATCGCGAGTCAGCAAGACATCCGGGACCCCTGGCGACCGCACACCGTCCCGGCGTGCTCCGTCCGACGCTGACGCCGACGGCGGACGGGCCTGGGCCGACACCGCCGGTCGCGCCCCAGAAGGGCCTGAGAGGGCTCCTCGCCCGCCTCGGCACTCCTCGGACGATCGCGCGGCTGGTGTGGCTGGTCGGCGTCATCTCCGTCATCAGCGCCGCGTCGCCTGCCTTCCACAGTCGCGTCCTGCTGGTCACCGGCGTCGTTCCCCCGGTGTTCCCCGCCGCGGCCACGACCGGCACGCTGGCCGCCGGCGCGATCCTGATGCTCCTGGCGAGCGGCCTGCGCCGTGGGAAGTACCGCGCCTGGCTTCTCGCGACCGTGCTGACGGCGTTCGCCACCCTGGCCCACATCGTGAAGGGCCTCGACATCGAGGAGGCCACCCTCACGGCCGCGGTGTTCGTGCTGCTGGTCATCGCACGGCACCGGTTCCACGCGCTCCCCGACCCGAGGTCGCCACGGCGCATCGTCGCGCTCGCGACGCTCGGCGTCCCGATCGCGACGCTCCTCGGGTATCTCTGGATCAGCGTCGACCTCGACGGGGTGGCGCCTGGAAGCACGGTGGTCTCGAGGCTCACCGAGTCGTTCCTCGGGTTGGCCGGCATCCCGGGTCCGGTCTCGTTCGTCGACGGCGAGACGGCGACCCACACGGCCATCGCCCTCGCCGTCCTCGGCGTGGCCCTCCTCCTGCTGCTGCTCCTGGTCGCTCTCGCGCCGGCCGCGGGGCCACACCGCCTCGACGGCGACGAGCGCGACAGGGTCCGCGACCTGCTGAGCCGCTGGGGTCGGGTCGACTCGCTGTCCTGGTTCGCGCTCCGCGACGACCGGGCCGTGATCTTCTCCCCGAGCGGCAAGGCGGCCGTCAGCTACCGCATCGTCGGGGGAGTGTCTCTCGCCGCGGGCGACCCGCTGGGCGACCCGGAGGCCTGGCCCGGCGCGATCGCCGCCTGGATGGGGGAGGCGAACGCCTACGGCTGGCTCCCCGCCGTGCTCGGGGCGAGCGAGCAGGGCGCGGCCGCCTACCACCGCGCCGGTCTCGACGCGTTGGAGCTCGGCGACGAGGCCGTCCTGAGCACCGCCGACTTCACCACCGAGGGCCGGCGGATGCGCGTGGTGCGCCAGGCCGTCACCCGCTGCCGCCGCGCAGGTCTGAGCTCGACCTGTGTGCGCGTGCGCGATCTCGACGACGCCACCCGCTCGGCGATCCTCGACAGCGCCGAGGCGTGGCGCGACGGTGAGGTCGAGCGCGGCTTCTCGATGGCCCTGGGGCGGCTGGCCTGCGCGGAGGACGCCGACGCGGTCGTCGTCCTCTGCCGCGACGCCTCGGGCAGTCTCCGCGGCCTGCTCCAGCTGGTGCCGTGGGGCACCGACGGACTCTCGCTCGACGTCATGCGCCGCGACCGCTCGGGCGAGAACGGCATCATCGAGCTGATGGTGACCGACCTGATGGCGCAGGCGCCGGCCCTCGGCGTCGCGCGCGTGTCCTTGAACTTCGCGGTGTTCCGCAGCGTGTTCGCCCGTGGCGAGCGTCTGGGTGCCGGCCCGGTGCTGCGGCTGTGGCGAGCGATCCTGATGCAGGCGTCCCGCTTCTGGCAGATCGAGTCGCTCTACCGGGCGAACGCCAAGTTCCAACCGGAGTGGGTGCCGCGGTTCGTGTGCTTCAGGTCGGCGGTCGACATCCCGAGCGTCTCGGTCGCGGTGCTGCGGGCCGAGGCCTTCCTCGTCGCCCCGGCGTGGTGGCGCAACTTCGGCGAGCGCGCGCGCACGCGTGAGCGGCAGCGGGCCCTCGGGCGCCCGACCGGCTCCGCAGCCGACTGAGTCCGCAGCCGACTGAGTCCCGACGACGAGGCGAGCCTGCGGTCAGCGGCGATCGACCGGAGCCGATGCCTCCCGTTGTTCGGCGGCCCGCTCGCGCCGCCCCTTGCGAACGCGCCACACGACGAGCCCTGCGATCACCACCAACGCGACGACGACGGCCGCACCCTTGCCGATCGTGGAGGCCACCTTCTCGTAGGACGCGCCAGCGAAGTAGCCGACCAGGCAGAACGTGATGCCCCAGGTGAGGCCGCCGAGCGCGTTCCAAGGCAAGAAGGTGCGGTAGCGCATCTGGCTGAGGCCGGCGAGGCCCGGCATGACGGCGCGGAAGAACGCGGTCCACCTGGCCAGGAAGACGGCCGGTCCGCCCCGGCGCCGAAGCATCTCCTGGGCGCTCCCGATCCGGGCCTGATGCCTGCGCAGGATCCCGAGCTGGAGGACGCGCGGTCCGGCGTGCTTGCCCACCTCGTAGCCGACCGTGTCGCCGACGATCGCACTGACGACGACGACCACGATCAGGATGGTGAGGTCGAGGCGTCCCCGGCTCGCGAGGACGCCACCGAGCAGGACCGCCGTCTCACCCGGCAGGACGAAGCCGACGAAGACAGCCGCCTCGGCGAAGACGAGAGCGGCGATGATCGTGTAGGCGAGTGCTGGTCCTACGGACTGGATCGCGTCCAGGACGCTGTGTCCCATCCCGATGAGGCTACCCGGGGGAAGGAGCGCACTGGGCCTTCCTCACGGGGCCTTCCGCACTGGGCCTTCCTCACTGGGCTTTCCTCACTGGGCCTTCCTCCAGCGGTAGCGAGCGCTTCACGTGGGGTTCGGTCACCGGTCCGCTCACGTCCCTAGCGTCGCGACCACCATGAGGTCGACGCTGACAAAGCTCGTGACGGTGCTGGTGGTGGCCGGCGTACCCCTGATCCTTCAAGCTGAGCCGGCCATCGCACCACACGCCGCCGGCCAGATCGCGCCGGCTCGCGAGGACGTCGGTGCACTCCCACTCCGGGCAGCGCCCGCGCCGATGAACGGACCGCAGACACAGCTGCTCTACAACGACCCGCGCCACCGGCCGCACGTCATCTCCGACCAGATCGCCGCGAACATCGCCCGCGTGCCCGCCGGCGAGCAGATCGAGGTGACCACCTACTGGATCAGCTCGCACCGGATCGCCCGGGCGCTGACCGACGCGGTCCACCGTGGCGTGCACGTGCACGTGATCCTCGCGGGCAACAGCAAGGCGCGACGGTTCGGCCTCAGCCGGCGGCTGATGCGGACGCTGGCCGCACCCGGCACTCCGGGGTCGTGGGGGATCTGGTCGAACGGCGCGGCCCGCGGCTCGGGCGGGATCATGCATCAGAAGAGCTACCTCTTCAGCCGGGTCGGCGACCAGCGCTGGGTCGTCATGAACGGCTCCTACAACTCCGCCGACACCAGCGACCGCTACACCTACGCGTTGATGTGGCAGGTCGTCGGCGACAAGGCCCTCTATGACGCCTTCGGCTCGATCGAGCGAGCGCAGGCCGCGCAACGGAGCCTCCGGCGGCCCTTGCGGACGGTGGCCGGCACCGGCTGGTCGGCATACTTCCTGCCGACCGCGGACCGGCCGGGCGCCGACCCGGTGATGGCTCGGCTGCGTGCCCTCCCGGCACGTCCCAGCACCGTCATCAGGATCCAGATGTACTCGATGTGGGGACCGCGCGGCGAGTGGATCGCCCGCCGCCTGGCGGCGATGCGGAGAGGAGGTGCGCGGATCGCGCTGGTCGCGGGGCCGACCGTCGCGGTCGGCGTCCGAGCGGTCCTGCGTCGCGCGGGGGTCACCGTGCTGCCGGGCTGCTTCGCCGACCACACGTTCACGCACGCCAAGGACATGACCGCCACCTGGGTCAGCGGCGGGGTTCGCCACTTCCGGACGTGGGTCGGCTCGGACAACTGGACCTCGCAGGGCACCGCGTCGGACGAGGCGGTCCTCGGCGTGGACGGGGCCGAGGGCAACGCCGCGTTCGACCGCGCGTTCGCTCTCATCGCCAGCCGCCGGCACAGCGCGGGTCACTGCGCGCCGCACGAGGACTGAGCTCGAGGACCGAGCTCAGTGACCGGGTCGGCCGTGGGATCCTGGGCGACATGGCCGCCACGATCACCGAAGGCGACCGGCCCGGGTCCTACGTGCTGTGGCTGGACGGCCGGGCACAGTCCCAGATCGACCCGAACGACCCCACCTGGCTCGGGTTCGACTACATGCGCCGGATCGCCGACGTGCTTGACCTGGCCGCGACTGCCGGCCGGCCGCTCCGGATCCTGCACGTCGGCGGCGCCGCGATGACGCTGCCGCGCTACGTCGCGCACACGCGGCCGCGGTCCGCCCAGATCGTGCTCGAGCCCGACGCAGCCCTCATCGAGGAGGTACGGCGGGTGCTTCCACTGCCAGCTCGCAGCGGCATCAAGGTGCGCCCCGTCGACGGTGTCTGCGGCCTTCCGGCCGTGCGCGACGGGGCGGTCGACGTCGTCGTGCTCGATGCCTTCGCCGACGGCTCGGTGCCCCCGGAGCTGGTCGGCACCCGGTTCCTGCGCGAGGTCCGCCGGGTCGTCGGGCACAGCGGCGTCCTCGTCGCCAACATCGCCGACCGGGCGCCGTTTCCGCTCGTGCGGTCCGCCGTCGCCGGGGTGCGCCCGCTGTTCGACGAGGTCGTCGTCGGCGCCGAGCCGGCGACGCTCAAGGCCCGACGCGAGGGGAACGTCATGCTCTTGGCGGGTGCCCGGCTGCCGACCGATGCCCTGCGCGAGAGGGCCTCGTCCGGCGCCGCGCCGTACCGCCTCCTCGCCTCCACCGCCGTGCTCGACTCGTTCGGTGGTGGCACGGCGCTCCCGTAGAGTGGGCCCACCACCGCCCAGCGAAGGACACACACCACACCTCATGGAAGGTCGAAGTAGTCAGGGGACACGTCCCCGATGACCGCATTCCTCCTGCTCCTGCTAGCCCTCGCGCTCGTGCTGCTCTGCGGACTCTTCGTCGCAGCCGAGTTCGCCCTCGTCACGGTCGACAAGAGCTCCGTCGACCGCGAGGCCGCCGCCGGCGACGGGCGCGCGCGCGGAGTCCAGAAGTCGCTTCGACTGCTGTCGAGTCACCTCTCGGGCGCGCAGATCGGCATCACCGTCACCAACCTCGGCATCGGCTGGCTCGCCGAGCCGGCCACCTCGGAGCTCATCCGCGGGCCGCTGGAAGCCCTCGGTGTGCCCCAGGGCGCCGTCGCGCCGACGGCCGTCGTCATCGGCCTGGTCGTCTCGACGATCGTCACGATGGTCTTCGGCGAGCTCGTGCCCAAGAACATCGCGCTCGCCCTGCCCATGGCGACCGCGAAGGCGACCCAGGGCTTCCTGCGCACCTTCACGGCGCTCAACCGCGTGCCGATCAAGCTGCTCAACGGCACCGCCAACGCACTCGTGCGGCGCCTCGGGATCGAGCCGCAGGAGGAGCTGCGCTCTGCTCGCAGCTCCACCGAGCTCGCCTCGCTGATCCAGCGCAGCGCCGACGAGGGCACGCTCGACGCCGATGCCGCTGAGCTGATCGAGCGCAGCGTCGAGTTCGGCACCCGGACCGCCGGCGAGATCATGACGCCGCGGATGCGCACGTTCAGCCTCGAGGAGAACGACCGGGCGCAGGCCGTCATCGACCTCACTCGGCGCACCGGTCACTCCCGCTTCCCTGTGCTCGACGAGCGTGACGCCGTCGTCGGCACCGTGCACGTCAAGAACGCGGTCGCTGTGCCAGCACACGAACGAAACACGACCCGGGTCAAGCACCTCATGGCCAAGCCCGTCGTCGTGCCGGACTCCCTACGGCTGGACCCGCTGATGGAGCTGCTCCGCAGTGAGGGGTTCCAGATGGCCGTCGTCCTCGACGAGTACGGCGGCCAGGCCGGCATCGTGACGCTCGAGGACGTGATCGAGGAGATCGTCGGCGACATCGCCGACGAGCACGACTCGATCCGTGCCCAGGCGCGGCTGCGGCGCGATGGCTCCTGGTCGCTGAGCGGGCTGCTCCGCCCCGACGAGGTGGAGGACCTGACCGGCGTGGAGCTGCCGGAGAGCGAGGACTACGACACCGTCGGTGGCCTGGTGATGGCCGTCCTCGGCCGGGTGCCCCACCGGGGCGATGTGGCCGAGATCGAAGTGCCCGACCGCTCCGACCCCGACGAGGTGCGGGAGCGGCTGGCCTCTCTCACCGTCGAGCACATGGACGGCCTCCGCGTCGACCGGGTGGCTCTGCGGCTGCCGGTCTCCCGTCAGGAGGTGTCGTCGTGAGCGCCCCGGTCGGCCTGCTGCTGACCGCGCTCCTCCTGGCCGGCAACGCCTTCTTCGTCGCCACCGAGTTCGCGCTGATCTCGGCACGGCGCAGCCAGATCGAGCCGCTGGCCCACCGCGGCTCGCGGATCGCCCGCACCACCCTGCGCGCCATGGAGCACGTCAGCGCCATGGTGGCGGGCATCCAGCTCGGCGTCACGCTCTGCTCGGTGCTGCTGGGCGCCGTCGCGGAGCCGTCGATCGCGCATCTGCTCGAGCCGGTGCTGGAGGCGCTCCACGCGCCGCACGGGCTGCTGCACCCCCTCTCGTTCGCGATCGCGCTCGGGCTGGTGGCTTGCCTGCACGTCGTGCTCGGGGAGATGGTGCCGAAGAACATCACGCTGGCCGGTCCCGAGCGCGCCGTGCTCGTGCTGGCGCCGATCATGTTCGCCCTCGTCTCGGTGGTCCGCCCGCTCATCGCGATGCTCGACGCCATCGCGCGAGGAACGCTGCGACTGCTGCGGGTCGAGCCGAAGGCGGAGGTCGAGTCGACCTACACGCTGGAGCAGGTCGCCGAGCTCGTCGAGGAGTCGCGCGGCGAGGGGCTGCTCGAGGCGGGGGAGTACGACCGCCTCGCTGGCGCGCTGGGATTCACCGAGAAGACGGTGCAGGCCGTCGTGCTTCCGCTGACCGAGCTGACCACCGTCACCCGCGGAGCGTCGGGGGCGGATGTCGAGGCGCTGTGCGCGGCGACCGGCTACTCGCGCTTCCCCGTGGTCGAGAGCGCGGACGGCGGCCTCGTGGGCTACCTCCACATCAAGGACGTCCTCGAGCCGGACCCCGACCGCCGGGAGCGCCCGATCGAGGACAAGTGGATCAGGCCTCTCGCCGCCGTGCACCCCGTGGACGCGTTGCACGACGCCCTCGAGACGCTGCAGCGCAAGGGGGCGCACATGGCCCGTGTCGTCGACGCCGGCGGCGCGACGATCGGCGTCGCGACCCTCGAGGACGTCATCGAGGAGCTGGTCGGCGAGATCCGTGACGCCGCCCACGGCGACGCGTGATCGGGCATCTAGGGTGTCCAGCGTGACTGCGCGGCCGACCGGGGAGGACCCCGCCCCACCCCGCGCCGACCTCATCTGGACGGTGCCCAACCTGCTGAGCGCGCTGCGCCTGCTGGGCATCCCCGTGTTCCTCTGGCTGGTGCTCGGCCCGGAGGCGGACGGCTGGGCACTGTGCCTGCTCGTGGTCTCCGGCATCACCGACTGGCTCGACGGCTACCTGGCCCGGCGCTGGGACCAGACCTCGGTGCTCGGGCAGCTGCTCGACCCGATCGCCGACCGTCTCTACCTCCTCGCCGTCGTCGTCGGCTTGGCACTGCGCGACGTCATCCCGTGGTGGCTCGCACTGCTGCTGCCGTTGCGCGACGTGTTCCTGTGGGGCCTCGTGCCCCTGCTGCGCACGCGCGGCTACTCCAGCCTGCCCGTCCACTTCATCGGCAAGGCCGCCACCTTCTGCCTGCTCTACGCCTTCCCGCTGCTCTTCCTCGGCGAGGGCGACAGCTCGGCCGCGGTGCTCGCGCGCGTCTTCGGATGGGCCTTCGCGATCTGGGGGATCGGCCTCTACTGGTGGGCCGGCTTCCTCTACGCCTGGCAGGTGCGCAAGCTGATGCTCGTCACGCCCCGACGGAGCGCGGGGACATGACGCCGCTGGAGCCGCCGGGCGCCGGCACCCTGCCGGCCCACGTCACGACCCCTCTCCTGACGCTCATCACCCAGCAGTCGATGGACGAGGACTACCAGCACGTCGCCGAGCGGCGGCGCGCTGAGGCGCCGACTGCCCAGGAGCGACATGGGCGCGGCCCGCGCACCGTGGTGGCCGTCCTGCTCTTCGGTGCCCTGCTTGCGGTGGCGGCGGTCCAGACGTCTCGCAATGCCTCGGTTGCGACTCAAGGCCGCGACGAGCTGATCTCCCGCATCGACATGCGCCGGACCGCCCTGGCCGGCGTCCAAGCCCAGATCGCCCGGCTCCAGTCGAGCACCGCGAGTGCGCAGACGAGCGATGACGCCGCCGGCAAGCGCCTCGCCGCCTTGACCGCCGCCAGCGCCGCCTTGCTCGGGCCGACCGGGTTCGACGCGACGTCGGGTCCCGGCGTGCGGGTCGTCGTCGACGATGCCCCCGGTGGGGGCGAGCAGGGCCAGGTCCGCGACTCCGACCTCGCCCTCCTTGTCAACGGCCTGTGGAGGGCGGGCGCCACCGGCATCGCGATCAACGGCCAGCGCGTGACGGCGCTGAGCGCCCTGCGGAACTCCGGCGAGGTGATCCGGATCAACGGCGTGTCGCTCTCGCCGCCCTACACCGTCCTCGCGACGGGTGACACCAAGACCCTGCAGGCCGATCTCGCCGACTCCACGTCGGGCGGCCAGTTCGAGGCGCTCGCCGACCAGCTGGGCATGAAGGTCACCATCCAGAATCGGGACAACGTCCAGCTTCCCGCGGCGTCGGAAGGCATGATGGCGCTGCACAGCGCGAGGTCGGGAACCTCGAAGCAGAAGAAGCCATCGGTCAACCAGGAGGGCACGCCGTGATCGCCGCACTCGGGCTCGTCGTCGGCATCGTGCTGGGCCTCATCTTCCGTCCCGACGTGCCGACGGGCCTGGAGCCGTACCTGCCGATCGCCGTCGTCGCCGCTCTCGACGCGGTCTTCGGGGCCTTGCGCGCCTACCTCGACGGCATCTTCGACGACAAGGTCTTCGTCGTCTCGTTCCTGAGCAACGTCGTCATCGCAGCGGGCATCGTCTACCTCGGCGACAAGCTCGGCGTCGGCGGCCAGCTCTCGACCGGCGTCATCGTCGTGCTGGGCATCCGGATCTTCTCCAACGTCGCGGCGATCCGCCGCCACCTGTTCCATGCCTGAGCCGACCCCCAGCCTGCCCGAGCCGACCGGAAGCGCGCCCGAGCCGACCGGTCGGGCTCGGCTGATGCGCGACCTGAAGCGTGCGCGACGCAGCCAGCTCGTCGTGGCGGTGCTCCTGGCCCTCGTCGGCTTCGGCGCCGTGACGCAGGTGCGGACCAACGATGCGGACAGCTCCTACGCCGGCTATCGCGAGCAGGACCTCATCGACGTCCTCAACGGTCTCTCAGCGACCACCCAGCGCGCCCAGACCGAGCTGACCCGCCTCCAGCAGCGACGCGACGACCTCCAGTCGACGACCCTGCGTCGCCAGGCCGCGCTCGACGAGACCAAGTCGCAGGTCGACACTCTCAACATCCTGGCCGGGCTCGTGCCGGTCACGGGTCCGGGCATCCGGGTGACGATCAAGGAGCAGACCTCCGCGGTGGACGTCAGCACCTTCATCGACCTCGTCGAGGAGCTCCGCTCCAGCGGGGCCGAGGCGATTGCTGTCAACGGGAAGACCCGTCTGGTCGCCCAGTCGTCCTTCGACAAGGTGCCGGGCGGGCTCCTCATCGACGGCACGGTCGTCGAGCCGCCGTACGTGGTGGAGGCGATCGGCGAGCCCTCCACGCTCGCCGGGGCCGTCACGTTCTTGCGCGGGCCGGCGGACGAGTTCAAGGCCGACGGCGCCACCGTGTCGGTGGACAAGCTCAACAGCCTCGACATCACGGCAGTGCGGCCTCACGGCGGCAGCGGCACTGGGTCGTCGGCGGGCTCCGGGGCCCAGTAGGGTTCGCTGTCAGCGGGGTCACCGCTGCCGCACCGACCCACCGACCGGCGTCGCCGGTCGCCGACCGAGAAGGAGAGGCCGTGTCCTACCCCGAGGACCTTCGCTACACCGCCGAGCACGAGTGGGTCCGGAGCCCGGGCGAGCACGAGGGCTCGGTGCGCATCGGGATCACGCAGTACGCGCAGGACGCCCTCGGTGACATCGTCTACGTCTCGCTGCCGGAGGTCGGCTCGTCGGTCGAGGGCGGCACGTCGTGTGGCGAGCTGGAGTCGACGAAGTCGGTGAGCGACGTCTATGCGCCGGTGTCGGGCGAGGTCGTGGCCGTCAACGACGCCCTCGACGCCACCCCGGAGCTTGTCAACGACGACCCGTACGGTGGCGGCTGGCTCTTCGAGCTCGTGCCGACCGATGCCGCCGCCGTCGACGCGCTGCTCGACGCCGCCGGCTACCAGGACACCCTCGGCGGCTGATCGGCTCCGCGCTCGCACGACCTCGGGCATAGGCGCTTGCCCGGTCGGGCGGGACTGATAGGTTCGGTAACGCTCAATCTGAGGCTGAGGGTCAGCGAAAGGGATGGGAACGATGCTGGTCTGCACGGCGTGCGGGAGCCAGAATCCCGACAGTGCTCGGTTCTGCGCCCAGTGCGGCACCAAGCTCCCGGAGCCCTCTGACGCGACGGCGACGATCCAGCTCGCCGACCCCAGCACCGAGACCTCCGACCGACTGCTCAACGCCGTCGACGCGGCGGCGGTCGACGCCTTGCCGCGCGGTCACGCGATGCTCGTCGTGCAACGGGGACCAGGCTCGGGCAGCCGCTTCCTGCTCGACAGCGACGTCGTCCGGGCCGGCCGGCACCCCGATAGCGAGATCTTCCTCGATGACGTCACGGTCTCGCGCAGGCACGCGGAGTTCGCGCGCAGCGGCGAGACGTTCACGGTCAGCGACGCCGGCAGCCTCAACGGCACCTACGTCAACCGCGACCGCATCGACCAGGTCGTGCTCAAGGACGGCGACGAGGTGCAGATCGGCAAGTATCGCCTCGTGTTCTACTCGGGGCACGGGGCCTGAGCAGATGGTGACGGCGACGAGTGCGGCGTCCGGGTCCGCGCCCGAGCGCCACACGATCGGCGAGGTGCTCACCCTGCTGCGGCCCGACTTCCCCGAGATCAGCATCCCCAAGATCCGGTTCCTGGAGGAGAAGGGGCTGGTCAAGCCGGAGCGGACGCCCTCGGGGTATCGCAAGTTCTCGCGGGACGACGTGGAGCGACTGCGCTACGTGCTGCGGATGCAGCGCGACCACTACCTGCCGCTGAAGGTGATCGGGGAGCACCTCGACGCCATGGACCGCGGGCTGGAGCCGCCCGCGATCGAGCCGACGGTGCCCACCGTGCCGCAGGTCGCGCTCGCCGCCGACGGGATGCCCCGTGCAGAGTCGTTCCTCCGTCGCGACGGCTTGCGGCTCTCGCGACGCGAGCTGCTGAAGATCGCCGAGGTCAGCGACGAGCTGCTCACCGAGATCGAGGGGTTCGGCCTCGTGACGCCCTCGCGCACCGGCCACTACGACACCGACGACCTCGTCATCCTGCAGACCGCGCGAGAGCTGGCCGACTACGGTCTCGAGCCGCGCCATCTCCGTGGGCTCAAGGCCGCCGCCGACCGCGAGGTCGGCCTGGTCGAGCAGGTGGTGGCCCCCTTGCGGCGTACGTCGGATCCCAGCGCCCGCGCCCGCGTCGAGGAGACCGCCGGCGAGCTCGCGGCCCTCTCCGTGAGACTGCACGCGACGCTCGTGAAGGCCGGGCTGCGTCGGTTCTGACGCCGGTTCCGCGCCCGGCGCCGCAATACCCGAGATGGGCCGTGGCTCGCCCGCGGGGGCGGAGTAGGGTTGATGACGTGCGTGAGGTCGACGTCATGGGAGTCCGGGTCGAGATGCCCTCCAACCAACCCCTCGTGCTGCTGCGCGAGGTGACGGGGGAGCGGTACCTGCCGATCTGGATCGGTGCCGTCGAGGCCACGGCGATCGCGTTCGCCCAGCAGGGCGTGGTGCCTCCGCGGCCATTGACGCACGACCTCATGAAGGACGTGATCGGCGCTCTCCAGGCCGAGCTGCGCGAGGTGCAGATCACCGACGTCCGCGACGGCGTCTTCTTCGCCAACCTCGTGTTCTCGACCGGCGCCGAGGTCAGCGCGCGTCCGTCCGACTCGATCGCGCTCGCGCTGCGCACCGGGACCCGGATCGTCTGCTCCGAGGAGGTCCTGGACGAGGCCGGCCTCGCCGTGCCCGCCGAGCAGGAGGACGAGGTCGAGAAGTTCCGCGAGTTCCTCGACCATGTCACCCCCGAGGACTTCGACGCCCACTGAGCGGCACGTGGCACGCACCGCTGCCCGCCCGAGACCTCAGTCTCAAGTTGAGGGTGAGGGTTGCGACACGCCGGACATGTCTTTGACCCCGGCGATCGCGAGTCCTACCTTGAACTGTCTCTGTTGTAACTCCAACCATGACGTTCGCTCTGCGGAGTGAGGTCGCGGCCCTTCCCCATCGGCGTTACGCTCAACGGAGTAGACCTCACGGAGGACCGCGTGAACGAGCACGAGCAGGAGAGCGGCGTCAACGCCGACGCACTCCTCGCGGCGAAGCAGGCCGATGAACAGGGCCTGCTCTTCACCGACGACGTCTCGCCCCTGCCCAGCGACGCCGGCTACCGCGGTCCGACCGCCTGCAACGCCGCCGGGATCAGCTACCGCCAGCTGGACTACTGGGCTCGGACCGGGCTGGTGGAGCCGAGTGTCCGTGGCGCGACCGGCTCCGGGACCCAGCGGCTCTACTCGTTCCGGGACATCCTGATCCTCAAGGTCATCAAGCGCCTGCTCGACGCCGGCATCTCGCTGCAACAGATCCGCACTGCCGTCCAGCACCTGCGCGAGCGCGGCACCGACGACCTGACCCGCGTCACGCTCATGAGCGACGGCGCCTCCGTCTACGAGTGCACCAGCAACGACGAGGTCATCGACCTGCTCCAGGGCGGCCAGGGCGTCTTCGGCATCGCGATCGGCGGCGTCTGGCGCGAGATCGAGGGCACACTCTCGGAGCTCCCGAGCGAGCGCGCCGCTGACGAGACCGACTCCGGACCGTCCCCGGGTGACGAGCTCGCCGCTCGCCGCGCCGCCCGCAAGATCGGCTGACGCGAGCAGCGCACACCCCTTCGCGCCTGACCCTCGGCTCGTCGATGACGGACCGGGGGTCGGGTCGTCTAGAATGGGTGCCGCTGCAGATCCCGCGTGGGAGAGTCCCTGCTCGACAGGGGCGCCGAAGGGGCAATTCCTCCCCGGAAACTCTCAGGCACCACGACCACGCGGATGAGGCGACTCTGAAGAACGGACCGTCGGCACGGGTCGGGCAACAGAGGGGGAGGGCCGTCCTGATCTCGACGACCCAGGAGTCCCCGTGACCGACTTCCCTTCCCTCTCCGAGCTCGACGGCGCCCTGCCGTTCGTCGATCGCCACATCGGCATCGACGGCGACGCTGAGCGTCAGATGCTCGAGCGTCTCGGCTTCGGGTCCCTCAGCGAGCTCATGGACGCGGCGGTGCCCGCGGGCATCCGTTCGGAGGAGAGCCTCGACCTGCCCGCACCCCTCTCGGAGAGCGGCGTCGCCGCCCTCGCACGGGAGCTGGCGGGGCAGAACATGCCGGGGGAGTCGCTGATCGGTCTCGGCTACCACGGCACGATCACGCCGCCGGTGATCCGCCGCAACGTCCTCGAGGACCCGAGCTGGTACACGGCCTACACGCCCTACCAGCCCGAGATCTCCCAGGGTCGCCTCGAGGCGCTCATCAACTTCCAGACGATGATCGGCGACCTGACCGGTCTCCCGACCGCCAACGCGTCGCTGCTCGACGAGGGCACCGCGGCCGCGGAGGCGATGACGCTGGTGCGTCGGGCGAACAAGAAGGCCGCCGGACCCTTCGTCGTCGACGCCGACGCGCTGCCGCAGACCATCGATGTGGTGCGCACGCGCGCGCTCGCCATGGGCATCGAGGTGGTCGTCGCCGACCTCAGCCAGGGGCTGCCCGAGGGCGATCTCTGCGGCGTCCTGGTGCAGTACCCCGGGGCCTCTGGTCAGGTCACCGACCCGCGCGCCGTGATCGCGGCGGCGCACGAGCGGAACGCCCTCGTGGTGGTGGCGGCCGACCTGCTCGCCCTCACGCTCCTCGAGGCTCCTGGCGAGCTGGGTGCCGACGTCGTCGTGGGGTCGTCGCAGCGCTTCGGCGTCCCCTTGTTCTACGGCGGCCCGCACGCGGGCTTCATGGCGGTCGGGCAGGGCCTCGAGCGGCACATGCCCGGACGCCTGGTGGGCGTCTCCGTCGACGCGGAGGGACGTCCGGCGTACCGCCTCGCGCTGCAGACCCGCGAGCAGCACATCCGTCGCGACAAGGCGACCTCCAACATCTGCACCGCGCAGGTCCTCCTCGCGGTCACTGCGTCGATGTACGCCGTCTACCACGGTCCCGAGGGCCTGCGTGCGATCGCGACCCGCACCCATCGGTACGCCGCCGTCCTGGCCGCCGGGCTGCGCGCCCTTGGCCACGACGTCCGCACGGAGCCGTTCTTCGACACGATGACGGTCTCGGTGCGGGGTCAGGCGGCCGACGTCGTCAGCGGTGCTCGCGCGCTCGGCCTGCACCTGCGGCTGGTGGACGCCGACACGGTCTCACTGTCGACCTCGGAGACCACGACTCGGTCCACGATCACCAGCGTCCTGCGTGCGTTCGGCGCCGGCGCGAGCGGCGCGCCGGCGGTCGACCTCGACGAGCTCGACCGCACGACTCCGTCGGCGCTCCCGCAGGGCCTGGTGCGCACCACGCCATACCTGACACACGACGTCTTCAACAGCCATCACAGCGAGACGCAGATGCTGCGCTACCTGCGCAGCCTGTCCGGCCGCGACTACGCGCTCGACCGCGGGATGATCCCGCTCGGCTCGTGCACGATGAAGCTCAACGCCACCACCGAGATGGAGCCCATCTCCCTCCCCGGCTTCGCCGACCTCCACCCCTTCGTCCCGGCCGAGGACGCCGCCGGCTACCGCCGCCTCGTCGACGACCTGGAGGGCTGGCTGGCCGCCGTCACTGGCTACGACCGCGTCTCGATCCAGCCGAACGCCGGCTCGCAGGGGGAGCTGGCGGGTCTGCTGGCGATCCGCGGCTATCACCACGCCAACGGCCAGTCCCAGCGCGACGTCTGCCTGCTGCCGGCCTCCGCGCACGGCACCAACGCCGCGTCGGCGGTGATGGCCGGCATGAGGGTCGTCGTGGTCAAGTCCGCCGACGACGGCACGGTGGACCTCGACGACCTGCGCGCTCAGTGCGACGCTCACAGCGAGGACCTCGCGGCCATCATGGTCACCTACCCCTCGACCCACGGCGTCTATGAGGAGGGCATCACCGAGCTGTGCGAGATCGTGCACAGCCACGGCGGTCAGGTCTACATCGACGGGGCCAACTTCAACGCCCTGCTCGGCTACGCCAAGCCCGGCCAGTTCGGCGGCGACGTCTCCCACCTCAACCTGCACAAGACGTTCTGCATCCCGCACGGCGGTGGCGGCCCTGGTGTCGGTCCGGTCGCGGTGCGCGCTCACCTGGCGCCCTACCTGCCCTCGCACGGCTTCCACCCCGACGAGACGAAGCGCGCCGGCATCGGGCCGATCTCGGCGGCACCGTACGGCTCGGCCGGCATCCTGCCCATCTCGTGGGCCTACGTGCGGCTGATGGGCGCCCCGGGCCTCACCCGCGCCACGGCCAGCGCGGTGCTGAGCGCCAACTACGTCGCCGCCCGCCTCGGGGAGCACTACCCGGTGCTCTACCGTGGCGACAGCGGGCTGGTCGCGCACGAGTGCATCCTGGACCTGCGCGGCATCACCGCCGAGACGGGCGTGACCGTCGAGGACGTCGCCAAGCGGCTCATCGACTACGGCTTCCACGCGCCCACGATGTCCTTCCCCGTGGCCGGCACGCTCATGGTCGAGCCGACCGAGTCCGAGGACCTGGCCGAGCTGGACCGTTTCATCGACGCCATGATCGCCATCAAGGGCGAGATCGACCGGGTCGCGTCGGGCGATTGGACACCGGAGAGCTCCGTGCTCCGCGGCGCCCCGCACACGGCCCGGGCGCTCGTCGGTGAGTGGGACCGTCCGTACTCGCGTGAGCTCGCCGTCTTCCCCACCGGCATCGACCCTGACAAGTACTGGCCGCCGGTCGCCCGCATCGACAACGCCTACGGCGACCGCAACCTGGTCTGCGCCTGCCCGCCGCTCGAGGCCTTCGCCGAGTAGCGGCCCCGCCGGCTCAGACCCTCGCCCGCACCGCCCAGGCGCGGGCGACGGCCTCGAACGGCGGGTCCGGCAGGCGTCGGCGGCACGCTTCCCGCAGCCTCTCCCTCGCAGCGGGGGAGAGGCTCGCGACGTAGTCGCCGGCCGGACCCACACCGAGCGTGAACGGCTCCCACCACGCCTCGAAGGTCGCCATCGGGACGGCCACCTCGATGACGCCGTCGACGACGCCGGTCAGTCCGGCCTGGCGGGCGAGCCGCATCAGCTGACCCGGCCGCGTCCCGGGTCGAGCCAGCTCATGGGGCACCGAAGGGTCCAGCTCGCGGGCGACGTCCCAGAACGGTCCGAGCGGCGAGCCGTCGCCGAAGTCCCACACGCACGCGGCGACGGTCCCGCCCGGCCTGACGACTCGGCTCATCTCGGCCAGACCGGCGACGGGGTCGGCCATGAAGTGCACGACCAGCTGCGCGTACGCCGCCCCGAAGGAGCCGTCGTCGAACGGCAGGTGCTCGGCCGCGGACACTCGCGCGTCCACGCCCGGAAGTCGGTCGGCGAGCGCGTGGAGGAACGACTCCGAAGGATCCACCGCGCTGACCCGGTCGGCGCCGACCGCCTCGACCAGGCGGCCGGTCAGTGCTCCCGGACCGCAGCCGATGTCGAGCACGGGAGGGCCGTCGCCTGAGCCGGCCCAGGCCAGGAAGCGGACCGCCAGCGGCTGGGAGAAGCGGCCCATGTAGCGGTCGTAGGCTGCTGCCGCGACCTCGAACGACACAAACGTCACCCTAGTGCTGGCGACGGCATCCGGTCAGCCCGCCGTGCCCAGCCCGCCGTCCCGAGCCCGCCGTCCTCAGCCCGCCTCGGCTTCGTCGATGATCTGCGCCTCCACGACGTCGTCCGTCATGGGCTCTTCGAAGGCGAGCGTCAGGTCGATCTCGGGCCGGTCGAGGTCGGCGAGCGCGGCGAAGTCTCCGGCCGTCAAGGAGCGAGGCGCCTCCTCGATCTCCGGAGGGGCGGTCAGGGTGGCGAGCGGATCGGCGGCGTTGAGCTTGCGCGCAGCCGGAAGGACGGAGCGCTCGAGTGACCCCGTGAAGGCGTTGTAGTCCTTGACGCTGCGCTGGATCGACCGACCGAGCTTCTCGACGTGCTCGGCGAGCTTGACGATGCGCCGGTAGAGCACCTGTCCGAGCTCGAAGAGGGCCTGGGCGTCCTCGGTCAGCGCCTCCTGCTTCCAGGTGAAGGCGACCGTCTTGAGCATGCCCCACAGGTTGGTCGGGGTGGCGAGCACGATGCCTTGGCGGAACGCGTGCTCCATGAGCGACGGGTCGACCTCGAGTGCCGCGTTGAGGAGCTGCTCGTTGGGGATGAAGGCGACCGTGAACTCGGGGCTGACGGCCAGGCCGGTCCAGTAGCCCTTGCGCGCCAGGACGTCCACGTGGCCGCGGACCTTCCGCGCGTGGTCGTCGAGCAGCCGACGCCGCAGGTCGGGCTCGAGGCCCTCGCGCTGAGCGTCCATGAAGGAGTTGTAGGGCACCTTCGCGTCGATGGCCATCTGCTTGCCGCCGGGCAGGTTGATGACCATGTCGGGGCGCCGGTCGCCCGAGTCGGCCTCGACCGCCTGCTGGAGCTCGAAGTCCACCCTGTTGAGCAGGCCGGCAGTCTCGATCAGCGTGCGCAGCTGCGTCTCGCCCCAGACCCCCCGAACCGCGTTGTCCTTGAGCACGGAGGCGAGCGTGTCCGCCGCCTTGCGTGACTCCTCGACGGAGGTCTGGGTGTGGCGGATCTGCGCGGCCAGCTCCGTGTGCTGCTCGACCCGAGCCTTCTCGAGGGCGTCGACCTTGGTCTGCATGGCGCGCAGGTGCTCGAGCACCGGCATGAGGGTCTTGAGGACCTGCGTCTGGCCGGCCTCGCCCTTCTCCCTCTCGGCCTGCTCGCGCCGGTGGGTCTCGGCCATCTCTCGCTGCTGCCGTCGAGCCACCTCGAGCGCCTCCTGGAGGGCCGCGCCCTGTGCGAGGGAGGCGGAGAGTCGCTGCTCGACGTCGGCGCGGTCGCGGGCGGCCTGCTGCTGCAGCTGGGCGACGACGGCCTCCTGCCGCGCCGCGAGGAGGCTCCGTGTCTGCTGGTCCTCGGCGGCGGCGCGCTCGGCCGCGTGACGCAAGGCGTTCTCCGCCGCCACCCGGGTGGCCTCCGCGGCCGCCGCCCGCAGGCGCGCCGCGCGCTGCTGCACGACGAACCCCGCCGCAGCCCCTCCGAGGAGCAGGCCGAGCAGGATGCCGAGAAGGAGTGCCAGGATCGCCATGAAGCAAGTCTTTCAGCGACCTCCGACAGTGGCCGGGCCGACACGCGCGCCGGGGGTGCCTGTCAGATCTTGGGGTTGGCAGATGCCACCTCGGGCCGCAGCGGATCTGGCATCTCCCAACCTCGACCCGTCACGCCGTGAATGTGCGCTCGCACCCGGGCGAACTCAGCCGGGGAAGGCCGCCCTCACCGCGAGCTGTCGCCGCAGCGTGTCGGCCGCATCGGTCAGCCGACGCCGCAGCGGTCCCTCGAGAGACGGATCCTCAGCCAGTGCGACCGCCTTCGCCAGCGTCGTCGGACTGACCGACGTCACAGGGAAGAACGCCTCCGCCGCCTCCGCCAGCACCCAGCCGCTGCGCACCTTCGAGGTGGCCGGGAGCTCGGCGAAGTAGCGGTCGACGTAGGGCTCGGTGAGGGCCTCCTGGCCGCCGCGCCACATGCCGGCCCCGGCGGCCGAGACCTCGTAGTTGGGCAGGTCGGTCTCACCGGTGAACACCGACCACGCGTACTCCTTCGCCTGCGCGTCCGGCAGGGAGCACAGCGCACGGGTGAGCTCGACGCGCGCCTCCGACGCAGGGTCGGCGTCGAAGGCGGCCTGCAGCTCGGCACGATCGATGGCGCCCAGGGTGGCGAGGCGCACGAGCACCCGCCACCTCAGGTCGCGGTCGACGTCGATGCCGGCCGGGGGACCGGTGAGCCAGCCTCGGAGCTCTGACGGATCGGTCGACGTCGTGACCGCTGCGCGCAGTCCCGCAAGCTGCCACTCGGACCCCGCCGGAAGGGTGGTCAGCTTCGCGAGGACGGCGCCGTGCAGCCTCTCCGCGGACCCGTCGGGCGCCAGCGGGAGGACGCGGGCGTAGAGCCACGCCCGCGTGCGCCGCTGATGGTCCTCGGTGTCCTCGACCGGGAAGCTCGCCACCGCGACGTCGACGACCTGGGCGGGGGAGACGGCCGCGTTGTGGAACGCGTTGCGCAGACCGTTCCAGACGCCGGCGCGCAGGTGATCGTCGTCGATCTCGGGCAGGAGGGACGGCAGTGCGGCGATCGTCGTCGGGTCCGGGATCGTCACGGCCCACGTGTCGTCGTACGGGTCGAGGAGGACGGCGTCGCCCTCGGCCGCGTACGCCGTCTCGGGACCGTCCAGAGTGATCGTCTCGGTCCGCCACGACCCGCCGGAGGCGATGGCGACACGGAGACTGTGGGACCGGTCGGCCGGATGCTCGGACGGCGGCGTACGGCGCAGCACGCCGGCGGCACGGTCGAGCTCGAGGCGGTCGGGACCGGCGGTGAGCAGCCACTCGCGTGCGAACCCGGACAGGTCACCTGCGCCGGCCCGCTCCCAGGACTCGACCAGGTCGTGGAGGGTGGCATTGCCGAACCGATGCCGGGTGAAGTGGTCGACCACCCCGCCGAAGAACACCTCGTCGCCCACCGACGAGCACAGCTGGCGCAGGATCGCCGAGCCCTTCGTGTAGGAGATGCCGTCGAAGTTCTGCAGTGCCGAGACGGCGTCCGTGGCCCCGTTGCCCGCGACCGGGTGCGTCGAGGGACTCTGGTCGGCCACCAGACCCCACTGACGGCGGGCGTAGGACATGTCGGCCCAGGTGTCGGAGAACTCCGTCACGTCGGCCGTCACGCGGTTGCCGAGATACTCGGCGAACGACTCGTTGAGCCACAGGTCGTCCCACCACACCGGCGTCACGAGGTTGCCGAACCACTGGTGCGCCATCTCGTGGGCGATGGTCGTGGCCCGCTGGATGCGCACGCCGCGTGTCACCCGGGACGTGAAGACGAGCGGGTCTCGGAAGGTGACACAGCCGGGGTTCTCCATCGCGCCGGCGTTGAACTCGGGCACGAACGCCTGGTGGTACTTGCCGAAGGCGTAGCGGATGCCGAAGAGTCGGTGCAGCTCGTCGAAGGACTGCCGGGTGAGGGTGAGGATCTCGTCGGCGTCCTTGTCCAGGTCCGCGGCGATGCTCGCCCGCGCCGAGAGACCGAGCGGAATGCCGTCGTGGGCGTCCTCGATCAGGTGGTAGGGCCCCGCGACCAGCGTCACGAAGTAGGTCGAGAGCGGTGCTGACTCCTCGAACTCCCAGCGCCCGGGCTCGACCTGCTCGCCGGCCGCGTTGGCGAAGACCCTCCAGTCGGTCGGCACCGTGACATGGAAGGTGTAGGGCGCCTTCAGGTCTGGCTGGTCGAAGCACGCGAAGACCGATGGTGCGGCGTCCATGAACGACATCCCGTAGACGTAGTGCCGCCCGTCGGCGGGGTCGACGCTGCGGTGGAGGCCCTCGCCGTCATTGCGGAACCGCATCGTCGCCTCGACCAGCAGCTCGTTCTCGCCCGCCACGGTGTCGATCGGCAGCCGCCCCCGGTCGAGCAGGTCGACATCGACCGGTCGACCGTTGAGATGGATCGCGGCCAACGCATGCGGCTTCAGGTCGACGAACGTCGCCCCGCCGCGGCTGGTGAACCGCACGCGAGTGACCGACCCGAAGGTGGACTCGTTCGACGCCAGGTCGAGCGCCACGTCGTAGGAGGTCACGTCGAGCAGGGCGCGGCGCGCTTGCGCCTCGGAGCGCTGGAGGGACAGATAGGGGCTCACATCGCCAGCCTAGAAGTCCTCCGGGTGGCTGCAGTCGACGGGCCGCGGACCCGTGTCATCCTTCCGGCATGACCGAGGAGACCTCCGACCTGCGCTCGATCGACCTGGAGAAGGTCGGCGAGCACCGCTTCAAGGCCGTCAACGCGCGTGGCGGTGTGCTCACCGTCAGCCATGGTGACGACCCGGACTTCACACCGGTGGAGCTGCTGCTGGTCGCCTTGGCGGGCTGCGGCGCCCTCGATGTCGACTTCATCACCGGCAAGAGGGCGCCCTTCGAGACCTTCGCCGCTCGCGCCGAGGGCAGGAAGGTCCGCGACACCGGTGGCAACCACCTGGTCGGCCTGACGGTGACCTTCGACGTGACCTTCCCCGAGGGCGAGTCGGGCGACGCTGCTCGAGACATCCTCGAGTCCGCGATCCAGCGCAGCCAGGACCGCCTGTGCACCGTCGGGCGCACGGTGACGCTCGGCGACGACGTCCGGTACCGCTCCGGCACGCTGGACTAGCGCCCCGAGCGCTCCGGCGCTGTCCTCAGCCGACGGTGACGCCGGTGAACCTCACCGGCGTGTTCGGCGCCCCCGTGCCATCGCCGTTGCTGCCGTTGTTCCCGGCGGCGGCGACCTTCTTGAGCGTCGTGAGGGTCGCAGCGTCGATCGTCCCGAACACCGTGTAGTCCGGCGACAGGCCGATGTCGCCGAACACCATGAAGAACTGCGACCCGTTGGTGTCCGGTCCCGCGTTCGCCATCGCCAGCGTGCCGGCGCCGTACTTCTCGGCGCCGGTCAGCTCGTCGGCGAAGGAGTAGCCGGGGCCACCGGTCCCGGCCGCGGCGAGGCTGGCCGGGTCCTTCGCGGTCGGGTCGCCGCACTGGAGCATCGGGAACTGTGCTGGGTCGCCGATGCGATGGCAGTAGATGCCGTCGTAGAAGCCCTGCTTCGCGAGCGAGACGAACGAGTTGACCGTGCAGGGCGCGTGGTCGGCGTCGAGGGTCAGCTTGAGATCGCCGACGCTCGAGTTGATCGTCACCGGCACCTTCCCCGACTTGGCTGCCTTCGCCGGAGGGAGCTCGATGTCGCCCCCCGAGCCGTCGGGCTTGTAGGTGCACGAGACGCCGGAGCTCGCGGGGCTCTCGGAGCTTTCCGCGCTTGCCGTCGAGCTTCCTGAGCTTCCCGCGCTTCCAGAGCTTCCGGAATTGGTGGCTGTCGCGTCGGAGCTGCCGCACGCAGCGAGGGTCACGGCGGCGGACAGGACGGCTGCGACGAGCAGCGGGCGCTGGAGCATGGCCCGCATGCTAGGCGGCGTCCCTGTGCATCGCTCGACCGGAGCCCGTCGTGCTTGCCTTGGACCGCGCTCCAAGTTCTAGCGTGGCGTCCATGGACGCAGGCATCCACTACTTCACCTTCACGCACCCCGACTGGGAGCACCGGCTGACCGACCGGCTGACGGCGACGGCGCAGGCCGCCGACCAGGGTGGCGTGTCCCTGCTCACCGTCATGGACCACTACTTCCAGATGATCCCGGTCGGGGGACCCTTCGAGCCCATGCTCGAGGGCTACGCCACCCTCGGCTACCTCGCCGGCGTCACCAACGACATCAACCTCGGCCTGCTCGTCACCGGGGTGACCTACCGACACCCCGGCCTCCTGGCGAAGATCGCCACCACGGTCGACGTCCTGTCGCGTGGACGCGCCTGGCTCGGGATCGGCGCGGCGTGGTACGACCGCGAGCACGAAGGGCTCGGCGTGCCGTTCCCGCCCACCGCCGAGCGGTTCGAGCGCCTGGAGGAGGCGCTCCAGATCGTGAACCAGATGTGGAGCGACGACGACGGCGCCTACGACGGCAAGCACTACCAGCTGAAGGAGACGATCAATCTGCCGCAGCCACCGCGCGGCCGGATGCCGATCCTCATCGGGGGCGGCGGTGAGCGCAAGACGCTCCGGCTGGTCGCCCAGTACGCCGACGCCTGCCACCTGTTCGTCCGAGAGGGACCGGACGCGATCGCGCACAAGCTCGAGGTGCTGAAGGGTCACTGCGAGGCGGTGGGTCGCGACTACGACTCGATCCGGAAGACGATCGGAGGTGGCGGCGGTCCGAACGACCCGGTCGAGAACGCCGACGCCTTCCTCGCCTCGATGGAGGAGTACGCCGCGCTCGGCGTCAGCCTGGTGACCGTCTCGCCCCCCAAGGGCGGAGACCCGCTGGCGTGGACGGAGCGGTTCACGGGCTCGGTGCTGCCGAGGCTGCGCGACATCTGAGCGACCTCTCCGCCGTGCCGTCGCTCGGACCGATGGCACGGCGGGGTCTCCGTGGTCAGACCGAGGCGCGCTCCGCCAGCAGGTCGTCGATCTGCCCGAGGGCCTGCCTCATGCCCTCTTCCATGCCCATGTCGGCGACCTGCTGAAGGTGCTCGACACTGTCGAAGTGCGTCGTCACGGTCATCCGCGAGCCGTGTGCTGCCTCTTCGATGGAGACCTCGATGCGCATCGGTGCGGGGTCGTCGAGGAACGCGCCGTCCGCGTCGGCGAACGCGTCGATGAAGGCGAGGCGGTGTGGCGGCTCGAGTTCGGTGACCTCCCAGGCGCCGTACGCATGCTCGCCCTCCGGGCCGGTCATGTAGTAGTGGCTACGCCCCTCGATGGTGAAGTCGTGTCGGGTGAAGGTGGCCGGCCATGTCGGTGGCCCCCACCACCGCGAGAGCTGGCCGGCATCCGCCCAGACCTGCCAGACGCGGCTCGGGGGAGCTGAGAGCTCGGAGGTGATCGCCAGTGTCAGGTCGTCGATGTCCCGTCGGGAGCTGACAACGGTCATGAGGTGCTTCCTTCCTCGGTGAGGATGTCGACGATGGCATCGACTCGGTGCTCCCAGAGGCGTTGATAGCCCTCGAGGAGGTCCCCGGCCGTGCGCAGGGTGGGCACGTGCGCTCGCACGAGCTGCTCGCGACCCCGGCGCTCCTTGGTGACGAGAGAGGCCCGCTCGAGGACCGCCACGTGCTTCTGCACCGCGGCGAAGCTCATCGCGTAGTGACGCGCCAGCCCGGTGACCGACTCGGGTCCTTGGGCCGTCCGCGTGAGGATGTCGCGCCGCGTCGCATCGGCCAGAGCGCCGAAGATCCGGTCCGCCACATCATGATCTACAACCATCAGGTTGTAGATTACGCCGCTGCGCGGACCAGGGCAACCCTCGCTAGTGTCTCGGCGTGGACCTGCGCTTCGAGCTCGACGACCTGAGGCGTCCTGCCGTCGTGTCGCTGCTGCGGCAGCACCTCGACGACATGTACGCCGTCTCGCCGCCCGAGTCGGTCCATGCGCTCGACCTCGACGGACTGCGAGGGCCCGACGTGGAGTTCTGGTCGGCGTGGGAGGGGGAGTGGCTGGCCGGCTGTGGCGCGCTCAAGGACCACGGCGCCGGCACGTTCGAGCTGAAGTCGATGCGGACGGCCACCGGCGCCCGGGGGAGAGGCGTGGGCGCCGAGCTGCTCGGCCACCTCCTGGAGCAGGCGCGATCGCGCGGCGGTGTCCGTGTCGTGCTCGAGACCGGCGCTGAGGACTTCTTCGCGCCCGCCCGACGTCTCTATGCCCGGCATGGCTTCGCGCTTCGGGGGCCGTTCGCCGATTACACCGAGGATCCGAACAGCGTGTACATGGAGCTCACGCTCTGAGGTTCGCGGCCAGACAGGCTCTGCGAGAGGGCCGGTCGTCTCTCACAGTCTCTGGCGGGGGGCTCTTCTCCACAGCTGCGGCCGTCGGCGCTGCGCCGCTCTGGCGGACCGACTGAGGATCGGGTTCCGTTGCGAGCCGAGGAGGAGAGATGACGATTGCGGAAGTCCCGATCTCAACAGGTGTGGAGGCCCAGGCGCCAGACGCCCCTCGAGTCGACGAGTGCCTGGTGTGCTTCGTGCTGCGCCGCCTGGAGAGCGTCGGCTGTGACAACACGCTGCGCTGGGCGAGGGTCTACCGGGATGTCGCCGCTCCGGGCGATCGCGGACTCGAGCGGCGGCTGGCTGCCCGCGGCGGCTATTGCGACTGCGAGGTGCTGAGCAACGTGTTCGTCCTCGCCGCGTCCGACGCCGACGACGACCCGGACGACGACTGGCTCCGTCTGCTGCCCGACTGCGGGGGAGTGCGGCCGGGATCCACCGTGCCCTGCCGCCACTGGGCGGCCGCCTCCTATGGGCGTCCCTGAGATGGCTGTCGGCGCCGGATGGAAGAGTGACGGCGTGACCAAGGCCAGCTTCCTCGCACCCGACGGCGACCTGCGATGCACCTGGAGCGGTTCCGCACCGGAGTTCCTCGCCTACCACGACACCGAGTGGGGCTTCCCGGTCGCAGACGACCGCCGGCTGTTCGAGAAGCTCAGCCTGGAGGGCTTCCAGGCCGGGCTGAGCTGGCGCACCATCCTGGCCAAGCGCGAGAGCTTCCGCGCGGCCTTCCATGGCTTCGACTTCGAGCGGGTCGCGTCCTTCACCGAGGCCGACGTCGAGCGCCTGCTCGGCGATGCCGGCATCATCCGACATCGCGGCAAGATCGAGGCCGTGATCAACAACGCCGGTCGGGCCGTGGATCTGGTGGAGCAGGAGGGCTCCATCGCGGCGTACGTGTGGAGGTTCGAAGACCCCGAGCCCGGGCGCGTGCCCGAGTGGCGCGCGACGTCGGAGACGTCCGTGGCCATGTCCCGCGACCTCAAGAAGCGGGGATGGCGCTTCGTCGGACCGACGACGGCGTATGCGTTCATGCAGGCGATGGGCCTGGTCAACGACCATGAGACAGGCTGCGTCGTGAAGGATCAGGTGGCGTCGGCGCGCGCCTCCTTTGCGCCACCGGCCTGAGCAGCCTGCTGCGAAGTCGCGCCTCGCCCCTCGTCAGGCTCGCCGCGGTCGGGCATGATGGCCGAGCCGGCGACGGGCGTCGCCGGCCTCTCGTCGGTCCTGCGGACGAAGGAGCCCGGAGGAGATGCTCAGGTTCGCCTACGCGGCCGCGTCGCACCTCGGACTCGTGCGTGACGGCAACGAGGACGCGGGGTTCGCCACGCCCTACCTCCAGCTGGTCGCGGACGGCGTCGGGGGAGCAGCGGCGGGCGAGGTCGCCTCCGCGACGACGGCGTACGTCGTGAGTGCGCTGGTGGCCGCGGAGCCGCATCGGGATCCGGTCGAAGTCCTGCGGCGAGCGGTCCTCGACGCCCATCTCCAGCTGCGCGAGGGCGTGGTGCGTGAGCCCGAGTGGGGCGGCATGGCAACGACGCTGACCGCTGTGCTGGCACGCGGGGACCGGTTCTTCCTCGCGCATGTGGGGGACTCCCGCGCCTACCTGTTCCGTGCGGGCGGGCTGGTTCGGCTGACGAGCGACCACACGCTGGTCCAGTCGCTCATGGACGACGGCACCCTGACGGAGGACGAGGCGGCCGACTTCGCCTTCCGTTCCGTTCTCCTGCGCTCGGTCAACGCGGAGGCACCTGCCGAGGCGGACATCCATGAGCTGCACCTGCGCCAAGGGGACCGCCTGCTGCTGTGCAGCGACGGGTTGTCCGACCTCGTCGCCGACGACGTCATCAACGGCGCGCTGGCCCTCGACGACCGTGACGCTGTGGTCGAGGCCCTGATCGCGGCGGCGCTGGAAGCGGGCGGCCGTGACAACGTCACGTGCTTGGTGGCCGATGTGGTCGACGGTCCGAAGATCTCCCAGGACGGTCGTGTCGTGGGAGCGCTGGAGCATCCCGACCTGATCGTGGATCCCTCCGCGGTGCGCGTGCCGGACTTGGCCTGAGTCGGCCACCGGATTCCGGTGATCGCGTCGGCGATGCGCGAATGCGAGCGTGTGCCGCCACGAGGAAGTGAGCCCGGGCGCGAAACTGGGCAGGTCGGCGGCATCTCGCATA
>NZ_BAAIGC010000035.1:0-50226 GCF_054653495.1 Nocardioides sp. AN3
CTAAGGTCGGCTTGGTGACGGCCTCGGCCAAGATCACCGCGACCTCCTCGCTGCTCATCGCGTTTGGCTGGTGCGGCTTGCGGCGTTCCTTGGGAAGCAGCGCCGAGAGACCGTAGGCCTCGGCCTTCTTCACCCACTCGTAGTAGGTCTTCCTCGACACGCCGAATACCCGGCAGGCCTCGGCCACGTTGTCGATCTTCGCGGCGTACTCAATCAGACGGACACGACGGTCATAGACAATGTCTTCGTGGGTCACGGGATGGCTTCCTATTCTCTAGATCTTCAGCAATCCAGAGACTGCCTCCCGTGACCCACGCCTGCGTGGAGGCTGGCCGGGCCAGGTGTCACCCCAACCCGTGATCCCTAAGTACTAGACCGCATGAGTGACCGTTTCCGCCTACTGGCCGTCAGGAGTAGTGCGGTTCCCGCCCGGCAACAGTCCTTACGGGCCGCACTGGAGTGGAGCTACGACCACTGCAGCGAGGCCGAACGGCTGCTGTGGGGCCGCCTGTCGTTGTTTCCGGCGTCCTTCGACCTCAGCGCAGCCGAGGCCGTGTGCGCAGGCTCCGGTGTGGCGGATGTGGTCAGCACGATCGGCGAGCTGGTGGACCGCTCGGTTCTCGTCTCCGAACCGCGGAGCTCCGGGATGCGGTACCGGCTGCTCGAGACCCTCCGCGAATACGGCTGGCAGAAGTTCGGCCAGCGCCCGGAGCAGGACAAGGGCCCATCCGAGCAACTGCTCCGCACGCGACACCTGGACTGGTACACGAGCCAAGCCGCCGAGTTCGACCGCGCCTGGTTCGGTCCACGTCAGCCAGAGTGGCTCGAACGGCTTGATCTCGACTTGCCCAACATCCGCGCCGCACTCTCCCTCGCCGCGGACGACCCCGTTCACGTCGAACAAGGACTGATCCTCGCCGGCTCCTTGTACCAGTTCTGGAGGGTGAGCGCGATACGCGAAGGAGAGCAGTGGCTCACGCGTCTCCTTCAGGTCGACACGCAGCCATCCACGGGACGTGCACGCGCACTGGTGGCGCTGACTGGTCTGCTCGCCGCCCGCGGTCGGCCGCAGGTGAAGATGGTCGCTGATGAAGCGCAGGCGATGGCTGCGGAGTTCGAGCCTTCACTGGTCTCGCACGTCATGTCCCTCCGTGCGTCGGGGTCGGTTGACGGAGACCTCGCCAGCGTGGAGGCACTGCTTCAGGCCACGCTGACACAAGCCAGGCAGGCGGGATCGGTGACCGATGTCGCCTTGGCCCTGCACAGCCTTGCCTGGCGCCTCGGCCTTGCCGGCCGACTACCTGAGGCCGAGGTCTACTTCGCCGAGACTCGGGTCCTCTCCGAGGAGGCCGGTGAGCTCGCGTATCTGGGTGCGATGCAACTCCGACGCGCCCTGGTCGCATGGATGAACAACGATCCGGCACTCATGTCAGCCGCGGCGACTGATTCTTTGCGCGCCTCGCGCCTGGTGCATGACCGGTTCACTTCTGCAAACGCTGTGAGCCTGATCGGCGTCTTGGCGGTGGGTCGACAAGACCGGCTCGCGGCCACCCTGTTCGGAGCTGCGGAGCGCTTCTGGGAGGACGCGGACGGTTCGATCGTGACCACCTCTCCTTGGCGCCCCCTGCTGGACGAGGCGAAGGCACGTTGCCGATCCAGGATCGGTGCTGCCGCGTTCGACGACCGCTACGGGCGCGGCCGACACCAGCCACTTGAGGATGCGATCTTCACGGCACTGGGGGAGCGTCCGGAGCAGCCCAGTATGTCTCTCACCCAACGGGACTTCGGTCTCACAAGACGGGAACTCGAGGTGGTGGAGCTGGTCTCCGAAGGCCTCACCAACAAGGAGATAGCCAGACGTCTGGTGATCTCATCGCGTACCGCGGACACCCATGTCCAGAACGTGCTCAGCAAGACCGGCTTCAACACGCGTAGCCAGGTCGCAGCCTGGCGGACGGCACAGGTCAGACAGAGGGGGTGATCCTCGGCGGCGAGGCGAGGTGTCGGCCGCGCAACGGTTCGTCCAGCCGCCCTTGGATCGCGTCCGGCTTGCAGTAGCGGGGAGCACCCCGTCAGTGGGATACCTGGCAGGATCGGATAACGGGGCAGGTTCATTCCCCGTATCCCGCACGAGCGTCCGGTTCCATGTCCGGCCGGGGTCGGGTGGCGTCGGTTCCGTCCGGCCGGCCGCGGAACATGCACGGAACGCGGAGGAGCGCCTGCGGTGTCTACCCTGGTCAACGCGTTGGTGCCCGAGTGCTGTAAATCCGTCGCGAAAGCTTCGACGGAGGAGACGCGGCTGGAGGCGTTCCACCTGCCCCAGAACTGGCGACTGCCCGGCGAAGGACTCGTGCCGCGTGCAGGGGTCGCCGCTTGTCCGGCTGGCCCAGCGCCAGGTCTTGTCGATGCGCAGGTGCAGCAGGTTGGCGGTGTGGACCGGATCCCGTACAATTGTGGTACGGCGGTTCGAGGAGGTTGGTGGGGATGGCCGAAATGGCGACCAAGACAGCCAGAACTCGGTCGAAGACGAAGTCTGCGCGCATCGAGGCTCGTGCCACCGAGGAGGAGTCGCGGGTCATCGCTCGTGCGGCCAAGCTCCTCAACGCCACGGTCTCCTCGTTCGTCGTCGAGGCGGCGGTGGAGAAGGCCGAGACTGTGGTGGCTCGTGCTGACCACACCATGATGCCGGCGGCGCAGTTCGACGAGATGATCGCCGCGCTCGACGACACCACGCCGATCCCTGAACTTGAGTCTTTGGCGGCGTTGCCGCGACGGATCACTCGCAGGTGACCCAGCCGAGCTCGGTGTTCGTCACGACGATGTTGACGTCCGAACATCAGGTCGCCGCTTTCGACAGCGGCGAGCCCGAGACCGACAACTGGCTCCGCAACAACGCCCTCCGCACCCAACGTCAGGGCAGCGCTCGCACCCGTGTCCTGGTTCTACCCGGCGATCCGCGAGTCCTGGGGTTCTATGCGCTGGCGCCGCATGACACCCATCGCGAAGACCTGCCGGGGACGGCTGCCGGCGGCCTGACCGTGGTGCCGGGCTACCTCGTCGCCCAACTGGCCATCGACCGGACTCTGCAGGGCACTGGGATGGGCGGCGAGCTGCTGCGTGATGCCCTCGAGACGATCATCGCCGCGGCGGACTCGGTCGGTGGGCGGCTGGTCGTCGTCGACGCCGTGGACGAGCGGGCGCTGGGCTTCTATCAACGCTACGGCTTCATTCGGATCGGGAAGTCGCTGCGGCTGTACATGAAGATCTCGCGGATCGCTTCGTCCCTTCGCGCCGAGGGCCACTGACCGAGGGGGCCCGCGCCGTGTCCCATCCGTGTCCCGGTGTCGGCCTCGTGGGGTGAAGACCCAGGTCGCAGTACTGCGTCCTTCAGACTGCAAATCCGTCGCGAAAGCTTCGAAGGTTCGAATCCTTCACCCGCCACCCCAGGGAAAGTAAAGGCCTCTGACCTGCGGGAACGCTGGTCAGAGGCCTTCTCGTATACCCGGGTATGGTAGTTGTGGTAGCGGATTTCGGACGCGCGGACGGTTTCTGGCCCGCAAGCGTGTGATGCGGAAACAGTGCTGGGGACGCGGGCGCCTGGACGGGTTGTGTCATATACGTGTCCGAGACGCGACCGCGCTTCTGGCTGCATCCCTTGCGGCCGCTGGCCAAACTGGGCGTTGACCTGCGGGTTCTCGAAGGGTGTGGGTATGTACCGCTTCGGACTGTCAGTCCGTTGCGATAGGCACCAGCTCAAGAGGATCGTGTTCCTCTCCAAGGTCCACATCGGTCGATCCGAACGCGCCGCCACGGTCGCCGTGCTCCCGGTCGGAAGCTTCGAGCAGCACGGCCGGCACCTGCCGCTAGGCACGGACACGCTCGTTGCGTGTGCGATCGCGAATGCCATCGCAGAGCGGTACGACGTTCTGCCGCTGCCGCTGCCGCTGCCGCTGCCGCCCATCACGATCTCGTGCTCCAACGAGCACGCGGACTTCGCCGGCACGGTGAGCATCAGCGCGACGACGCTCTTCCAGGTGGTCCGCTATGTGCAGGCGTCGCTGGAGCAGCGTGGCGTCCGCAAGCTGGTGCTCGTCAACGGCCACGGTGGCAACGATGTCTTGAGCAACGTCGTTCAGGAGGCGAACGTGGGGTGCGGCGAATGGCGCTGTTCCCCGGCCGCGACTCGTGGACGCAGGCGCGGAAGGCCGTGGGCATGGTCACCGATAACCACGAGGACATGCACGGCGGCGAGCTCGAAACGTCGATCCTGCTGCACTACGCGCCGGACGTCGTTCGGCAGGGCTTCGACGACGAGGATCATGTCGCTAGCGACAGACCGCATCTCCTCACCCGCGGCATGACCAGCTACACCGAGTCGGGTCTGATCGGGGCGGCCGTCGCTGGCCACTGCCGAGAAGGCCGAGCTTGTGCTGGCCGAGCTTGCGGAGGCTTTCGAGCAGTACCTGCGAGCGCTCGAGACCTGAACTCGTGTACCCCCGATGAACCTGCCCGAACGTGGCATCCAGGCCGTCGTCTTTGATGTCGGCGAGGTCCTCATCAACGAGACCACCGAGTACGGCACCTGGGCCGACTGGCTGGGCGTGCCCCGCCACACCTCCTCGGCCATGTTCGGAGCGGTGATCGCCCGCGGCGAGGACTACCGCCAGGTGTTCCAACACTTCAAGCCGGGCTTCAACCTCGCCGAGGAGCGTCAGAAGCGACTCGACGCCGGGCTCGGTGAGTTCTTCAACGCCCGCGACCTCTACACGGACGTGCGGCCTTGCTTCGAGCGTCTGAAGGCCGCCGGTCTCATCGTCGGTATCGCCGGCAACCAGACCCTGCGAGCCGGCACGCTCGTCCGCGAGCTTAACCCGCCCGCGGACTTCATCACCACGTCCGACGACCTCGGTGCCGAGAAGCCGGACGTGGCCTCTTCGAGAAGCTCACCGAGCGCGCAGGACTCGACCCGGCGCGCACCGCCTACCTCGGCGACCGCTTCGAGAACGACATCCTGCCCGCCCAGGTGGCTGGCTTCGTGGGCGTTCTGCTTCGGCGCGGGCCCTGGGGATTTGTCAACGAATCGCACGACGGTGCTGCCCGTGCGGAATGGAGGATCAATTCACTGGACGAGTTGGATCCCCAGTAGCAGCCCTCGGTCCACTGTAGGGATATCACCTACACATGCAGCAGTCCCGCGCTGTTACGTGTCTGGAGGGCGAAGGACTCTCGGCTCATCACCGATGGGGCGAGGAGCCCGTCTGGCGTTGTCGCCCTCTCGCCCCACACGGGACCAGATCGACGCCTGCCTTCGCGTTGGGGCTGGCAAGCAAACCGCCTGCTTCGGACTGCCGATCCGCTGCAGAAGCCGCAGTGACCAGCGAGAAGCTGCTTCTGGCGACGGATCAGAGGGCCAGGGGTTCGAATCCCCTCATCCCCTCCTCCCCCGTGAAGCAGGAGACCAGAGGCCGTGTTCGGAATCCCGAGAGTGCTGGGGTCGTCTCGTCGTTGAACTGGCCTTGCCGGCTCCCTAGGATCGGTCGCGATGACGGTATCCCCAGTCGACCGCCGCGGTGGGAACCTGCCGGCCGACCTGACCAGCTTTGTCGGACGGCGGCACGAGATAGCCGACGTCAAGAATCGGTTCGCGTCATCACGACTTGTCACGCTGACCGGGATGGGTGGGGTCGGCAAGACACGTCTGGCACTCCGGGTCGCGTGGGACGTGCGCCGGGCGTACCCGGACGGCGCGTGGATGGTCGAGCTCGCCGGGCTTCGCGCCCCCAACCTCGTAGGCCCGACCGTGGCCTCAGCACTCGGCCTCCAGGATCGCTCGGTCGATACATCCGTGAATTGGCTGTGCGCGATGCTTGCGGACCGCCAGATGCTGATCGTGATCGACAACTGCGAGCACCTCCTCGACGCCAGCGCCGTCCTCTCCAACGCCGTCCTGCGCTCCTGCCCCGGGGTTCGCATTCTGGCGACGAGCCGCCAAGCCCTGGGCATCGGTGGCGAACATGTCCTCACGGTGCCGCCGATGCCCACGCCGGTCATTGGCGGCGCCGAGTCGGCTGACGGGCTCGGTCGTTATGAGTCCGTCCGTCTGTTCGTCGAACGTGCGATTGCCGTTCGCCCTGGCTTTCGTCTCGACAACGCCAATCAGGAGGCGGTGTCAAAGATCTGTCGGCGGCTGGAGGGCATTCCGTTGGCCATCGAGCTCGCCGCCTCCCGCTTGAGCGCGTTGTCAGTGGATGAGCTGATGGACCGGCTGGATGATCGATATGCCTTGTTGAGTCGTGGAAGTCGGGCGGCGCTGCCGCGTCAACAGACGCTTCGATCTCTGATCGATTGGAGCTTCGATCTCTGCAGCGACGCAGAGCGAGCGCTCTGGGCGAGGCTCTCGGTCTTCGCGGGCGGGTTCGATCTCGATGCCGCGGAGAGTGTGTGCGCTGGTGGCGCGATTGCCTCCGACGCTGTGTGGGATCTGGTGACGCAGCTTGTCGACAAGTCCATCGTCCTGGCGACGAGTGGGAGCGACGGAGTCCGCTATCAGCTCTCAGAAACACTGCGCGAGTACGGGCAGGAACGCCTGCTCGAACTGGGCGCCACTGGTCAGGTGCAGGCGCGTCACCGACGCTTCTACTGGGAGTTGACCCTGGGCGCCGAAGCCGGCTGGTTCGGGGCCAGCCAGCTTCCCCTCCTCGCACGGCTTCGAGTCGAGCACGCAAATCTGCGCGAGGCGCTGAACTCCTACTTGAGCCCTGGCGCCGACGCCGAGCATGGGTTGGACCTCGCCAGTGCCCTTCGCTTCTACTGGGTTGTCAGTGGCCGGGTCAAGGAAGGACGCCACTGGTTGGAGCAACTCCTCGCGTCCTGCGAGGCCTCGGGGCCTACGCGGCTGAAGGCGTTGTGCGTATCGGGCTATCTGGCGACCCTGGTAAGCGACTGGGATGGAGCGACGTCGCTACTTGGAGAGGCGAGAAGTCTGGCGACGGACCTCGGCGACAAGCGCTCCGGGGCGCTCGTCGCGCAGGTTGAGGGGCTGGGCGCACTCTTCCGCAACGATCCAGCTCGTGCCGAGTCCCTGTTCGGGGCGGCGCTCTCCAGCCACCGTGACCTGAGCGATGCGGCCGCCGCGGTGTACGACCAAGTCGAACTCGCGTTGGCAGCCGCTCTGCTTGGTGACGGCGAACGGGCGATCCAGTTGCTGGAGGAGTGCCTCAGCGTATGCCAACCCACCGGTGAGCACTGGTTGACCTCACTGGCACTCTGGGCGGTTGGCATCGAGCGGTGTAAGCGGGGAGAGTACCGACAGGCTGCGTCCGCGGAACTGGAGAGCCTGCGGCTGCGCGTCGCGCTGGGGGACCGCTGGAGCGCGGCCTTGAATCTGCAGGTGCTTGGATGGATCGCTGCAGCAGAGGGTGACGGCACGCGCGCGGCTCAGTTGCTCGGCGCGGCTGACGCGAGCGCCCAGTCCGTCGGCCTGTCGCCGGCCGCGCTCGGACACCTGCTGCCCCTCCAGCACAGCTACGAGGGTATCGGTCGCAGGAGGCTGACCGACAAGGCATTCGACCTCGCGTACGACCAAGGTCTCGGAGCCGGTTTTGAGGAGGCCGTCCTCCTGGCTCAGGGAAAGCTCACTTCATCGGGTGAGGATGCCGAGGGGACCTCGTCGGACGTCGGGGGCTTGACGAGGCGAGAGCGTGAGATCGCCGAGCTCGTCAGTCGGGGCATGAGCAACCGAGACATCGCTGCAGCTTTGGTGATCTCAACACGCACCGCGGAGGCGCACGTCCAACACATCCTGACCAAGTTAGGGCTGACGTCTCGAACTCAAGTCGCGGCGTGGACCGCAACTGACACCCCCGGCTCGGGTTCCTAGCGTGAAGCATCCCTTTCAAGGTGGCGTCTGGCGGGATCGGGGACGCGTGGCACGGACATTTCGCGCACCAAATTCAGGAGCGTCCGGATGGTGTCCGAAGGTGTTCGGAGGGTGGGATCTCGCCGGTGGCAGCGTCGACGATTCGGATGTCGAGGTCCTGGACGAGGACGCGGACGTAGGTTCCGGCGTAGGTCCGGCCGATGCCGATATGATGGAGTCGGCTGTTGTGAGGCAGGGTCACGTTGCCGGTCTTGCTGATGTTGTCGGTGTGGACGCGGTCGTTGGTGTCGGTGCCGCGGTCGGTGCGGGGGCTGGCTTGGGGCGGGCGGTGGCCGTGCTGGGCTGCCGCGATGGCGAAAGTGTCGACCACGATCGGGGCGCTGATCCGGCGATGCACCGAGAGGTGCAGGGCGTGGCGGAAGTGGTCGTCGAGCCAGGTGATGACCTCCACATCCTTGCCCTGGGCGGCGTCGGTCTGCGCTCGTCGGACGCGCGTTTCTGCGACGAACTAGTCGGCCAGAGCGGTGGAGCCGTTGAGTCGATACCAGCGACGGTTGTGATAGACGATCGGCGCAGGCTCGGCGTAGTCGGCCAGCGACTCGCCCTTGATCAGCTCAGTAACGCGAGCAACGCACAGAGTGGAGCCGCCGGCGCGCACCCGGTCCACGACGGAAGCACGCACGATCGTGGGGGCGGCAGGGAAGTAGCGTTCGCCGCTTTCGAGGACGTCCCACTGGGTGGGGTCTTCGAACCGTCTGGCGCCACTCGTCGCTCCGAGCTTCGCTAGCCAGAGGCTGTTCGCGTCGACCATGTGGATGACGATCGTGCTGGCGGCGTTGAACACGCCCGCTGCCGAGGACATGTCCGAGACCGAGAAGCCGATCAGAGGCGGTTCAGCGCTGATCGAGAACAACGAACTGACAGTCATCGCCGCGTGGTCCTCCCCGGCCAGCGCCGTGAGTACCGCAACTCCGGCCGGGTGGTTGCGGAAGGCCGACTTGAAGTCTTCCGACGAGATGCTCTGTGTCACGGCGTCAATTGTCACTGGAACTCCTTGAACGTGGCCTGTGCCGCCCGTCCGCTTCCCGACCTGGTGCATCAAGGCCGCCTTCTCGTAAGCCTTGATTGACAGACGCGGTATGCGATCGATTGTTGCACACCAGAATTTAGTACGGCTTCACTTCAGCAAGGATCTCTTAAGCCCCACTTGTTCGTCAAGGGTTCAAGTAGATTCGACGACGATCTTGTGTCGCGTCTGGATCTCGTCTACCGGCGGTTGAGTGTGGTCACCCGCACCGGTGGCACCCTCGAGTACGGCGAACAACCGCGGTGCCGTTGGGCTTGTGGGCATGCGTCGCCTCCTCCGGCAACCCCGGCGCAGCGGCATGATCGGGGCGATGCGCCTCGAGTTCGATCATCTCCTCCAAGGCGACCCGAACCGACTCACGTCCGGAGCTGTCGACGGTTCAGATACAGCCCGACCGCGTCACCGGAAGCACTCCTCCTGCGCGATGAGCTGGCTACTTCGGTCAGTGGTGCTGGCTCACCAGTCCTCATGAGCGTCGAGGACCCTCAGCACATCAAGCAATGAACCTAGCTGCGAGTCGACCGGGCCCCCAGCCGAGTCAACGGGTAGCGCGGTTCGGCTACCGACAACGAACCAGAAGCCCCGCGCCTCTGTTTCACCTTCGTTGATGTACAAGTGCGGCCTGGCGCGGTCGAAGAAAACCGAGTCGCCGGCATCCAGCTGATGGGTCTCGAATCCGATCCGGAGTGTCAGCGATCCTGACAGCAGCACGCCGAACTCAAGGCCGGTCGAGGCGAGCATGCCTTGATCGGCAGAACTTGCTGCTCCCGGCGGATAGGTCACCTGAAGAGGTTCCAACCCCAGCCCCTCTCGACAAGCCAACCGCTCCCAGCGCACACCGCCGGACATCACCAGCGACGGATTGTCCGGCCCATGCTGGACCACGACCGTGGGATGCGGGCGCGCCGCGTTGTCAGTGCTGAGACCGAGAAGTGCGTCGACCGACAAGTCGAGACGGGTCGCCAGTTGGTAAAGGGTATTGAGCGAGGGCTGAACCTTGTCCATCTCGATCTGCGATAGCAGGCTAGACGTGACGCCCATGGAGTCTGCGAGAGCTTTCATCGTCAAGCCGCGCTCCTCGCGGGCTGCTCGTAGCCGCGCTCCGATGGCGGAGTGTGCTTTCATTGAATCCAACTTTCCAGCGGTTCGCTTCTGGCTAACCCCGGCCTGAGTGTGTGCAGGTACCTTCGGACAAGGGACGGCTTGTGTAGCGGCCCTCCTCACCTGAGACGGAGACATTCTCGTGGTCTCACGGTAGTGCCCGCGACTTCTGCAGGCTTGGCCGACGCCTCGGGAAGCTCTCCTTCCGAGAGCCGCCAGCCACGAGCCCGCATCCAATCCAAGGATGTGTCGCGCTCGAGCGCGGCCGGGAGCCCCCGCCAGAACGTCTCGCCTCGCTGTCGCCGACATCGAGCCGAGGACCTCACGTCAGCCTTCAGCGGCCATCTGGTTGTCACCACGGCCGCCATCGAGGTGACTTTGGCGGCCGTTGAAGTGGTGCGCTGCGGTAGGTGGCGTCGAAGTAGACGTAGGGGGATGGGTGTGGTCCAGAGCGCGGGTGCGGAACGCCCCGACCTGCTCGTCGACCCCGGCGCAGGTTCCGAAGGCCTCGGACTTGCTGACCCCAGCATCCGCGTACGGCGCCTGGTCAATGCGGCGGCGGCGTTCGAGGATGACGGGCAGGAAGGAGCCCGTGCGCAGATCGGGGTTCCTCGTAGGGGGCTGGGCCAATCCACTCGGTTGCCTGGAGTTCGATCATCTCCTGCAAGGCGACCGAACCGACTCACGGATCAGATCCACGACGTTACCTGCGCCGAATGCCTCGCCCAGCTCCGACGCGGCCCCGGGATAGGCCATCAGTGGACCCCTCTTCGATCTGTCCTCGGCCGCGCACGCCGACGCTCCCGCCGGTGGCTCTCTCACGTCCGGAGCCCCGCCGACAGTCTCCAAGTCTCCAAGCCCACCTCTCCACGGGACGCTCACGTCGGCTGTTGACTGCAGGGAAACCGTGCGATAGCGTCGATGCTATCGATTGCAGTGTTCGCAGCGTACCCCGGCCTTCGCATCGCGGGGCCGCGACCGGCTCCCATCAGGGCCGGCTGATCCGGTCGCGTTCATGTGGTGGCGGCCGAGCCCGCGGCGTGCCGCCCGGCAAACGGAGACAGAGCCAATGACACGGACGATGGATGACGAACGTGCACTCGCGCCCGAGATCCGCGAAGTCGTCGGCCGGATTCGCGGGATCGTGCCCCTGCTCAACAAGAATGCCATGCTGGGCGAACTGGATCGTCGAATCCCTCAGGAGTCCTTCGATGCTCTGGTGAAGACCGGGGCGTTCCGTGTCTCGGTTCCGACCCGCTTCTCTGGCTACGCCGGTAACTCTCGCGCATCGCTCGCTGTCGCCCAGGAAATCGGCCGGGGCGATGGAGGAGCCAGTTGGGTCTTCGGCATCCTGAACTCCGGTGCCTGGGTCCTCAGCCTGATGTCACTCCAGGCGCAGGAAGACGTCTGGACGGCCGGACCTGACCAGCTTGTCTCCATTGTCTTGGCTGCGTCATCAAAAGCTGTGAGGGAGCAGGGCGGCTACCGGGTGACCGGCAAATGGACTTACGGGACCGGGTCGCGCCATTCTCACTGGTCGCTGCTCGGAGTCCCGATCGAGGATGCCGACGGAAACGTGGTCGATAGCGGACTGGCGCTCATCCCTGCCTCGGAACTTTCACTGGAGGACACGTGGTACGTAGCGGGGATGAGATCGACCGGCAGCGATACTCTGGTCGCGAGCGAAGTTTTCGTCCCCGACCATCGAATCTTCCCGCTCACGGCTGCGATCGAGGGCAAGTACCCCGGTAGCGGCGTGAACCCAGAGGCGTCCTACCGTCCCGCGTTCGTGCCGGCGCTAGCACTTCAACTTGTCGGTCCGCACCTCGGCATGGGTCGAGCTGTCCTAGACCTGGTCTCGCAAAGAGCCACCTCCAAGGGGATCGCCTTCACGAATTGCGACCGCCAGGCCGATTCCGTGTCTGTGCAACTCGCTGTCGCCAAGGCGGCGTTGCATCTGGATGCCGCCGAGCTGTTCGCGGTTCGGGTCGCCGAGCGCCTGTATGACGCAGCGGAGCGTGGCGCCTACCCGGCTTACGCAGAGCGAGTCGAGATGCGGGCTCATATTGGCTACGCCGTCGACAATGTCACCCAGGCCATCGACGGCCTTGTCAGCGCCCACGGCTCGGCGGCGTTCGCTGACGCGAACCCGATCCAGCGGTTCTGGCGCGACCAGGCAACGGCGGCGCGGCACGCGCACTCGCTCCCCGCCACGGGGTATGAGGCCTACGGCAAGATATTGGTCGGCATGGAGGGCGCCGCACGATCCTTCATGCCTGTGCTCTGACCTGAAGGAGCCGGGCAGCGCGGTGCTACTCATGGGCGCGTGAGGGGATGAGTATTGCGTTGGACGCAATCCGTCCCGGAGTGGGGTCGGATGAAGAAGTAGCGGCGCTGTTGCCGAAGGCGGAGCAGTTCGGCTTCGAGAGCGAACTAGCTGCGTTTTGACCTCATTTGCCCTGGACTTGGCCTCTGGTTGCGCCAACGTGTCAGCGAGAGAGAGACGCCCGCCGACCGAGAACGAAAAAACCCAGTTGGATCCATTCCCGTGAGTCGCTGCCTCATGCTACGTTACAGGCCTGCGAGTACGCAATCGGTTGCAGAAGACGGTCGGCCGTCAACGAGGTGAGCAAGAGTGAGCAGTCCAGTTGATGAAGCACAGGTGATGGACGCCTTCTTCGGCGCGCCTGGTCCAGACCCGGAGATCGTCGCAAAGGCTCGGGCGTTTGCAGCCGCTGATCCGCGAGTTCGCGCAGCAGGAAGAAGATGATCGACGGGTGGCCGAAGAGGTCATCGTTGCCATGAAGGAAGCGGGATTGCCCCACATCTCAATCCCGCGAGGGTGAGGCGGCTACGGGGCCAACGTCCGCACCTTCGTTGATACCCCCGCCGAGGGAAATGGCTTTACTCAACATCACCTTGAATGCCCGGAGCAATTTGCCATGGCAGAGCGGGTGGAAGTTGATCGGTCCGGCGCATGGCTAGTCCCAGTCGCGGAAAGGTTATTGGCGCCTTCTCCACGGCGTGACCGCTTTCCGGAGCGCAGTGAGGCGGGCCCCAGGCTGCTAGCGATCAAGTGCGATCCGCCGATATCAAGAATCCATTCAAAACCATCAAGGGAGAGAAATGACTGTCGTTGATTCTTCTCAGATCGCCGATTTGCTCGGCAGCATCGCGTCAGGACGTCTGCGGCTCGTCGATTTGACGAACACCCTGAGCAGCTCCACGCCGACGATGACCCTCCCGGAACCGTTCGCCAGCCCGAGCGGCTTCAGCCTCGAGGAGTTGTGCCGCTACGACGAGAGCGGGCCGTTCTGGCACGCCAACGACTTCCATACGGGAGAGCACACGGGCACGCACCTGGACGCCCCGATCCACTGGCTCACCGGCAAGGGCGGCCGAGATGTTGCCAGCATTCCGGTGGAGCGACTTGTCGGCCCCGCGTGCGTCATCGACGTGCGTAGGCAGGTCGTAGCCGATCCCGACTTTCTCCTCGAGCGGTCCGACGTCATGGAGTGGGAGACCGAGCACGGTCGGCTTCAGCCGGGCAGCTGGTTGCTGCTGCGTACGGGTTGGGGCCGCTTCGCCGATGACCAGGAGGCCTTCGTCAATGCGGACGACTCCGGCCCGCACACACCGGGTGTCTCCGCAGATTGCGCCCGATGGCTCGCAGAGGAGACGCCGATCTCGGGGTTCGGCGTCGAGACCATGGGCATCGACGCCGGTTGCGCAGGGGAGCTCGACCCGCCGTTCCCGATGCACTACCACCTCCTCGGCAACGACAAGTACGGAATCACCTCGCTCCAGAACCTGAGCGAGCTTCCCGAGGCCGGGGCGCTGTTGATCGTCGCCCCTCTCCCGATCGTGGGGGGCACCGGCAGTCCCGCACGCGTACTTGCACTCGTGCCCACGGGATCTGGCGACTCGCACTGACTGCGACGGGACCGACCGGTCACCCCATCCGCTGACACATCGAGAACCAGGAGAAGACATGGCGTTCGCACACAAGCCGATCGAGACGGTCGACGAGGCGCATCGCAAGGCGAAGAAGCTGCTGCCCAAGGACGTCTATTCTGCGCTGCAGGCGGGAAGCGATGGCGGCGCCACGATGAAGGGCAACCTCACCGCCTTCGACGAGATCGGCATGATCCCGCGCGTTGGCGCTGCGATCCCGCCCGGCCTCGATCTGTCGGCGACGTTCATGGGACAGCAGATCGAGCTGCCCGTCGTCATCTCCCCGGCAGCGGCGTTTGCGATGCATCCGGATGCCGAGACTGGCGTCGCGCGGGCCGCCGAGCGAGCCGGCACAGCGATCGGGTTGAGTAACGTCGCTTCCGTCGCGATCGAGGAGGTCACTCGGGAGAGCTCGCGGGCATTTGCCCAGCTCTACTGGTCCGGCGGTCGCGAAGTCATTGCAGAGCGGGTGGAGCGGTTCCGCCGAGCCGGCGTCAAGGGATTGATCTTCACCATGGACCTTTCTGCCGGTCGGGTCGCCTATAACCCGCGGGACTGGGGCTCACCGGTATATCCAGACGGGATCAACCTCGCGACCCTCGTGAAGTACGCGCCGATGGCGGCTGGAAACCCGACGTGGTTCCTGCGCTACGCGAGGCGGGGGTCCGTACCCGGGCTCACGGCTCCCAACATGAGCACGAGCGGCGGCGCGGTTCCCACTCTGGTCGGCGCACTGATCGAGTGGCTCCAGAGCCCGGTCCCGACCTGGGAGGACGTCGCATGGCTCAGCGACCTCTGGGGCGGCCCGCTCATGGTCAAGGGCATCGTGGCGGCCGACGACGCGCGGCGTGCAGTCGATGCGGGGGCGACCACCATCGGGGTGTCCAACCATGGCGGTAACAACCTCGATACGACCCCGTCCCCGCTGCGATTCCTGCCGTCGGTCGTCAGTGCTGTCGGCGATCGGGCCGAGGTCACGTTCGACAGCGGTGTGCGCCGCGGCACGGATGTGCTCAAGGCCCTGGCCCTCGGCGCATCGAGCGTGATGATCGGGCGACCATGGTTCTACGGTCTCGCAGCCGACGGAGAGCGCGGAGTGTTCGAAGTGCTTGAGACCTTCCGCGGCACCATCGAGCGCGCGCTGGTCGGCCTGGGCAAGTCGTCCATCCGTGATGTGACTGTCGACGACCTGGTGATCCCGGAGGGGTTCATCATCGACTCCGAACGGCTGCAGGAGCGCCTCACCGCAAGTCTGGCTCGCTGAGCCACGACGCCGGTCCGGGTTATGACTCACAGACGACAGCGTGCCGCGGCGGAGATGGCTTCGTCACGCTCATCGCTGACAAGACGCACTTGGAGCTCCTCGGCGGGCTCCTGGTGCGACCCCTTCCGAGGTTGTTCAGGAGGCGTTTCATGGCCTCGCTGGGCACCTGATCGATCTTGAGCAACAGGTCAGTCATGTCACTCCAAGTCAAAGAACCAGCAGAGTCTCGGATAGGCGCGTTCGGGCAGAGCCTGAGCCTGGTCGACCGGCGATCGCTGGCGGGCATGGCGGTATTCGTCGTCGTGTTGCACGTGCTGGGTTTCGTCGCCCTGTTCCTGCTGATCGCGCCGCACCATTACCACCTGGCTGGCGGCCACTCGGTCTTGGGAGTTGGCGTCGGGATGTTGGCCTACACCTTCGGGCTGCGTCACGCGTTCGACGTCGACCACATCGCGGCCGTAGACAATGTCACGCGGAAGCTCATCGCCGACGGTGCGAAGCATTCGGCTCGAAGCCTGGAGGCGACACGGAAGCCACTCAGTGTCGGCTTCTGGTTCTCCCTAGGCCATTCCACCGTCGTGTTCGTTCTCGCGCTCCTCCTGAGCGCTGGGGTGAGGGCGTTGGCGGGCCAAGTCGAAGATGACGCCTCGCGGCTGCACACGATCACCGGCTTGATCGGGCCATCGGTTTCCGGGGCGTTCCTATGGATTGTGGGCCTCCTCAATCTTGGGACGCTGCTGGGTGTCGCGAAGGTCTTCCGCGAGTTGCGAACCGGACGCTTCGACGAAGCAGAGCTTGAGAAGCATCTGGACTCTCGGGGACTCATGAACAGGTTGCTTCGAGGGCTCACCAGAGCCGTTCGCAAGCCGTGGCACATCTATTCCGTCGGCTTCTTGTTCGGGCTCGGATTCGATACGGCTACAGAAGTGGGACTCTTGGCGCTGGCCGGCGGCACCGCTGCCTTCACGCTGCCTTTCTACTCCATCCTCGTCCTGCCGATCCTGTTCGCCGCCGGCATGTGCCTGATGGACACCATCGACGGAGTATTCATGAACGCGGCCTATGGCTGGGCTTTCGCCAAGCCAGTCCGCAAGGTGTTCTTCAACCTGACGATCACCGCCATCTCGATCATTGTCGCGTTCGTGATCGGCACGATCGAACTGATCGGAGTCCTCGTCGACCGGTTCGGTATCAGCAACGGGCCTCTGTCGGGAATCTCAAACATCAACCTCGACGAGGCGGGTTACGGCGTCGTCGGGCTCTTCGTTGTCTTGTGGCTGATAGCCCTCGGAGTCTGGCGCTTCGGCCGAATCGAGGAGAGGTGGGCTGCCCGCCTCGCGGAGTAGACCCTTCTGCGGCAGCCGGGTCCCTGCGGCGACGGGAACCCGCGTTCGTCACCATGTGTATTCGCGGTGGCCAGGCGCTCGCCGGCTCCTGCGGGCCTCATGAGGCAGGTCGCTCAGGGTGGTGGCGATCATCGGTGCGGACCCAGTGCTGTCCGCGCGGAGGGTGAGAATCGTGCCGGTCGCACCACATGCGGCGGACGAGCCGCGGCGTACGCCGGTGCTCGACAGATTGAAGTGATCCGTCGCCGCGGCCCGTGCTGCAGCCTGGTGAGCCTCGCCAGCACCCGCTCAGCCAGCGACTGGCTCGGCAAGTTCGGTGGGACCCGTGTCGGGTGGCCCGCGCCGGCCGCGCCGGAAAGGTGGCGTCCCCAGGCCGACCGCCGGACCCGGACCACCGCGTGCACCACTGTCGGCACGCAGGTCGCGTGCTTGCGGGTGGTTTGGATGTGGGCGTGATCAAGGTGGTCATCGCGGACCTCAGATCGATGCCGCCGGCGAGCAGCCAGGACTTCGTCTGCTTCCGGGAGCAGCCGAAGCGTGTCATGCGCCGAGTCGGACGACACCGACCCTCCACGCCCTGGCCGGAGCCGACCAACGCACCTCGAGGCTCTCGACCGCATGACCCGACGCCGATCGTCGTCGAACGGTCGGGTCGGTCCGACGCCGGTGAGGCCTTCCTTTCTCTGGCGGGCCGTTCGGCCTTGTCTTGAGGTCGTTCGGCGCGGCCCAAAGAGCGCGAACTCCGACCGCTAATGGATCCAATCGAGAAAGCTAAAGGTTCGCCCCAAATCTTGTCGCGGGCCTTGACAGGCCGCACAGACTGGCGCCAAAGTCCTGGCAATCGGTTGCAGGGCTTGGGGCCTCGCCTTTCGCTGGCTTCGTAATGGGATCCATTCCGGTTACGCCATTCAGTCTTCACTCACTTGCTCGTCACTGGAGGTGACATGACCGACGCCCTCGTGGTCTCCGGACTCACCAAGACCTTCGGCGGTCAGCGTGCCCTCGTCGACGCTGCACTCGCGATCGCGCCAGGGGAGACTCGGGCCCTGGCCGGCGAGAACGGCTGCGGGAAGTCGACCCTCATCAAGATCTTGGCGGGCATCTACGAGCCGGAGCCGGGTGGCTCGGTGAGCGTCGCCGGTGTGCCCATGGTGCTCGGCCAAGCCGGCGGAGGTGACGCGGCCGGGCTGCGGTTCGTCCACCAGGACCTCGGGCTGGTCGGCACACTCGACACCGTCGACAATCTCGCGCTGGGCCACGGGTACCGTTTTCGCCGGCTCGGTCGGATCGCTTGGCGCGAGGAGGCACGTGCGGCGCGTGCGGCGCTAGCCGAGCTCGGCTACGACATCGACGTACGGCGGCCCGTCGGTGAGCTGACGATGAGCGAGCGCACGGCGGTCGCTGTCGCGCGAGCGCTGTCCCCCCGCCGCTCTCCGGCCCGCGTGCTCGTCCTGGACGAGCCGACCGCCAACCTCCCCGCCGCCGAGGCCGAGCGACTGTTCGCCCTCGTCCGCACCGTCAGTGCCTCTGGGGTGGCGGTGCTGTTCGTGTCCCACAAGTTCGACGAGATCTTCGACCTCGCCGACACGGTGACCGTGCTCCGCAACGGGCAGGTCATCGACACCCGGCGGGTGGAGACGCTGACAGAGGAGGACCTCGTCGAACTGGTCATCGGGCACGCGTTGCCTACAAGGGCGGTCGACCGCACGGAGACCGGGCTGCGCCCGGATATCGTCCTGCAGGTGCAGGGCGTGGCCGGGCACACCGTGGCCGGTGTCGATCTCGACGTGCGTGCCGGGGAGGTCGTCGGCGTAGCGGGCATCACCGGCTCCGGACGCGAAGAGCTCGCCGCGCTGCTGTTCGGCGGTCGCGCCCGGCAAGGAGACGTCCTGGTCGCGGGTCAACGGGTACCACCGCAGCGACCCGATCGCGCGATCGCGCTCGGCATGGGGCTCGTTCCGGCCGAGCGGCACGCGAATGCCGCGTTCCTGTCGGCCTCGTTGCGGGAGAACGTCACGGTGGTTGACGCCGGCCGGCACGTCGTGCGCGGCATGCTGCGCACGCGGCGGGAGCGGTCCGACGTGGTGACCTGGCTGCAACGGCTGGGCGTGCGCCCGGGCCACCCGGAGCAGGCGCTCATCGAGCTCAGTGGCGGCAACCAGCAGAAAGTCGTGCTGGCGCGGTGGCTGCGCCAGGCGCCGAAGGTGCTGATCCTGGACGAGCCGACCCAGGGCGTGGACGTGGGTGCGAAGGAAGAGATCCATCAGCTCATCGATGAGGCGGCCGCCGAGGGTATGGCGGTGCTCGTCGCGTCGTCGGACCACGACGAGCTCGCCCGGCTGTGCCAGCGGGTGATCGTGCTGCGCAACGGACGGGCCGCCGACCATCTCGATCTGACCGAACTCACCGCGGCGCGGATCACGGCGAGCACCGTTGGCACGTCACAACTCGAGTCCGCCTGACCAGGCGCCGAACATGGAGACCCCGATGAACATGCCCACAGAGATAGTCCGTCCCGCCTCCGGAGTCGACGTCGCCCCAGCCGCGCCGAGCTCGGCGACCCCGTCCCGGCGCCGGAGCTGGAACCTCGGCCTAGACCGGTTCAGCGGACTCTACGTGTTCGCCGCACTGGTGCTGAGCTTCGGCCTGTGGATCCCCGACCTGTTCCTGACCACGAGCAACCTCCGCAGCATCGCCGGCGACCAGGCGGTCACCGCGATCCTGGCCTTCGGACTCATCATCCCGCTCGCAGCCGGCGTATTCGACCTGTCGATCGCCGGAATCATGGGGCTCTCGGCAGTGGTCACGATGTATGGTCAGAGCCACGGTCACAACGCGGCGCTGAGCGCGGTCATGGGCATCGTGGCCGCCGCCTTCATCGGTGTCGTGAACGGCTTCGTCGTGGTCAGGCTCCGGGTCGACTCATTCATCGCCACGCTCGGGATGGGCAGCATCCTTGCTGCGGCCGCCTACTGGGTCACCGACGGTCAGCAGATCGTCACGGGCATCTCGCCGAGGTTCGTCGAGTTCGGCACGACACAGTGGTTCGACGTCCCGGCGCCCGTGTTCTACATGGCCGGCGTCGGGTTGCTGCTCTGGTTCTTTCTCGAGTTCCGGCCGGCGGGCCGCTACCTCTACGCGGTCGGCGGCAACCTCACCGCGGCCCGGTTGGCGGGCGTGCGCGTCGACCGCATCGTCCTTCTCGCCCTCGTCAGCGGGGCGACCATCGCCGGAATCGCCGGGTGGTTCTGGCGGCCAAGCTCGGCACCGGTAACCCGGACAGCGGCCCGCCATACCTGCTGCCCGCCTTCACCGCGGTGTTCCTCGGGGCGACGCAGATCAAGCGGGGCGGCCGGGTGAACGTGCTCGGCACACTCGTGGCTATCTACCTCCTCGCGGCCGGCGTCAAGGGGCTCCAGCTGGCCGGCGCCCCGGTCTACCTCAACGACCTCTTCAACGGCGCTGCGCTCATCATCGCCGTCGCACTGGCCGGACGGACCAAGCGCGCGGCCTAACGCACGTTGGCGATGCGGCTATCCCGTGCCACGTCCGCGCTAGTTGCTCACCTCTGGATTCAGAAACAAGCTGCCACCGCTCCACGCGGCAGGCCGTGTGTACCCAAACACTAGGAAGGAACCCCAATGAGGCGCGCTAAGACAGCAAGGCTGCTTGTGTCGGCGACCGTCGCAGGGCTCGCCCTGTCGGCCTGCTCGAACAGCGGCGGTGGCAACTCGGCGTCGTCCAGCGACGCCGGCGGCGACGACGCCGCCGGCGTCGCCGCGGCCAAGGCCTACCTGCAGACGATCAGCGGCAACCCGTCCGACATCGTGCTGAAGACGCCGTTGTCGAAGAAGCCTGAGCCCGGCAAACTGATCGTCAGGCTCGTCACGCCTCAGCCGGTGGCCAAGGTGGCGTCCGACGGCACGGCCGCCGGCGCGGCGGCATTGGGCTGGTCCTACAAGGCCATACCCGTCGGTACTGGTCCTGAGGACATCCAGAAGGCCTTCGAGGCCGCGCTCGCGCTGAAGCCGGCCCCCCTGGGCATCGTGGTCTCCGGCTACCCGAAGGTGACGTTCGCCAAGCAGCTGGCCGAGGCTAAGAGCAAGGGCATCGCTGTCATCTCCGAGGCGACCACCGACCCGGCCGGCACGGGCGACGGGATCGTCGGCCTGGTGAACGGTCCGTCCCAGGTGCGTATCTGGGGCAAGGACGTCGCGGCCCAGGTGGTGGCCGACAGCAACGGCAAGGCGAAAGTGGCGATGTTCAGCATCTCGGCGTACCCGATCCTCGGCGAGTTCGTCAAGGGCTTCAAGGAGGCGCTCTCTGAGTGGTGCCCTTCGTGCACCGTCACCGACGTCGACCAGCAGGCGACCGACGTCGGCACCAAGACCCCGCAGAGCGTGGTGAGCACCTTCCAGCGCAACCCCAAGCTCAACTACGCGATCTTCAGCCTCGGGGACCTCACGATCGGCGTCGACGCCGCCGTGAAGTCGGCCGGGCTGACCAACGTGAAGATCGCGGGCGAGGTCCCCGCCGCGGCCAACCTGCAGGCGATCAAGGATGGCAACGAGCTCGCCTGGACCGGCTTGGCGGCCGCCGAGATGGGCTGGCGAGGGGTCGACGGCCTCGCCCGGTACGCGAACGGTGACCCCCTGGACGTCGTGAGCAACACGCCGCTGCCGACCCAGGTCATCACCACGGCGAACGTGGGCAGCATCGTCACGGGCGAATCGGGCTACTACGTCGGGCTCACCGACTACGCCGGCCAGTTCAAGAAGCTCTGGCAGGTGGAGTGACCACGCTTGCGGCAGCGTGGGGCAGACCGCTGCCGTCATGACACGCAGCGTCCGGGTGGGCCGGACGCCCACCCGGACGCTCACCTGGACGCAGGGGGCGAAGTCGCGGCAAATCCACCGCGCGATGCACCCGGCTTCACGGACATTGCTTCCTGGGACTCACGTTAGGAGACGTGCATGAACGCTGCCACAATCGACGGCATTGGTGATCCCCGAGCGGCTGCTGACCTCGCTGGCGGGTTCATCCTGGCGACGGTGGAGATCGACGCCGAACCGGAGCAGGTATTTGCGGCACTCACATCAGACGCGGTTGCGTCATGGTTGGTGCGACCGGGCGTTTGGGACACTCGAACCTGGGAGGGCGACGTGCGCCCAGGCGGCGAGTGGGCCACGAGCGGAGTTTCTCGCAGGGGCCCCTACGCAATCACGGGCACATACCAGGTCGTCGAGTCGCCCCATCGACTCGTGCAGACATGGCAAATGGCTCTGCTCGGTGCGTCCGGGGCCAGCCAGCTGCCAGAGATCGATTCCGTGGTCGAGTATGTCCTGTCACCGGTCGATGCCGGCACGCGGCTAACGCTTCGTCACACAGGATTCAGCGGCGCAGAGCAGTGCGCTCGAAATTGCCTCGGTTGGGAGACCAGTCTGGCCGCCCTTCGGGCACACTTCAACCGGTAACGCCGGGAAGAGCCGGTGGCTGGTGCCACCGAGCTCGACGAAGCCTCACTTGCCAAGACCAGGGCATTGGCCTTGTGGAGACTGGCGAGACCTTTGCGGACCAACTCGCCGATCGACTCTACGAGGCCGCCGGGCACGAGAACGAGAACGATCCGAACTATGCGGAGCGCGTCAGAATCTGTGCCCTCACGGACAGCCCGGGCGCTTCGCATCGTCCTCACCAGTCGGTGGCAGCGGCAACCTAGCCCGGCGCCGGGCTTGCAGTTGAGAAGCCTTGGCCCGTAGTGTTGCAATCGATTGCTTATCCAAGGAGCTGTTCAATGATCGACAAACCCACCGTCGGATGGATCGGCGCCGGCCGCATGGGGTACGCGCTGGCCAAGCGGCTGTTGGACGCCGGTTACGACGTCGCCATCTACAACCGCACGCGTACGAAGGCTGAGTCGCTCGTTGAGCATGGCGCAACGGTCGTCGACCGGCCGGTGGAATTGGCTGGTCGCGACATCGTCTTCAGCATGGTGGCCGCGTCCAAGGATCTGCGGCAGGTGATGCTCGATGAGAACGGCCTCCTGACGGACCCGTCCAGCGCGCCTCGGATCGTCGCTGACGCCTCGACGGTCTCCGTTGAGGTGAGCGAAGAGGTGAGAGCGGTCGCGGATGCACGGGGTGTCGGCTTCCTTGCCGCGCCGGTCTCCGGCAACCCTCGGGTCATCGCCGCGGGGAAGTTGACGGTGGTGGCCTCCGGTCCCCGCGCGGTGTTTGATGAGGCTCGCCCGCTCCTGGAGGCGTGGGGCAGAGGCGTCACTTACGCGGGGGACGGAGAGGTGGCGCGCATCGTGAAGATCGCCCACAACGTGTTTCTGGGCGTTGTCTTCCAGTCGCTGTCCGAGATCACGGTGCTTGCGGAGAAGGCAGGTGTGAGGCGGCAGGACTTCCTCGAGTTCGTCAACGACTCAGTCATGGGTTCGGTGTTCAGTCGCTATAAGACGCCAGCGCTTGTCAACCTCGACTTCACCCCCACGTTCACCAACGTCCTTCTCCAAAAGGACTTCGATCTCGGCCTGGACGCTGCCCACGAGTTGGGCGTTGTCATGCCGGTCGCGTCGGTCGTTCGCAACCTGGTCGCGCAGGAGGTAGGCAATAACAACGTCGACCAAGACTTCGCGTCCCTGATTCTGACGGTGGCGGCGGGCTCCGGCCTGTCGCTCCAGCCCGAGAACGCCGACGTGAGCGACGGACTCGAGGTCTCGTGATGGGTTCTCAGAAACGATCCGCGACCGAGCGCACCTTCGAACGGCTCAGTCAGCGTCCTACTGACCGGCAGCCGCTGGGTGCGCCGGGCCAGGCCGCAGTCGACTACGAGCACCGGGTCGACTTCGACCGCCTTCGGAGGTATCGCTTGGGGCGAGCCAAGGAAGCCTTGGAGCGGAGCGAATGCGGCGCGTTCCTCTTGTTCGACTTCTACAACATTCGGTACACGACGCAGACGTGGATCGGGGGAGCACTCGGCGACAAGATGATCCGATATGCGCTCCTGATTCGAGGGCAAGACCCGATCCTTTGGGACTTCGGGTCAGCGGTGCGACACCACAAGTTGTACTCGAACTGGCTGCCCGCCGAGAACTACAGGGCCGGGTTCTTGGGCTTCCGAGGAGCGGTTGACCCTGACGGCGCCGGACTCATGCAAGACGCTGTCTCGGAGATCGTGTCGCTGCTGCGCGCAGCGGGTGTTACAGACGCCCCGCTGGGCGTAGACATCGTCGAACCGCCGTTCATGTTCGAGCTGCAGCGGCAGGGACTGACCGTCGTGGACGCTCAGCAGCGGATGTTGGATGCCCGGGTCATCAAGAACCACGACGAGATCACGCTGCTGAACCAAGCAGCAGCGATGGTTGATGGCGTATACCAGGACATCGCCGATGCCCTCAGGCCCGGTATTCGCGAGAACGAGATCGTGGCACTGGCGAACAAGAAGCTCTATGAGTACGGCAGCGACCAGGTCGAAGCGGTCAACGCGATCTCCGGTGAGCGCTGCAACCCGCACCCCCACAACTTCACCGACCGGATCATCCGTCCGGGTGACCAGGCATTCTTCGACATCATTCACTCCTTCAACGGCTACCGAACGTGCTACTACAGAACGTTCGGAGTCGGCTGGGCGACGTCGAGTCAGCAAGACGCCTACTCTCAGGCCCGCGAATGGATGGATGTTGCTCTGGATGCGATTCGACCGGGCGTCGGAACCGATGAGGTGGCGTCTGTACTTCCCAAGGCCGAGGCGTTCGGCTTCGACAACGAACTCGCGGCGTTCGGGCTCCAATTCGCGCATGGGCTTGGACTCGGCCTGCACGAGCGTCCGATCATCTCTCGACTGAACTCGATGCGCGACCCCGTCGAACTGAAGGCCGGCATGGTCTTTGCGATGGAGACCTACTGTCCTGCGTCTGACGGATCATCGGCAGCGCGAATAGAGGAGGAGGTCGTTGTCACGGACTACGGCGTCGAAGTGCTCACGCGCTTCCCCGCCCAAGAACTGTTCGTCGCGAACCCGTATTGATAACCAAGGGCGGGGAGCCCAAGGGTTGAATAGGTAAAAAGATCAGCCGACGTCTGCCGCAGGTCGGCGTCACAGAGGTATAGTGCCAGAAGTCGTGTGCAATCGATTGCACAGTTGAAGAGGAGAGTGACCAGTGAGCGGTGCAGTGCAGGAAGTCCAGGAAGAGCAGATCATGGATGCCTTTTTCGGAGCGCCGGGTCCTGATCTGGACCTCGTGGCCAAGGCGCGAGCCCTTCAGCCGCTGATCCGAGAGTTCGCGCAGCAGGGCGAGGATGATCGACGTGTTGCCGAAGAGGTGATCACGGCGATGAAGGAGGCGGGACTGCTGCACATCTCGGTGCCGCGCCGCTGGGGCGGCTACGGCGCCAACTTCCGCACCTTCATCGACACCGTCGCGGAGGTGGCGCGTGCTGACGGCGCCACCGGGTGGGTGTCGGCCCTGCTGAACTCCTCCACCTGGTTCGTGTCGCTGTTCTCGGATCGGGCGCAGGAGGACGTCTTCGGCGCCAACCCGAGGGCGTGCGTCTCCGCAGTCCTGTCTCCTGGCGGACCGTTCGTCCAGGCCTCGTCGACCAAGAAGGTCGAACGCGTCGACGGGGGCATCCGGGTGACAGGCCAGTGGGGCTACTCCTCTGGTTCGCTGCACGCTGACTGGGCAATCGTTCCCGTCCGAACTGGGGAGGACGAGCACGGCCTGCCCGTGAACTCACTCGCGTTGATCCCCAGCAGCGACTTGACCATCCAGGACACGTGGCACGTCGCGGGCATGCGCGCGACAGGCTCGAACACCGTGGTCGCTGAGGATGTCTTCATCCCGGACCACCGCATCGAGCTCATCGGCGATCTCGCCGCCGAGAAGTATGGCCGCGAGTGGGCAGACGAGGACAACTATCATGCGTCATTCGTGCCGGTGGCAGAGATCATTCTCAGTTCGGCGCAGATTGGCATGGCACGTGCGGCGATCGACCTGACTCGCGGCTTCGGTGCGGAGAAGCCAGTCACCTACACCGTCTTCAAGCACGCCAAGGAGTCGACTGTCCACCAGATCGAGCTCGCTAAGGCGCAGTCGGAGGTCGACCAGGCGCACCTCCTCGCGGCGCGGAGCTGCGCTGTGATCGATCGGGCAGCCAGGGACCGTAGGGTTATGACGATCGAGGAGCGTGCCCGGACGCGGATGGACAACGGTCAGGCGGCGCGTCTGTGCCGCCGGGCGATCAATCGCTGTCTCAGCATCAACGGGGCCTTCAGTTTCGCGCTCGTCAACCCGCTGCAGCAGATCTGGCGCAACAGCGAAACCGCTAGCCGCCATGCCCTGGTGTTCCCCGAGATGGGCGCGGAGGTCTACGGCAAGGTGCTTTTCGGCATCGAGGACCCCATCCAGCCGTTCTAGTCTCGTGAGGTGCTCGGCCGGTGGCCGGGCGAGCACCGGGTCCCGTCCAGGACTTCTCGCGTGCAAAGGCGGCCGGGGCCTTCCCGATTCCGTGGACGCCGGCGAGCCTTGAGACGCCTCCACCCCACGTTCCACTGCGAGTCTCCAGCGGCGAGTCGTCGCCCAGGGGCGGTCGTTCGTCTGCGTCTTTGCACAAAACTCAGGGCCCCGCACCAACCGGAGCGGGGCCCTGAGTTGCCCGAGCACGACCCGGCCGTACTACTGGGCCCCGGCCCTTCCTGCGGTGATCGTGCGGCGACGTCGAACCTGGAGCTGTCAAGTCCCAACGCGATGCACCAGCGAGGTGACGGGTCGGCGTGACTGAAGACTCCGGGAACCATTGACCTGCTCAGCGACTGGCGCGTACGCTCAGCAAACGATTGCATCGATGGTAACGGGGGTGATGATGGAAGGCACTTGCATCGCAGCAGCGCGACACGCCAGTTGCTCGTGCGCGCCGGGCTGGTGCCCCTGGGGGCGGGACACGACCCCCGGCTCCTCCCGGTGTGTTGACCTCCTTCTCCACCTCGACGGACGAAGGTGCTGTACGGGAGCTCGGCACCTCGGAAGACGGTCGCGACAAGCTTCAACCGCGGGGTACGCACACGTCGCAGGCCTCCGGATGGCATCAGGCACCTCCCGGGGACCCGGTCCTCGGTCACCATCGACCTCGTTCTCTTCCAGGACCGAGGACGTCGGCACGCCACTCGCGGCCGCCTTCTTCGGCCAATCGTTCGGGCTGACCGGCCAGTTGTCAGACGACTAAAGAAAAGGAAATCGCAACCATGGATTACTCTATCCGGCCACTCAGTTTCGCCCACGCGGACATGCCGAGAGAATTCTTCGCCGGCGTCCCGATCCACAGCGGCGAGGGCATCTCACCCTGTACGATGGTCTATGTTCTGGTTTCGGGCCAGGACTCGACTGGTACTCATCACTATCTTGTGGACGCAGGATTTCATGCCGAGAAGTGGATCCAGCGGTTCAACTTCTATGACTGGGAGTCGCCCGAGCAGGTCCTGGCGAAGGTGGGAGTCCATCCCTCGGAGATCGAGAAGGTCTTCCTCACTCATATGCATTTCGACCACGCCAACAATGTCGGTGCATTCCCCAACGCTGACGTCTATGTGCAGCTCGACGAATACCACGGATGGCTTCAGGCACTTGCGCTTCCGGACTTGTACACACCCCTGGGCGAGCAAAGCTGGATCACGTCATCATTCGAACGCGACGACGCCCGGGTCTTCGGGGAACTGGCCCGCGATCACCGTCTGAAGTTCTGCGGTGACAATGAGGAACTCGCTCCGGGAATCCGAGGTCATCTTTCCAAGGACGGGCACACGTTCGGAACCCAGTGGATCTCAATCCAGACTTCCAACGGTCCGTTCGTCGTCGCCGGCGATGCCGTCATGTGGTACTCCAACGTCGAGGAGATGTGGCCGAGTGGCTACACCAACGGAAACACGTACAACATGCTCATGACCTACGGTCAGATCTACGAGTACCTGAAGGGCGACGTCGATCGTATCGTTCCGGGCCACGACCCGCTGTTGTTCGACCGGCACCCGAGCTGGACGGTCAACAACAACGAAGTTGCCGAGGTCCATGTGGCTGAGTGGGATCGGTCCCTTCGCCCCGTTCCTGCGGTGTAGCGACAACCACGAGGCCGATCGGAACGTCGAGTGAAAGAGACGGCTAGGGGCGGTGCGATCCGTCGCCCCTAGCCACTTCGACGGTGGTGGGGAGGATGGAGTCCTCAGACTGACCACCCGAAAGACCCCGACGTGCCTGACGCTACTCCCTCGGCGGGCTTCGACCGCCCTTGGCCTCACACGTTTCTGGCGACTTGACGAGCTCCGCTCCGAAGCCATCGGCGAGCGCCTTGAGCCCGATCGTGCTGTGCTGTGCTGGCCTGCCGAGTCGTGGAGCGCGGACCAGTGTTGTCACCGGTGCGCGGTGCCATGACACCAGCGGCGAGGCCCGAAGTGGCGCAGGAGACGGCTGTGGCCACCGCTTCGGAGGGCTCGTGCGCGAGTCGCGCCCCGGCGTCGAAGAGTGGACCGAGCGGCTCCGCCGACCTGTTCACACCACAACGTCGTGGCTGTCGCCGAGGAGTCGCATCACGGTGCCAGAGCCCCATTGACCCGGCCCCGAGGAACCCTACGGGCTCATGCTTCGCCCCGACCCCAGATGGTGTTGCGGTGGGACTGTGCGTCTCGGTTGAGGTTGAGCGGTCCGTCGATCGTGTAGTACTGGCGTCCCGCCACGATGAGTTCCTCGGCGGGGAACTTGGTGATGACCTCGCATCCGTCGGCCGTGACCACGACCTCCTCTTCGATGCGAGCCGCTCCCCACCCGTCGGCCGAGGGCCAATAGGTTTCGAGGGCGAAGACCATGCCTTCTTCGAGGGTCTCGGGGTGGTCGAAGGACGTGAGTCGGGAGAAGATCGGCTTCTCCCAGATCGACAGGCCGACTCCGTGGCCGTACTGGAGTGCGAACGCGGCCATCTCGTCTGCGAAGCCGAACTCCTCGGCTCGCGGCCAGACCGAGACGATGTCGTCCGTCGTCGCTCCGGGCTTGACGAGAGCGATCGCTCGGTCCATGTACTCCCGGGCGCGGGTGTAGGCGTCGCGCTGGGCGTGGGAGGCCGAGCCGACGGCGAAGGTTCGGTAGTAGCAGGTGCGATAGCCGTTCCAGCTGTGGAGGATGTCGAAGAAGGCCGGATCGCCGGGGCGGATGAGGCGGTCGGAGAACACGTGTGGATGGGGGGCGCAGCGTTCCCCGGAGATGGCGTTGACCCCTTCGACGTACTCGGAGCCCAGGTCGTACAACGTCTTGGCCACGAGGCCGACGGCCTCGTTCTCGCGGACCCGGGCCGCAGGAACCGGTGGAGCTCCTCATAGGCAGCGTCGACCATGGACGCGGCCTGAGTGAGAAGGCGGATCTCGTCGGTCGTCTTGATGCGACGCGCCTCCATGAACACCTGCTGCCCGTCGACGACGTCGAGGCCCTCCTTCTGAAGGGCGAACAGCACGGGAAGCTCGATGACGTCGACGCCCAGGGGCTCGTTCGCAAGCCCGAACTTCTCCAGCTCCCTCTTGATCTTCTTGGCCAGGTCGCTCGCGAGGTCCGCGTCTGGCGGGAAGGCGCCACGCAGGGTCGAGATGCCGGCACGTGCGCCACTCTCGAGACGAGGCCGCTTCGCACCCTCGTGAGGAGCGCTGGGGTCGGCATCGGCCTCCGCCGTGGTGACGTCGAGCCAGGGGTTGTACAGCGCGTGGTGCTTGGCCGCTGAGCCGAAGTCCCACACGATCGGGTCGGTCTTCCGGGTCAGGAGCGCGAATCGGATGAGCTTGTCCATCGCCCAGGTTCCGATGTGGGTGCCGCTCATGTAGCGAATGTTCGAGAAGTCGAACGCCAGCACCGCGCCGAGCGACGACTTGTCGAGCTCGGCGTGCAGCCGGGCGAGGCGGGCGTCGCGCAGCCGCTCCATGTCGACCCGTGCCTCCCAGTCGACCACGTTCGTGCCGCTGGTCCCCGTAGCGTTCATGGACTCCTCCTTATCTGTGCACCCCCGCGCCGAATGAGGCCAAGCCCACGCCGCACACCCCGGCCAGGGCTACTTCAGAAGCCGGCAGCGAAGCCATCCATCCGCGGGTCGGAGCCGCCGAGGATGCGTCCGTCTTCGACCATGATGGCCTGTCCGCCACCGAACCAGATCCGCTCGCCGTCGCGGACGGTCTCGTACCCTTCCGCGGTTAGTTCATCGGCTCGATCCCACAGGCCCTCTTCGAGATTGAGCTTCGCCTCATCCGTTCGGAACCGCGGACGGTCCAGCGCGGCCTGGGGGTCCAGCCCATCGTCGACGAGAGCTGACACCAGCTGAACGTGCGCCTGGGCCTGGATGAACCCGCCGACGACACCGAAGGGGCCGATGAGGTCGTCACCTTGCTGGAGGAGACCGGGAATGATCGTGTGGTACGGACGCCTGCCGGGGATCACCTCCCCGCCCACGCTGAAGCATTTCGCCCGATTGTTCAGAAGGATGCCGGTGCCGGGAACGACGACTCCGGACCCGAAGGGCTCGAACAGGCTTTGGATGAAGGAGACGGCCATCCCGTCGTCGTCGACCACGCACAGGTACGTGGTGCCACCCGCCAGCTCCGATCGGAGGGCGGGGTGCTCGTGACGGCGCTTGTCGATGAACTCATCGGAGAGCAGAGAGGACACGTCCGCGCCATCACGCGTCATGCGCCGCGCATCTTCCAGAGCGAGGCCGACGCACCGCACCTTGTTGACGAGTGTCGGCTCCATCGTGTTGAGCAGCGAGAGTCCCTCCAGGGCCGCGATGCCCTGCGTGGGAGGCGGTAACTCCAGGACGTCCACTCCGCGGTACTTGATGCGCATCGGTTCGACCCACCGGGCGGTGTACGCCGCCAGGTCGCTCTCCTCGAGCCAGCTCGCCTCTGCGATGGCGCGCCCGATTTCGCCGCTGTAGAACGCCGCCGAGCCCTCCTCTGCGATGGCACGCAACGATCGGCCAAGATCGGGCAGCTTGAACACCTCACCGACACCCGGGGGTCGCCCGAAGGACGCAGGAGCTCGGTCGAAGTTCCTCCACACATGGGAGGCGTGGAAGGCCGCCGCGACCCCGTTCTCGGCGGCGTCGATGGCAGCACCGAGACACCCGTCGAGCCCCCAGCGCCCGAAGCGCTGACTGAGGGCCTCCCAACCAGCCACCGCGCCCGGCACGACCGCGGAACCGCTGCCCGCGTCCGGCAAGGGCCTTCGTGGTGCCGTCAGCGGCGCCGGGCCAGCAGCGTCGAGCCCGTACACGACCCCGTCTGCGCTGATGAGCGCGAAGGCGTCACCGCCGATCCCGGTCGCGTAGGGCTCCGCTACGCACAGAACCGCCGCGGCTGTGATGGCTGCATCAACGGCGTTGCCGCCCCGTCGCAGCACGTCGAGGGCCGCCAGCGTCGCGAGGGGCTGACTCGTCGCCGCCATGCACGTCGCAGCCACAGCCGGCCCCCGGCCCGGTGAGAACCGGAACGCCATCCGGTCGAGCTCGTTCAGGTCCAACCTCATCGTTGCCTCATCTTTTCGGGCCGCACTCTCGGCGACCAGCGGCTACAAGTACAGGGCGACGTTCGCCGACCCTGGAGTTTGCTGCTGTTCGGGCGGGCCGACGGGCCACCAAACGAGATCACGATCGTTGTCGCCGCGCGTCGAACGCCCGAACGGGCGGAGCCTCCCCCAGGAACCTCTCCATCGGCACGACCCGGCAGGCCGCGATTCTGTCGGCCATTGCCGCGCCGACGGGCAGCCATTCGGCATCGTTCCGCAAGCCCTCAGGGCCGCGGTCCTCGTGGACCGGGGCCCTGAGGCAAGGGCTTCAAAAGTGCGATTCTCAGATGGCAGCGATCGCGTCGATCTCGATGGTGGAGTCGTTGAACAGCGAGTGGACGCCGATGACCGTGCTGGCCGGAACATTGTCGGTGTCGATGATTTCGTCGCGGACGCGCCGGTAGGTCATCAACTTCTCCTGATCGAGCTTGGCGATGTAGACGTTGACTCGGGCGAGATCCGAGAACGTAGCCCCACCATCCCGGAGGGCGCGTTCCACCTCACGCAGGGTCAGCTCGACGGCGCGAGCGAAGTCCTCGGGAACCGAGCCGTCCTCCTCGAAGCCGACGGCACCGGAGACGAACAGCAGGTCGCCGGCGGAGACCTTGACGCTGTCGGCGATGCCAGGGATGACGGGAGCGGGGTTGCGGATGATGCGGTCGTTGCTCATAGGTATCTCCTTCTAGGTGTTCAGCGAAATGCCGCGTGGTGCTAGTGCTCACGGGTACGGGAGCCGGGCTCGTCCGCCTGGCTCAGGGAACTACCCCTTCCAGACGCTCTTGAGGTTGCAGAACTCGCGAATGCCTTCTGCCGACAGCTCGCGACCGACCCCGGAGTCCTTGACGCCACCGAAGGGAAGCTCGGGGTAGGAGATGCTCATCCCGTTCACGAACACGGCACCGGCCTGGATGCCTTCAATGCATCGGCGCTCTTCCTCGGGCTCGTTCGTCCAGACGGCAGAGCTCAGCCCGAAGGTGGTGTCGTTCGCGATGCGGAGCGCGTCGTCCACGTCCGTGGCTCGGTAGAGAGTGGCGACGGGGCCGAACGCCTCCTCGGCGTAGAGCCTCATGGCCGGCGTGACGTCTGCGACGACGGTCGGCGGGTAGTACCAACCCCCGTCAGGGCCGGACTGTCCGACATAGGCCTTCGCCCCCTTGTGGACGGCATCGTCAACGAGCTCGTGGAGCTCGCCGAGGCCGCCGCGGGTTGCGACCGGACCGACGTCGGTCAGCGGGTCGGTGGGATCACCGACCTTGAGGGAGGTGATCGCGGCGATGAAGCGGTCGGCGAACTCGTCATAGATGTCGTTGTGAACGATGAAGCGCTTGGCGTTGATGCACGCCTGACCGTTGTTGGTGGTCCTGGCGGTGACTGCGGTCTTCACAGCAGCGTCGAGGTCAGCGCTGGGCAGCACGATGAAGGGATCAGATCCGCCCAGCTCGAGAACGACGTGCTTGACCTCGGCGCCGGCGATCGAGGCGACAGATCGTCCGGCTGGCTCGGAGCCCGTGAGGGTGACTGCCACCACACGCGGGTCTCGGATCACTGCCTCGACATCGCGGGCAGAGATGAGCAGTGAGTGGAAGGCTCCCCGGGGAAACCCCGCCCGTTCGAAGAGTGAATCCAGGTAGAGCGCTGCCTGGGGGACGTTGGACGCGTGCTTCAGGAGCGCTGTGTTGCCTGCCATGAGGGCTGGCGCGGCGAAGCGGATGACCTGCCAGATCGGGTAGTTCCAGGGCATGACCGCCAGGACGGCGCCGATGGGCTGATAGCGGACGTACGCCTCACTGGCTCCGACAGCGGAGGGGTCGTCAAGAACCCGTCCCGTGAGCATCGTCTCGGCGTTATCGGCGTAGAAGCGCATCGCTTTGGCGGACTTGAGCACCTCGGCGCGTGCCTGGACGAGCGTCTTGCCCATCTCGCCAGTGATGGTCGCCGCGACTTCGTCTGCGTCGGCTTCCATGAGGTCAGCGGCTGCCCGCATCCACTGGCCTCTGGTGGTGAAGTCGGTGCCGGCGAGTACAGAGAAGGCGCCGTGTGCGGCTGCGATCCGCTCCTCGACCTCCTCTGCGGTGTGGGGGTCGAACTCGCGCTCGACCTGGCCGGTAGCGGGGTTGACGCTTTGGATACTCATGAACTTCCCTTCGGTGAAGGATTACGTGAACGTCGGGTGGCATTGCCGTCGTCGAAGACGTCTGGGTGGCGTGCGAGCTGCCTACGCGTGCGTCGGATGTGGCTCGCAAGGATCCGCTCGGCCCCTTCCATGTCGTCGTCCTTGAGGGAGGCGAGCATGAGGTGGTGCTCCTCGTTGGCGACTCGTCGCAGGTCGGTGTTCCACCGCGAGACGTATGCTCGGCGATAGGGGGCGGTCGTGTTCCAGAGCTTCTGGACGAGTTCGCCGAGCTGCGCGGTCTCCGCGCCGGCATAGGTAGCCCAGTGGAACTCGCGGTCGAGCGCGAGGAAGATGGCGACGTCCTCGCCCGCGATGCTGATGCGATGGGCGAGGTCATCGAGACGTTCCAGATCAGCGCTCTGAAGCGTGGGAGCGCTGATACCGAGGAGGAGGGGCTCGAGCCGCTCGCGCATCTGGTAGATCTCTTCACATTCGGCGAGCGTGAGTTGCGAGACCCAGGCGCCGGTGTTGGCGATCACGGTCACCAGGCCCTCGTACTCGAGTTGGCGAAGAGCCTCGCGCACGGGTACGCGGCTGGCTCCGAACCGCTCGGCGAGGTCCTCCTGCCGAATTCGAGTCCCCGGCACGAACTCCCCGCAGATGATTCCGTCGCGGACCAGGTGCGCGATGCGAGAGCCGGCGTCCCCGAGGCGGGCGCGGCCCGCGATGGAGGGATCTTGTGTAGAAGCGGCGGTCATCGTGAGTCGTCGACCGGGTGCCACAGGCGAGAGCGGGTGGTGGATTCGTACGCTTTGCCGTTCGGGTAGCTGACGAGCTCGAACTGCATCCCCCATGGTGCGCGGAAGTAGACCCAGCGCTGCCCGAGCGACGCGTCCTTGCTCGCGACGGGCTCTCCCATCACGTCGACCCCGCGAGATCGCAGGTAATCGACAGCTCGGTCGATGTCGTCGACATAGAGCGCCAGGTGATGTCCTCCGACATCGCTGTTGCGGGGGTGAGGCGCTTGACCGTCGGCTGCGTCATAGGTGAACACCTCGAGGTTGCCGCCGTTACCGAGTCGGTAGAACCGGATCTCCTTGATGGTGGTGCGAGGGTGAACGCCGAGGTGTTCGCTCATCCAGTCGTCGTTGGCGCTCTTGCCCGGCAGCGAGTAGACCGGAACAGCGCCGAGCACGTCGACAAGGAAGTCTTCCGCCTCTTGCATGTCGGGAACCGTGATGCCCACGTGGTCCACGCCTCGAAGGTCCGTCAGGGCCGTGCGCGCGATGTTGGGGTCGTCGCTTTGGATGCAGTCGGACACAAAACTGACCATAACGCACGCTTGACTGGGACTGCAATCCATTGCATTGGATCCACTCCGGGGATAGGGTGTGTCTTCACCGCCGTGGGTTGACGGCGCTCAAGAGAGGGATGGCGATGCCGAAGCGGCGCAAGTTGCAGACGGGTGTGGACTGGATCCAGCTGGAGTCGACAGCAGCGGATTGGAAGACTGCCGATGCCGACCTCCTGACGAACATCCTGGGCCAACTGCACCTCATCCGGGCGTTCGAGGAGACGGTTCTCGACCTTGCTGGCGAGGGCCTGGTCCACGGACCCGCTCATTCCAGTGTCGGTCAAGAGGGCGGGGCAGTCGGATCGATCGTCGGGCTGCGCAGCAGCGACGCCGTCAATGGGTCCCACCGAGGTCACCACCAGTTTCTTGCCAAGGCCATCGAGCACGTCACCGGCGGCAAGTTGAATCTCGAGTCCCTGATCGACGAATCGCTCGAAGCGCTGCTGAAGAAGACGCTCGCTGAGATCCTCGGCCTGGCTCAGGGGTTCTCGGGTGGCCGGGGCGGCTCGATGCATCTTCAATGGCTGGAGGCCGGCGCTCTGGGCACCAACGCCATTGTCGGCGGAGGCGCTCCCATCGCGGCGGGCAATGCGTGGGCGCAGAAGCATGCTGGGACCGACGATGTGTCCATCAACTACTTCGGTGACGGAGCCAGTCAGATCGGGTCTGTCCTGGAGTCCATGAATCTGGCTGCGGCTTGGAAGGTTCCGGTCGCCTACTTCATCGAGAACAACCTGTACGCGGTCTCGACCCACGCCTCCGAGGTCACGGCCGACCCTAGGTTCTCCGTTCGTGGTCAGGGCTTCGCCATCCCTTCCTGGCGGGTCGACGGTATGGATCCGCTCGCGGTCCATCTCGCCATGTCCGAAGCAGTAGAACGCATGCGCAGCGGCGAAGGACCGGCCATCGTCGAGGCCGAGGTCTATCGCTTCTTCCACCAGAACGGTCCTTACCCAGGATCGGCTTTCGGCTACCGGTCCAAGGAGGAGGAGGGGCAGTGGCGGGCCAGGGACCCACTGGAGCGAACCGCCACCGAGCTCCTCAAGCTCGGAATCGTTGACGAAGCACTCGTCGAATGCGTCCGCGACCAGAGCAAGACGGCCATGGCGGCCATCGCTGCTGAGATGGTCGAGGCAGACCCTGAACGAGAGGGCCGGCGGCGCATCCGCCCCGAGCTGTGGCCCGACCCCGCCGTCGTCGACGACGGAATCCGCAGCGACGGCACCGAACTCGACCTGCTTACGGTTGTCGAGCCGGCCAACCACGACGGTGCTTGGCGCGATGCCACGTTCGTCGAGGCGATCGCCTCGACCATGGACCGACGAATGGAGCAGGACGCGCGCATCGTCGTCCTTGGCGAGGACGTCCACCGCCTCAACGGCGGGACGAACGGTGCCACCAAGGGGCTGTTCAAGAAGTACGGCGCAGACCGTGTGATCGGCACTCCGATCAGTGAGAATGGATTCTTCGGACTCGCAGGCGGGGTCGCGCTCGACGGGCGATTCCGTCCAGTCGTGGAGTTCATGTATCCCGATTTCATGTGGGTCGCGGCTGACCAGGTGTTCAACCAAGTCGGCAAGGCGCGCCATATGTTCGGCGACAACAACAGGGTGCCGCTGGTTCTCAGGACCAAGGTCTCGATGGGTTCGGGGTACGGCTCTCAGCACCTCATGGACCCGGCTGGAATCTTCGCAACTCAGGCTGGCTGGCGCATCGTCGCGCCATCAAACGCGGCCGATTATGTCGGACTCATGAATGCCGCGCTGGCACTCGACGACCCCGTCTTGGTGATCGAGCACGTTGACCTCTACGGCACGAAGGATCGCATCCCTGACGGGGACCTCGACTACGTCATCCCGCCCGGCAACGCGGCGATTCGTCGCGAGGGCAGGGACGTCACGGTGTTGACCTACCTGTCGATGGTCGGGCACTCGCTGGAAGCCGTTGAACAGACCGGTATCGACGCCGAGGTGGTCGACCTGCGTTGGCTCGACCGGGCTTCCTTGGATTGGGACACGATCGGCGAGAGCATCAAGAAGACCAACAACGTCCTGATCGTGGAGCAGGGCTCGCGCGGACCGTCGTACGGGGGATGGCTCGCTGACGAGATCCAGCGCCGCTACTTCGACTGGTTGGACCAGCCTGTGCAGCGTGTGACGGGTCGCGAAGCGAGCCCGAGCATCTCGAAGGTCCTGGAGCGTGCGGCGATCGCGCGGACCGAAGAGGTCGCCAAGGGTCTTGAGCTCGTTCGGGCTGGGTTCGGAGGCCAGGCATGACCATCGTCCGCATGCCCGAGGTCGCGACCGGCACGGGTTCAGCGGCCATCCAGACCTGGCTCGTCGGGGTTGGCGACACTGTGAGTGCTGGTCAGGCGATCGTCGAGATCGAGACCGAGAAGGCGGTCGTCGACTACGAGATCGAGCTAGATGGAATTTTCGCCGGTCCTCTGCTCGCGGAAGGCGAGTCTGCCGACGTGGGCACGCCGATTGCCGTCATCGCTGTCGGGGGGCAGAGCGTCGCGGATGCAATGCAAGAAGCCCGCGCCGAGAGCGTGGCCGTCAACGCGGTTGCAGGCGGTGCCTCGGCGGGGCTGGCTGAGCCAAACGAGGCGCAGTCGGAGGCCGAGGGACGGGCGGATCCAGTGGAGCAGTTTGCCGGAACGCTTGGGGTCACCTCCGCTCCCGTTGCCTCTCTCAGGTCACCGGACGGCGGTGCTGGCCGCAGCCGTGATGGGCGCCGATTCGTGAGTCCTCTCGTTCGACGGCTGGCTCGCGAGCAAGGCATCGACCTGACCACGATCGTTGGTTCGGGTCCGAACGGTCGAATTGTTCGTCGCGACCTGGAGCAGCATCTGGCTATGGGACCAGCGACCGCCGCGAAGGGCGATGAGGCAGCAGCTCTACCGGCACGACCCGCCGACACCCCTCGTCGGGACGTCGCCCCCGACCGAACCGGTTCGACCTTCGTCGAGATTCCGCACACCGGGATGCGCCAAGCCATCGCTCGACGTCTTGCTGAGAGCAAGGCGACGGTTCCGCACTTCTACCTCACTGCCGACTGTCGCGTCGACGACCTTCTGACGCTCAGGGCACAATTGAACTCGGCCGCCCCGGTGAAGATCTCGGTCAATGACCTGGTGGTGAAGGCCGCTGCGTGGGCTCTCCGGGACGTCCCCGAAGCCAATGCTTCGTGGACTGATGAGGCCGTTCGGCGCTACGAGCATGCAGACATCTCGGTGGCTGTCGCGCTACCGACCGGGCTCGTCACCCCAGTACTACGGGGGGTCGAGCAGATGTCGGTCAGCGAAGTGAGCGCGGGAATCCAGGATCTCGCCGGGCGAGCACGCGAAGGCCGGCTCAAGCAGCACGAGATCGAGGGTGGCGCGTTCAGCGTCTCCAACCTCGGCATGTACGGCGTCCGTGAGTTCGCAGCCATCATCAACCCGCCGCAGGCCGGGATCCTGGCCGTCGGCGCCGCGACCCGACGGCCCACGGTATCTGAGGATGGAGAGATCCAAGTGGCGACCGTGATGACGGTGACGCTCTCGGCCGACCACAGGGTCATTGATGGGGCGATCGCAGCCCAGTGGCTAGCGGCCTTCACCAAGCGGATCGAGAATCCGCTCAGCATCCTCATCTGATCAGCTCGACGAGGCCCGGCGACCACATCTGAGGCGCCGGGCCTCTCGGCGCGCCCACGTCGGCCTGCGGTATGACAACCGATCGCATGCGCCTATGATGGGTCACAGGTGGCCGCGTCTAGGCGGATCGGTTGCATTCCGCCGAGCATGTGAGTTCGGCAAGTGGATCAGGAGCGTCGCTCGGATGGATATGACGGACAGTGCGGCGCGTTTTGATCCTGCTCGGCGCGCAACGATCGAGGACGTTGCCAGGCTCGCCAAGGTTCACAAAGGCACTGTCTCTCGGGCTCTTGACGAGCGTAAGCGGCACCAGGTCGCTCAAGAGACCATCGAACGGGTCGAGCGAGCTGCTCGGCAGGTTGGTTACGTGCCAAACGCACTCGCTCGCGGACTCCGCACCCGCAACTCGATGACCATCGGAGTCGTTCTCCCGGACATCACGAACCCCTTCTTCCCGCCGATCGTACGAGGAATCGAACGGTTCGTGCTCCCTCGCGGTTACACGTCGCTGTTGGTCAACACTGATGGCGATCAGGCCACAGAGCGCACCGCGCTGAAGTCGCTCATCGACCGTCGGGTCGACGGACTCATCGTGGCGTCGGGTCAGCGGGACGAGTCTGCTCTCTCGGAGCTGTATGCCGCGGAGGTGAAGGTGGTCTTGCTGAACCGTGACGCTGGCGACGTCGCCTATCCGCTCGTGAGCGGCGATGACGCCAGCGGAGTATCCGCAGCGGTCGAGCACCTCGTCGACCTCGGCCACCGGGACATCCTTCACCTGGCAGGCCCACCGAACCTGTCGACGAGCTCGAAACGCGCCGTGGCATTCACCGCTGCCTGTGCGCGTCACTCCGAGGTGCGGGGAAAGATCATTGAAGCCGAGTCTTTGACCACCTGGGCTGGCGAGAGCGCGATGAAGGCCGCCCTGGAGGCTGGGGAAACTCCGACGGCTGTGGTGGCAGGCAACGACTTGATCGCGCTCGGAGCGCTACGAGCGCTCCGTGTCCACGGCCTACGGTGCCCGGACGACGTGTCGGTCGTCGGTTTCAACGACATGCCTTTCGCCGAGGACTTCAATCCTCCGCTGACCACGGTGCATGTACCCACAGAAGCCATGGGCAAGCGCGCTGCACAACTGATTCTCGAAGCGATCGACTCGAACGTCATAGACCAACAGACGGTGACGCTTCCGGTCTCGCTGGTGGTCCGATCCTCGACTGCTCCGCCGCCTTCGCGTTGAGCCACCTGCGAGTCGTCATCTCCTGAGTGCACGGTGTCGTCGGGGGCAACCGATCAAACACGTGGCTATGCCGCGTTCGAGCCTCGAGGGGCGGCTGCGCGAGTTCGTCCTGCCTCTATGTGAGACGGCAATGCGATCGATTGCATCTGTCCGTAGGGTGTGCCCATGGGTTCGTATGATGTCGTAGTTCTGGGTGCAGGACCTGGCGGTTACGTCGCAGCAATCCGGGCCGCTCAGCTCGGCCTCTCGACTGCCGTCGTGGAGGAGAAGTATTGGGGCGGCGTGTGCCTCAACGTGGGATGCATCCCGTCGAAGGCTCTCCTCAAGAACGCCGACCTGGCGCATCAGATACTCCATCGTGGAGCCGAGTTCGGCGTCAGTGGAGACGTGCAGTTCGACTTCGGCGTCGCATGGGACCGCAGCCGGAAGGTGGCCCAGAACCACGTCAAAGGCATCCACTACCTCATGAAGAAGAACGGCATCACCGAGATCAACGGACGAGGATCCTTCTTGGACCCGAACACGATCGAGGTCGTGGCCGCCGGCGGCTCCATCGAGACGGTCACCTTCGAGAACGCAATCGTGGCAACCGGCGCGTCGGCGCGTCAGCTGCCCGGCGTCGCGCAGAGCGACCGCGTGGTGAGCTTCGAACAGCAGATCCTCAGCAGGGAGCTGCCGGAGTCGATCGTGGTCGTGGGCGCAGGCGCTATCGGCATGGAGTTCGCGTTCATCCTCCACAACTATGGCGTGCGTGTGACGATCCTCGAGTACCTCGATCGCGTACTGCCGACCGAAGACATCGACGTGTCCCGAGAGATCGCGCGCAGGTACGCCGCCTACGGGATTGATGTACGCACATCAACGAAGGTCGAGTCGGTTCGGGAAGGGGCTACCGATGTCACCGTCGACTTCACTGACGCTGAAGGCATCTCTGGAACCCTCACTGCCGACAAGGTGTTGGTCTCGATCGGGTTCGCTCCGCACGTCGAGGGCTTCGGTCTGGAGGCCACGGGAGTCGATCTCACCGATCGTGGGGCGATCGCTGTCGATGAGCACATGCGGACCAACGTTCCGCATATCTACGCCATCGGTGACGTCACCGCCAAGCTTCAACTCGCGCACGTGGCCGAAGCCCAGGGCATCGTCGCGGCAGAAACGATCGCGGGTGCCCCCACGATGACGCTCGGTGACTACCGCATGATGCCGCGAGCGACGTTCTGCACACCTCAGGTCGCCTCGTTCGGACTGACCGAGGAGCAGGCACGCGCCGAGGGCCATGACGTCAAGGTCGTCTCGTTCCCCTTCTCGGCGAACGGCAAGGCGAACGGCCTGGGGGAGCCGGTCGGTTTCGTGAAGCTCATCGCAGACAGCACGTACCTCGAACTCTTGGGCGGACATCTCGTCGGGCCGGATGTGTCTGAACTCCTCCCCGAACTCACCCTCGCGCAGAAGTGGGAGCTCACTGCCTACGAGGGCGCCCGCAACGTGCATACCCACCCGACGCTGTCCGAAGCTGTCCAGGAGGCGTTCCATGGACTCGCTGGCCACATGATCAACGTGTAGCGCAACGACCGACCTCTCTCGCTGGAGCGGCCGGCGCGGGCCTTACCGGGAGTTCGTACGTCGGCCGAGCTCGGGGCTGTCGACGCTGCCGAGGAGGCCGTGCCGAGCCTGTCGGCGATCTCGATGGGCTCGAGTCGGCGGCAGTCGCTTGTCTGGGCGCTCATTCACTCTGCGCGGTCCTCCCGGACGGATCGCGCAGCAACGAGGACCAGAAGAACAGGGCCGAACTGGAGCACGGGGACGGCGAGCGGTGCTATTGCGTGAACGACGGCGGCCGCTCCAGCGCCGGAGATGAGACTGACCAGAATCTGAGCACTTGCGAGGACGTTCTTGGGGTGACGCCGCGCGGCGAGCGCCGACATGATCGACGTCATCGTGCCTGTCATGTAGGTGGTGCTGAGCCCTTGGATCCCGAACCGGAGGATGGCGCTGCTCTGGACGCCCAGGGCAAGAGCGACTGTTGCGAGCAGCAGGATCTGAAGCCGCGCCCCTGGATCGCCAGCGCTGAACCACCAAGCCGCCGAGAAGCCCAGCAGGAGGAGGAGTTCGACGCTGAGCGCGATGCTCACCGCGCGCGGCCAGGGCTGGTCGTGCTGCCGCGACGAGCCGGCGATCCGGGCGCCCAAGAATGCTCCTGCCATGAACGCGAAGATCGCGACGAGCGCCCGGAGTGCTCCTGCTTCGTGTCCAGTTGCAATACCTGCGCCCAGGAAGATCATGTTCCCAGTCATGACGCTGGTGAAGACACCTCCGAGTGCGACCAGCCCCACGGCGTCGATGGCACCGCTGGTGAAGGCAAGGAGGAGAAGGAGGCGATGACGACGTCTCGCCCATCTCGGTTGCGCGGCCGTCATTGCAGCACTGACCGCGGTCACCGACCCCCCTCGTCTCGAGAGTCCGACCTGGCGTCGGTCGAGTGGCGTGGGCGCGGAGGTTCCAAGGCGAACGCTTGCCCGGCATCGGTTCCGACTGTCTCTACGCCAGGGGCGATGATCGACGAGGCGGTGAGGTACCTGACCGCCTCGGCGCTCACACCCGGGGTGTTCTGGTCCTCCCAAGCCTCGAAGTCGTCGACCGTGAGCAGGTAGTCCGGGTCAGGCTGGAGTTCCATAACCGGCGTTCTTGCATGGAGTGGCGCCGTCAGATCGACCACTCCGATCGGTCTACCAACGATACCTGCAGCGAGATCGACTGGCTCTTCCACGCTCTTCTCCTCCGGTGTTGAGCGTCATGACGCGATGCTGAGGGTGCCCGCCTCCCTGGACGTGGCTTCACCGTCACGGGGGCGCTATTGCCCGTCCCGCGCAATCAGCGACGTGACCGATGGTCTCTCCAGCGTTGCGGCGGGTTCGCCACAACTCGTCCCGTTGTCGGGTTGAGCTGCTCGGACGCGCCGCATGCCTACCCCGAGACGCGGATTCGCTGCGAGCCGGCGGTTGAGACGCACTGAGTGTGACATCAATGAATCCAATAGGCAACAAAGCCAGAAACCAAAGATTTGGTCGCGCACCTTGACAATCGGTTGCAGTGAGCGCGACGCTCGTTTCCTCGGGTCCGCGTGAGCGGAGCCACATTGACGAGTTGGATCCAACAAGACCCAGGCTGCCAAGTGCGGTTGCGGACGAGTGGCCGAACTTGAACCACCGCAACGACACCTTCCACGAATGAAAAGGCCGGAAACAATCATGCGACTCCTGAGCTCAATCCCTCGCGTCACCGCCATTGGAGTGGCGCTGATCGCCAGTGCTGCCATGGCAGGGTGCGTATCGACCACGAACGAGAGTGGCGCCACGAACTCGGGGGGTTCCGGTGGCGCCGCCTGCGACAAGGGCCAGGTCCTGATCGGCAGCGCGATGTCGGCCACCGGATTCATGGGCCCGGTTGACGCTCCGGCTCTGGAGATGGCGAAGATCGCGATCGACAAAGTCAACCAGGACGGGGGTGTGCTCGGCTGCGACTTGAAGCTGACAACCGTCGACGGTGAGAGCAACCCTGACAAGGAAGCCCAGATCGCAACTGACCTCATCGGCAAGGGTGCCAAGCTCCTGCTGGTCAGTTGCGACTACGACATCAGCGCCAAGGCCTCGCAGGTCGCACAGGCGGCTTCAGTCCTGGTGATCTCGCCCTGTCTCGGCGACACCATCATGGGACCGAAGTCCGGGTTGACGCTCGGCTTCTCGCTCGGGTCGGCTGTGCCGGGGGAGGCCGCCATCATGGCGGAGTACGCCTTTGACACGTTCGGCCCGAAGGCCGCCCTGTTCCGCGACATGACGCTGAAGTACACCCAGAATCAGTGCAATGGCTTCGAGACCCGTTGGAAGCAGCTCGGCGGCACGATCGTGGCGGACCCCAAGTTCAGCCAGACTCCCACCGGCTCTCTTGCTGCTCCCGTAACAGCTCAGGCGAGCGAGATCAGTGGGTCGGCGCCTGACGTCGTCGCGCTCTGTTCCTACGGTGCTGGTGGTGCGGAGGCCTTGGCCGCGTTGCGCAAGTCCGGCGCGGAGACTCCGGTGATCTCCGGCTTCGGTATGGACGGCGCGTACTGGCTGGGCTCGGTCCCGAAGCTCTCGAACTTCTATGACGTGACCTACGCCTCGGTCTTCGGTGATGACCCCAGCCCGAAGATCCAGACCGTGTTGAAGGACTACAAGCAGGCCACCGGCCAGGATGCGGTGACGAGCAGCCTGGTGACGGGGTCATCCTCGATCGAGGCATTCACGACCGCCGCCGAGAAGGCGAAGAGCTTCGACGGACCCGCGCTCGCCAAGGCGCTCGAATCGTTCCACAACGTCGAGCTGTCCGCAGGGCCGACCTCGTTCTCGCCTGAGCTCCACATCAGTGTCACCCGACCCATGGCGGTTCTCCAGGTCCAGGACGGCAAGCACCACTTCGTCAAGTACGTCGCGGCCCAGAAGCCGGTCCTGGAGTGACCAAGCACAGCGGACTCGCGGCCATCGGAATCGAGAAGTCGTTCGGCGCCTTGCGGGTGCTCGACGGTGTCTCGATCTCGGTGGAGCGCGGCGAGGTGGTAGGACTGCTCGGCCCGAACGGCGCCGGCAAGAGCACCCTCGTGAACACCTTGTCTGGATATGAGCGAGCTGACCGAGGTTCGGTGTCGCTGGATGGGATTCCGCTCGACACCATGACCGCTGCCGGTCGTGCGCGTGCGGGCCTTGCCAGGACCTTCCAGTCCGCCCGCCTGTTCGCGGGTCTCAGCGTCGCGGAGAACGCCGCATTGGGCGCTCTCGGTGTAGGAGCGAGCAGGCGGGAAGCGACACGTCGCGCTGGGGAAGCGCTCGGAATGCTCGGCCTCATGCATGTCGCCTCGCATACCGCGGCCGGTCTTCCACACGGCCTCGCCCGGCTTGCCGGGTTGGCTCGAGCCATCACGGCACAACCTCGCTACCTCGTGATGGACGAGCCTGCGGCGGGCCTGAACGAGCACGAGGTGCCGGCGCTTCTCCAGGCGCTCGACAACGTCCGCGAGCAGGTGGGCTGCGGGATGCTGCTCATCGAGCACAACGTCTCCCTGGTCGCTCAAGCTTGCTCGCGAGTCGCGGTCCTCGCCGCGGGGTCCTTGCTCTTCGAAGGCACTCCGCATGCGGCCACAGAGGACGCTGCCGTCCGCAGCGCATATCTCGGCGATGTCAGCTTGGGCGCATCAGCCGATCAAGGAGCAGACGAGCCATATGTATAGCAACCCACTTCTCGAGGTCGAAGGCCTCACTGCCGGCTACTCGGGGCTGGATGTGATCTTCGATGCCGATCTCCGGGTCCAGCCAGGGGAGATGGTCGGCATCGTCGGCCCCAACGGCGCGGGGAAGTCCACCTTGCTGAGCGCGATCGCGGGGGCCCTGAAAGCGACTTCCGGGACGGTGCGTCTCCGCGGCAACGATCTGACGGGCATGAAACCCGAGTATGTGGTCCGTCGGGGCCTTGCGCTCGTTCCGGAGGGCCGCCACATCTTCACCGACCTCACGGTGGCTGAGAACCTCCAGCTCGGCCGAACCGCGTCTCGTGACAGGAGTACGGCTGCCAGGGCCGTCGCCTCGATGAAGGAGTTGTTCCCGCTGCTCACCACGCACGCGAATCACCGTGCTGGGCAGCTGAGCGGCGGTCAACAGCAGCAGCTTGCGATCGCTCGCGCCCTGGTGGCGGAACCTGACCTCGTCATGCTGGACGAGCCCAGCTTGGGGCTTGCGCCGACGGTGGTTCGTGATGTCTTCAACGTGATGGCAGACATTCGTGCCCGCGGAACGGCGATCGTTGTCGTGGAGCAACGGGCCCACCTCGTCATCGGGACTGCGACGCGAACCCACGTCCTGCGCGAGGGGCGCATCCGCGACACCCTGACGCCCGCGGACGAGCATGACGAAACTCGGCTCGGCCATGCGTACTTCGGAACGGAGTTGCCCACCCCATGATGCAGTTAATCATCGACGCCCTCAGCAATGGTGGCTTGTACGGACTCGCTGCACTCGGCGTTGGACTCGTCTTCGGTGTGATGCGCCTTGTGAACTTCGCTCACGGCGAACTCATCACCTGCGCTGCCTATCTTCTCGTGATTTGTCTTCCCTGGGGTCTGTTACCTGCGGTGGCTGTCGCTTTGGTCGGTGCCACAATTCTCGCTCTGCTGCTCGAGTTCGGAGTCTTCTCACGACTGCGCGGCGCGGACCCGGCTGTCCTGTTGATCGCGAGCTTCGGATTGAGCGTGCTCCTTCAGCGCTCCTACGAGATGATCTTCGGCGCCTTGCCTCGTGCGGGTCAGGCTGCCGCCTGGCTGTCGGATGTCTGGACCGTGGGCGACACACAGATCTCCCGGGGCAGCGTGGTCACCGTCGCCCTGACGCTGGCGTTGCTCGTCGGCATGAAGTGGGTGGTGGAGCGCACCACAGTGGGACTCCAACTGCGCGCCGCCTCGAGCGACTTCAATACTGCCCAGCTTCTGGGAGTCCGCTCGAGCCGGGTCATCGCCGGAGCGTTCGCAGCAAGCGGGCTGCTGGCGGGCGTGGTCGGCTTCATGCTGTTCACCCAGCGTGGGCAGGCGGATCCCCAATTCGGGGTCAATGTCACCATCCTTGCGCTTGTCGGCACGGTTATCGGGGGGCTCGGCAGCCTCATGGGCGCGGCCTTGGGTGGCATGGCCGTAGGCGTCACCATCAGCGTTCTGAACTCGGTGCTCGGTAATGACCGTGCCTATACGTACTCCGTGCTGTTCCTGCTCGTGATCCTCGTCCTACTCGTCAAACCCAGCGGCATCTTCGGGCAGGCCGCCCTCAAGGAGCGTGTGTGATGACGGTGAACGCTTTTCGATCGACCGAGGTAAATGCGGCAGAGGTCGACCTGGAACGGCCCCTACGGGGCGTCACCCAGTGGCGCTGGACTGAAGTCCTGGGTCCGCTCGCCCTCCTTGTGGCGTTGACCTACGCCTGCGCATTCGCCTCTCCTGGCATGCGTTTCATGGTCGAGGGCGCGCTCGCACTGCTGGTGATGGTCCTCGCGCTCCAGATCTTCATCGGCAACAGTGGAGTCCTGTCCTTCGCTCATGGCTGCTTTGCGCTCATAGGAGGCTTCACCACCGGAATCCTCACCATGCCCAGCCTGGTGAAGTCGAACACGCTCGACGGTCTAGCTCCGTTCCTTCAAACGGCCCACTCCAGCATGGTCGTGGGAATCGTCCTCGGCATTGTCGTCGCTGCAGTTGTCGCTGCCGTGCTCGGCGCCTTCCTGATGCGTCTCCAGGGACTGGCCGCAGGCATCGCGACCTTCGCGGTGTTGATGGTGAGCGACAACATCTTCTTCAACTCCCGTTTGGTCGGCCCCGGCCCGCAGGTGATGCCTCAGATCCCGCGCTTCCCCACCCTCGAGGTGTCGCTGGTCCTTGCCGCGGTTGCCGTGGTGGTCGCGTACGGCGTCGGCGTCTCCCGGGCGGGTCGACTACTGCGCGCTTCGCGTGAGGACTTCTTGGCGGCTCAGGCCCTGGGAGTCTCCGTGTGGCGGCTACGGGTGATGTTCTTCGTCATCTCCGGCGCCATGGCCGGCTTGGCCGGCGCCATGTACGCCCACCACTCCGCGGCGATCAGCGGGCGCGACTACTACCTGCAGTTCTCGTTCCTCACCTTGGGCATGTTGATCATCGGGGGATCTGGCAGCGTCTGGGGGGCAGTCGTCGGCTGCGCGGCCGTGACAGGGCTCTCGCGGGTTCTGCTCGAACTCGAACAGGGGCTGCAGGTCGGAAACCTGGTCTTCACCATTCCTGACGGCGCCAGCGGCCTCGTCGTCGCTGCCGCGTTCGTGATGGTTCTGTTATGGCGGTCGAAGGGCGTCACGCGAGGTCGCGAATTCAGGCTGCCCGGAACTCGCCGCCGTGACGTGGTCGACGACGCCATTGCTGCCGAGTGACGTTTAGCGGCGATCGGACGACCGCCGCGGGAGACCTTGCCTTGCCGGGGAAGTGCCTCGCGAGTCGATCGATGTCGGCGAGTCCCTCGTCAGGCTTGATCGACACGACGTGTCCCTGGGCCGATACATGCGTGCCGAAGTCGTCAGCTGCAAGCACCGTCAGCGACACATGGCCGTTGTTCTGTAGGTGTTTGAGGCGGGCCCGGTCGGCGTTCATGCACAGCATGAGATGTCCGTCATCCTCGATGAGGCACCGGGTCGCCACCGATACGGGACGGCCGCTCGACGTGACCGTCGCCATGACGGCCGGGTTCGGCTTGCGGAGGCTGGCGAGGACGGCTTCTGGCAACGGAGCGTCAGACCCAGATCCATTGTGGCAGCCCCGGCTCGGGGGAAAGCTCCCGCCACCGGAGCACCGTCGCGCGCGAAGCACAGACTCGATCAGCGATCTCCGAGTTCAAGAGCCACGTCGGCGGCAAGACAATCATCCGAGCACGCTTGACTACCTGCGCACCGAAGGGTCGGGGGTCTGAAAGATCTCCGGATGCGCAGACAGCCGGCGCCGGGTCCTGCGAATGTGTCCTTCCAGCACGCGCTCGGCTCCTGCCACGTCACCGTCGCGCAAAGCCGCGGTGATCATGTGGTGCTCGTCGTGAACGACGCGCTGGGACCGACTGTCCAGGGTGGTCGAGAACGCGCGCCGGTAATGTTGGGTGGTGTTCCACAACCGGTCCACGAGCTCGCCGAGCATCACCGTCTCGGCTGTGCTGTATGAGAGCAGATGAAACTCACGGTCGAGGCGCAGAAACTGTTCCAAGTCTGTCGAAGACTCCATCTGCATGGACAGGTCCTCCAGTCGGCCAAGCTCCTCCGCACCCAGCCCGGGTGCGGCGTACCGAAGGAGCAGTGGTTCGACGCGTTCGCGAATCTGGTAGATCTCCTCACACTCGATCAGGCTGAGGTGAGCTACCCAGGCTCCGGTATTGGCCACCAGAGTCACCAGGCCATCAGCCTCGAGGACGCGGAGAGCCTCGCGGACTGGCACGCGGCTGACGCCCAAGCGCGCGGCGAGTTCCACCTGTCGGAGGCGGGCACCAGGTGGAATCCGTCCCTGAAGGATGTCGTCGCGCAGAACTTCCGCCACGCGCCCGGTCGCCGTGCGGTGCGCGCCGTTCAAGGTGCTCATCATCACCGTCCCGACCATATCTCTCCGTGGCGCGCCCCGCCCATGTACGAGGGCCGTGTCGCCGCTCAGTCGGCCGTTGCCGAGGCCATCAAGGAAGCCATTGCGAAGGCCTGCCTACGGGCACGTCCGGTGATGCGGCGATCCAGGGGATCGCTAGGTTTCGCGTCGTCGTCCGATGGGATCTGCTGACTGATTGCCCGCGCTGCGCGTACAGCGGTCGTCATCCCCGTAAGGGTCGAGTTGCACGCCAGAGCCGTCGGGAGTGCCCCGTTGCCAGCCACGAAGAGATCCTGGAACCTCCACACCCGGCCGTTGGGATCACACACGCTCGTGCCGATAGTGGAACGAGCACGGCCAACCTCCCCTGGCCCGGGGACTTCTTCGACCCCGACACCGACTGGAGGCCCGCGACCAACAACGCACCCGACCTCGCCCACGGCGAGCAGCCCTTCTAACCAAAGAAACGCTGGATCAGCCGTTACACCACGTCCAGGGGCCTGACCCCCACACTATCGATCAGACCTCTTTGAGAGACTTGTGCCATGGCTTCTTGGGCCCCCGGTTGGGATGCGTTTCCCGTTGCCCTGCGCGAGTTCTGGACCGAGCGTCATCTGTGCAGCTTGACAACCGTGAGTCCGGACGGGCGCCCCCACGCGGTTCCGGTCGGCGTGGCGCTTGACCACGACGAGCAATGCGCCTGGGTCATCACCCACGGTGCCTCCCAGAAGGCTCGCAACGTCGCCGCCGGCCCGGCGGAAGGAAGCGCCGTGGCGGCGTGCCAGGTCGACGGTGCGCGGTGGTCCACCCTCGAGGGTCGCGCGCGGGTCCTGACCGAGCCGGCTGACGTACGCAGAGCCGAGGCGTGCTACGCGGCGCGCTACCGTGTCCCCAGGCCAAACCCGCAGCGCGTCGCTCTCCGCATCGAGATCGACCGGTTCCTCATGTCGACGACACTCGCGGCCTGAGACTGCCTGTACTCGCCGCTGGCTCACGACGTGACACAAACGTCGGAAGGCATGCCCCGCGCTAGGTCCGCCCGCACGGTCGCGAAGGGTGACGATCGGGTTTCGGCGGGGCTGTGCGTCACCTGTCAGCCCGGCAACCTCGAGGCCCTCGAGCATGTGGCCGCGTCCATTCACGAACGCGATGCCACGACCACGACAGGACGTGAGGCTGTCTTGATGTCCTCCGGATGAGGAGCACGTCTGCAGGCATCGGTGCAGGACTCGCGCATAGAGGCATTCTTGGGGCCAGCAGGATTGGTCCTGCCTCTACGAATCGCCTGCGCTCGTCCCTCCTAGGTCCTTATCCTTCCGTCGACGGTTCGGAGGAAGGTGTCTTGACTGCAGAGTCTTGTGTGTCCGCTGTGTCGGGGTGAGGTCGCTGCGAACTCGTCTGGCTGCCTGGCCTGTCATCTTCCGATGAGAGATGTGGCACGACATCAGCGGAGCTCGTCACGGGGCCGGGCATTCGCCCGCGCGATCTGGATCCGCATCACCGGACTGGTCCTCTA
>NZ_BAAIGC010000036.1:0-49573 GCF_054653495.1 Nocardioides sp. AN3
GGGCCAGGTCGACACGGACGGCGAGCGGCCGGCATCCCGCAGGAAGCTGTTCACTTGCGCCTCTCCAGTCGACGCTGTCGCGAAGCTCGAGTGTCTCGACGGTGCCGCCGTACGAGGTGACGGTGAGGGCCCAACCGGCGGCGGACGGCGAGGCGCCCGCGATCATGCGCACCGGGCGGGAGCGTCTCCGAGGTGCCGTGACCGGCGGCGCCGCTGGCTCGTTGATCGCGGCGATCTCTGCTCGGTCCGCCAGCACGGTGATCGTTGCCATGTGGCTTCCTCCTTCACGGTCGTCGGGCTAGCTCACGACGCGTGGTCCGAGCCGCGACTTAATGTGAACTATGCTTAACGTTAATGGGCTTAATGTCTGCTATGATTTGCACTAACGTCGAGGAGGGGACGATGCCAAAGCGGCCACCACAGGCCCGTCTCGTCCGTGCTGGCAAGCAGTTGGGCGGTCAGGTTGCCGCCTGGCGCAAGCTTCAGAATCTCACCGCTGAACAGCTCGCCGAACGCGCAGGCATCTCGCGTCCCACGCTCAGCAAGCTCGAGTCCGGCGACCTCGGAGTCACTCTCGCGACCTACCTGAACGTGCTACGCGCCCTCGGCCAGATGGACCGAGCCGTTCAGGCCATCGACCCTTATGAGACCGACCTCGGTCGCGCCCGCGCTGACGAGGTGCTGCCGAAGCGGGTTCGAGGACCGGGCCGATGAGCATCACCCGCCCCGACGCACTCGACGTACACGTCGCTCTCCCAGCGCGCACCGTGCACGCCGGCACCGTGACCTTCCGCTACCGTGGCGCGACGACGACCACGGAGTTCACCTACTCCGCCACGTACCTGGCCACCCGTGGTGCTTACGCCGTCGACCCCGCGCTTCCGCTCGCCAGGGCTACGGCCATCGTCGAGGGTCTCCCCGCGGCGTTCTCCGACTCCACGCCGGACTGGTGGGGCCGTCAACTCGTGTCCAGGACGCTTCGCTTGGAGGCGTCCGCGGCCGGACGACAGCCACCACTGCTCACCGAGCCCGACTACCTCGTCGCCGTCAGTGACCAGACCCGACAGGGCAACCTGCGGTTCGCAGCACCAGGAACGACCGCGTTCCTTGACCCGGGCGCGTCGATTCCGAAACTGGTCAGCCTGCCCGAGCTTCTCGAAGCCTCCGACCGCGTAGCTGCCAATGACGACGCCGGGGCGGCGGACGCTCTCAAGATCCTCCTCGCCGCCGGGAGCGCCACCCTCGGCGGTGCCCGCCCCAAGGCGTCCGTGCAAGACGAGGGCCAACTCCTCATCGCCAAGTTCCCCTTCCGGGAGGACGAATGGGACGTCATGGCCTGGGAGAAGACGGTTCTCGACCTCGCCGAACACTGCGGTATCGACGTGCCAGAACGTCGGCTGGTCGACGTCAGCGGACGGCAGGTGCTGCTCGTCAGTCGCTTCGACCGGGACCCAGCCGGGGGACGGATCGGCTACGTCAGCGCGCGCACCCTTGCCGAAGTCGGCAGCAGCGCGAGCAACGACTACCTCGACCTGGTTGCTGCCATCGAGGACCACTCGTCCAACGCCGTCGATGACCTACACGCGCTGTGGACCCGAATCGCGTTCACCGTCGCCACGAACAACACCGACGACCACTTCAACAACCACGGCTTCTGCCGCGCACGCGGCGGATGGACGCTCGCGCCGGCATTCGACATCAACATCAACCCCCAACTGGCCCAGCCTCGCACGAGCACGTTGGCAGGAGCTGACAATCGCGAGAGGACGCTGCAGACCCTGGTCCGTGAATCGGCCTACTTCGGCCTCGCTGAAGGCGAGGCGCGGGATGGCCTGCTCCACATCAGCGACCGTTTGAACGGCTGGCGCGACGTCGCACGGGCAAACGGCGTACCGGACCGAGAACTCGACACGGTGGGGTGGGTGCTCGACGACTATCGCGACAGGGTTGCTGCCCACCCTCGGCGCGGTCGGTAGTGCTGCCCAGTGGTCATCGCCGTTGATTCGTCGTCGGTCTCCGCGGCCCGGGCACGCACAACGCTGTGTTGGCGTCGCTCGACAGGCTTCCAGCCTGCCAGCGCTTTGCCGCCTTGCGCTGCACGCACCTGTTCCACGCATACCCCGACGAATCAAGAGCGATGACCACTCCGTCGATCCGCAGGTTCTCGGTTGGCTCGGATGGGTGTGGCTTTGCCTTGATCGCCCCTGAGGCTCTGATGCATCGCCCGCCCCGCACGCCCATCGCACCGCAGACGGCCGCTGGCCAGGCGAGGTCCGACGAACGGTCGATGAGGCGGTCCCATCGGACCGCGGCGTCCGTCGGGAAGGGAGCGGCTCTGCGGGTGTCCATGTCCACGTGCACCGCCAGGATCTCGAGCGTGTTGGCCAGCCGCTCGTTGCTTCGATCGAGCGGATACGTCAACAGGTGGACGGACTTGTCCGAGCGCGCCAGTAGACGCGGGTGCACGGAGAACGTCTCTCCCTCGCGCCTCTCATGCATGTAGCGCAGGTGGAGCTCGACGGTGAAGACCCCCAGCCGGCGGGTGCGGCGGTACTCGTCGTCGATGCCGACCTCACCGCACAGGGCGTCGGCGCTGATCGCGCCGTGCCCCAGATAGTGCCGGATGTTCATGTGACCGTTGATGTCGATGAAGTCCGGGCTCACGCGCGCCTCGAGAGCGCTCGGAATCTCGAGGACCTGGTCGTACAACGGCGGAGCGATTCGTATGGCGGCTCCTCGTCGGAGCGGTTCAGGAATCCGGAGGGCGAGGCCCGCGACACGAGACGTGTCGCGGGCCAGCACTCTCCCCGGGTCCATCAGGGGCGGCTGATCATCGGGGGATGAGCAGCGCGAGGACGGGGGCGACGCAGGCGGGCTTGTCGATGCAGGTTGCCCTCTGGTCCTGGGCATCGCGGTCTCGGACTCCACGACCGGCGCGTTCGCGACGGTGGGCGTGCTCGCCGCGCTCCTGGAGCGGGAGCGGACGGGCAAGGGGACGACGGTCGAAGCCTCGCTCCTGCAGTCGACGATGGGGATCATCAACTACCGGGCGCAGATCGCCCTCTGCACGGGTGTGGCACCGGGCCGCAACGGAAATGACCATCCGATCCTCTTCCCGCAGGCACCTTCAAAGCGGGGTCGTCCGCGATCACCATTGCCTCCGGCAACGAGAAGATGTGGCGCAAGCTCTGTGCGGCACTCGGCCTGGATGAGTTGGCCGAGGACCCGCGCTACGCCGACAATGCCGGGCGGATGCATCACCGCAAGGAGCTCCGCCGCATCATCGAGACGGTCCTCGCGACTCGGCCGGCGACCGAGTGAATCGAGAGGATCAACGCCGCCGGCGTCCCGGCCGGACCGGTCCTGGACCTGCGCGAGGCGCTCGACCACCCGACGACCCGTGCGCTCGGACTCGTCCAGCAGACCGAGCATCCGCGCTTCGGGCAGATGGACGTCGTCGGCAAGGCCGTCACCGTCGGGGATGACCCCCGCGACATCGACCGGCACGCGCCCTTGCTTGGCGAGCACAGCGCCGAGATCCTCGCCGAGATCGGTGTGGCGGCGGATGTCGTCGAAGCGCTCGTCGCGGAAGGGGTCGTCGTGCGCACTGAGGAGGTCGCGCCCGTGTGAGCGTGCAGGTCGACCGGATCAGCTCTCGGCCAGCACCCCGCTGAGCGCTTCCAGCGACGGCTTGCGCCCGCGCGCAACATGCGCGAACGCCAAGGCAGCCGCGACGTCCTCGTCGCCGTCGCGGATCGCCTCGAGCAGCGCGTGGTGCTCGGTGCGCTGACCGAGGTCGGCGCGGAAGTGGGTCAGCTGGAAGAGCCAACGCACGCGACCAGACACCATCCGCATCAAGGACTGCAGCAGGTCGCTGTCGGTGATCTCCAGCATCACCTCGTGGAAGGCCGCGTTGGCGGCCGCTATCGCGCGTTGGTCGCCGCAGCGGTAGGCGTCCTCCGCTGCCGACAGTGCCTCCTCCAGCCTGGCGACCCCGTGCTCGGAGACGTGGCGTGCGGCGAGCCGGGCGACGAGCACCTCCAACGACTCGCGGACGTCGAACAGCTCTTCGACGTCCTTGAGAGTCAGGTGCCGGACGGTGGCGCCCCGGCGCGGCAGGATCTCGACGAGCCCGTCGAACTCGAGTCGCCGCAGAGCCTCGCGGACCGGCACCCGTGAGACGTCCAGCAGCGTGGCCACCTGCGCCTCGCGCAGTCGTTCGCCGGACCTGAGGGTCCCCGCGAGGATCCGCTCTTGGAGCTCGGCGTGGATGCGGTCTACGACGAGCCGATCCGGGATCTCGGTGTCGGTGTCCATCTGGGTGTCGTCCTTGCCTCGCGATGCCGGGTCGTCTGCTGTCCGGCGAACCGGACTCCTCTTCTACACCACGTTGACCCGCAGGCAGAGCTTGTTGAGCTCCTCGACGCCCTCGGCTGTGACGAGGACCGTGCCGCCGATGCTCACCCGGGACCGGTCGAGGCAGGCGTTCGGCTCGAAGGCGAACGCGATGCCGGGAACGATCTCGAAGTCGCCGTCGCGAGGCGACGTGTGTGGAAGCGGCACGCCGGCGAGGCCCGCCTGCTCATCGAGCCCCACATGGGTGGCGCCGTTGAAGATCACCGGCGAGACGGTCTGCACCACCGGTCCCATGTTCCACGCTCCTGCGGCTCGCAGGGGCGCCTCCATCACCGCGCAGAGCTCGGCGAAGGTGCCGCCGGTGCGCAGATACTCGACGCCGCGGCTGTAGGCGTCGACGGCGATCTCCTCCAGGCGACGGTGCACCTCGTCGGGACGGCCGATCGAGATCTCGATCTGCTGCTGGGACTCGAAGCCGCCGTAGAAGGTGAAGAGCTCAGCGCCGAAGACGTCGCCCTGTTCCAGCGCCCGGCCGCCGCCGCCCATCCAGAGCCAGTCCGCGCCCGCCCAGCCGAGCCGTTCTGCGCCAGATCGCTGTGGTCCGTTGAGCCAGAGCCCGCCGCCTGCGGCTGTGGCGTGCATCCCGGCGCCGATGATCTCGGACTCGCGCACCCCCGCCGCGGCCGCGTCGATCATCGCAGCGCATGCGGACTCCCCGATCCCGGCGGAGAACCGGATCATCTCGAGCTCCTCGTCGCTGTGCACCAGCATGAGCTGCTCGAACTCGGCGTGGAAGTCGACGAAGGTGGCCGAGGGGAGCCGGTCGAGCACCCGCTGCCAGGTGCCGAACGGGATCACGCCGGCGGTGCTCGCGGGTGCCCGGCTTCGCAGGCCGACGACTCCGATGTGCCCTTGGCCGAGACCGAGCTCGTCCAGCACCTCGCCGAGCTGGTGCCCGGGCCGGGTCAGGCGTTGATCGGCGACCCATCGCTCGTAGCGGCGCCCGGGCTCGTCGTACCGCCCGAGTGTGACGTTCCCGGTCGGCACCACGGAGACGGGGTCGCCGTGCCGGGGGAGCACGCAGTAGCTCCGGGTGCCCTCGTTGGTCAGGTAGCGGTCCAGCTGGTCGCGACCCAGGCCGGCGACGAGGACGGCGTCGAGACCCGCCCCGTCCATGAGTGTGCGCAGGGCCGCATACCGCCGGTCACGCTCGGCCGTGGTGAGTGTCGGGAAGTCGTTCACGGGGTTCTCCTCCGGGCATTGACGATGTTTAGTATACCGAGCGCATCGAACTGGACTGATGCGAAATGAGACGTTCCGGGCTGAACAAGGTGGGACTGTACGCTCAAATTACGCTTGAGCCAGAAGATTAAGCCATAAAAAGATTAGGTAGAAGGCTTGTCAGGAATCAGTGGGATCTGCTTGTCTGGTATACCGAGAGCGTGATCTGGTTCACGTCTTCGCCCCCAGCAGAAGGAGCACGGAGTGAGAAGGATGAGGTGCAACACCCGCACGCGCTTGGCCGGCGTAGGTCTCGCTGTCCTCGCGCTCGGCGGAGTCGCCGCCTGTGGATCGAACCAGGGGTCGCCCGGGTCCGGGGGTGAGACGACACTGACGTTCGGGGTCGACGGCACGGTGCCCAACATCGACCCGGTGCTGGCGGACAACAGCACCGTCGACGAGTCGGTGGTGCCGATGTACGAGCCGCTCGTCGACTACGACCCGGACGGCACCCTGTCCGGTCGCCTCGCGGCCTCGTGGACGGTGGCTCCCGATGCCAAGTCGATCACGTTCAAGCTGCGTGAGGGTGCCGCGTTCCACGACGGCGCCGCGGTCACTGCCAAGGACGTCAAGTACACCCTCGATCGGGCTAAGACGCTCGGTGTCGGCGTGGCCCAGTACCTCGCCGACTACGACGGCACCGAGGTCGTGAGCGACAGCGAAGCCGTCGTCAAGCTCAAGGACGCCTCCTCGCTCTTCCTCGGCGGCCTCGCGAAGGTCTACATCGTCAACTCGGCTCTGGTCGAGAAGAACGCCGGCTCCGACCAGGGCCAGAAGTGGCTCGCCTCGAACGAGGCCGGCAGCGGCCCGTACACGCTGGCCGACTTCAAGCCGAACCAGCAGATCATCTACAAGCTGGACCGCGGCTTCACCGGGCAGGTGAACAAGGATGCCCCCGACAAGATCGTCTACCGCCTGATCGCGGAAGGCTCCACCCAGCGTGAGGAGATGCTCGCCGGCAACATCGACGTCTCGGACGGCATCGAGTCCCAGGATCTCGACACGGTGCTGACCGACGATCGGTTGACCTCCGTCGAGCTCCCCAAGCCCCAGGGCATCTACGTCTTCTTCAACACCCAGCGGGCGCCCTTCAACGATCCCAAGGTTCGTGAGGGGATCCGGCTCGCCTACGACTACGACGCCCACCTGAAGACCATTCTCGGCGGCCACGGAGCTGTCGCGACGGGGGTGACACCGGCCGTCATGAGCTGCCGCCCGGACATCGCGCCGTTCGCCCAGGACCTGGGGAAGGCCAAGGAGCTGCTGGCGGGAGTCGCGGCCAGCGGCCGAACGCTCCAGCTCGCCTACCAGTCGTTCGCGTCCGAGTTCACGGACGCGGCGACGGCGCTGCAGTCGACGCTCCGCGACCTCGGCGTGAAGGTCAAGCTGGTGACGGTCGACTATCCGACCTACATCGAGGACCTCAAGTCGGTGGAGACCACACCGGACATGGCAGTGGTGTGGGACAACCCGCCGACCCCCGACGTCGGCAGCCTGCTCACCACCCGCTACGGCACGGCGTACCAGGGGACGTCGACGAACTTCGGCCAGTATTCGAACCCCGCGGTCGACAAGCTGCTCGCCCAGGCCCAGGCGACCGGCGACGACAAGGCTCGCTGCGACCTCTACAAGCAGGTGCAGCAACTGCTGGTGGACGACTCGGCCAGCATGCCGATCGCCGATGAGGTGACCACTGTCGTCATGCCGAAGACGGTCACCGGCGTGGAGCTCTATCCCGCCCACGTCGGCTACATGCCGCAGACCTACCACATGGCGGGCTGATCGGACGATGTCTCCTCTGCAACTCGCCGCGTACGTCGGCAGACGGCTCGTGCTGCTGCTCACGACCTTGCTGGGCGTCGTCACCATCGTCTTTCTCATGGTCAAGGCGATCCCGGGCGACGAGGCGCAGGCAGCCGCCGGCGTCACGGCCACCCCCGAACAGGTGGAGGCCGTGCGCCAGCGGCTGGGACTCGACGAATCGGTGCTTCGCCAATACCTCGCGTACCTGGGCCGGATCCTCCACGGCGACCTCGGCACCTCGATCTTCACCTTCCAGCCGGTGGTCGGGGACCTGGCGAGGCTCATCCCCTACACCTTGGAGCTGGTCGGCCTCGCGATGGTGATCAACCTGAGCGTCGGCATCCCCGCAGGCATCTGGGCCGCGGCCCGGCATCGGTCCCGCGTCGACGACTCCATCCGCCTGCTGGCGATCTTCTGCGGTGCCCTTCCGACCTTCTGGCTTGCGATGATCGCGCAGTCGGTGATCGGGCGACGCATGGGTCTGGTGCCGATCTCCGGAGTGCAGTCCGTGGGGACGCAGATCCCGCGCGTCACCGGCTTCCCCACGATCGACAGCCTTCTCGCGGGCGACGTCGCCGCCTTCGTCGACGTCTTCTCCCACCTCGTCCTTCCCGCCGCGGTGCTCGCCATCCCCTTCATGTCCTTCGTGATCCGGGTGGTCCGCTCGTCGATGATCACCGCGCTCGAGGCCGACCATGTGACGGCGGCCCGAGCGAAGGGCGTCCCCGAGCGCCAGGTCCTGATCCAGCACGGCCTGCGCAATGCGATCGCGCCGGTGAGCACCCTGATCGGTCTCCAGGTCGGCTGGATGATGGGTGGCGCCGTCCTGGTCGAGACCGTCTTCAACCGGCCGGGGTTCGGCAGCTACCTCACCGAGGCCGTCTCCCACCAGGACACCTTCGCCGTCCTCGGCATGGTCCTCGTGATCGGCGTGATCGTCACCTTCGTCGGACTTGCGGTCGACATCGTCCAGCTGGTCGCCGATCCCCGGGTCCGCCAGCTCGAGGCCAGGAGGGCCGCATGACCACCGCCCCTGCCACCATTGCGCCGCATCACCAGGTCCGCATCAAGCGGCGCCGGCGCCGGCTCCCCGTGATCGACCGGATCGCGTTCATCGCGGTCGGCGTTCTCCTCCTGCTCGCGCTCATCGGCCCGCTCCTTGCCCCGCACGACTCCTACGCCGTCAAGCTCAGTGATGCGCTCCAGCCGCCGTCGGGCGTGCACTGGCTCGGCACTGACGGCCTCGGCCGCGACCTGCTCAGCCGGATCCTCACCGGCGCCCGCCCCTCCATCCTCGGCGCGTTGATGGCGGTCAGCGGCGCCGCCGCGATCGGCATCGCGGTCGCCGCGATCGCCACCATCGGACCCCGTTGGCTCGATGACCTGCTCATGCGGATCTGCGACATCACCTTGTCGCTCCCAGTGATGGTCATGGCCCTCGGCGTCGCCGTCGCCCTCGGGCCGAGCCTGCGGTCAGCGGTGATCGCGATGATCGTCGCCTGGTGGCCCGGCTTCGCTCGCCTCGCCCGGGCCGAGATGCGCACGGTGCTCACCTCGCCCTACGTCGAGGCGGCCCGCGTCCTCGGGGCCAGGAGGAGCAGGATCATGGTCCGCCACGTGCTGCCCAACTCCCTCGATGGCGTCTATGTGCAGGCCACCCTCGAGATCGGTGGCGCCACCCTCATCATGGCGGGTCTCTCGTTCATCGGGGCCGGCGCCCAGCCGCCCAGCGCCGAATGGGGCGCCATGGTCGAGAACGGCGCCCGCTACCTGAGCACGGCATGGTGGATCTCCACCTTCCCCGGCCTGATGATCACGCTCACTGCGCTCGCCTTCGCGCTCAGCGGCGACTCGCTGCGCACGCGCAACAACGCGGATGCCACGCTGACATGAAAGGTACCGACACTGTGCGCTCCCGCGCGGACGCCCGCCTCCATGACCCCCGTCCAACGACCACCGGCCCCGTGCCGCAGGCTCCCGGCCACACGCCCTTGCTCGAGGTGCAGGCCCTCACCGTCACCTATCCCGGGCCGGAGGGCCCTCTGGAGATCGTCTCGGACTTCGACCTGACGGTCGGACGCGGTGAACGGGTGGCCCTCGTCGGCGAGTCCGGCTCCGGCAAGTCCGTCACTGCGCGAGCGGTCATGCGCCTGGACCGCCGGGCGACGACCACAGGCCGCATGCTGCTCGACGGCACCGATCTGCTCACCCTCGACGCGGAGACGATGCGCGGCTACCGAGGCCGGCGGATCTCGCTCATGCTCCAAGATCCGATGACCACCCTCAACCCGGTGCACACCATCGGCAGCCAGGTGATGGAGTCACTCCGAGTCCATGGCGTCGGCAAGGCCGAAGCGCACCGTCGCTCGGTCGAGACGCTCGACATGCTCGGGATCCCGGACGCGGCGCGCCGCATGAGGGCCTACCCCCACGAGTTCTCAGGCGGGATGCGACAGCGGGTCTGCCTCGCCATGGCCATCATCGCGAAGCCGGACCTGCTGATCGCCGACGAGCCCACCACAGCGCTTGACGTCCGAGTCCAAGAGCAGGTCCTGACCCTGATCGACTCCCTGGTCGCCGACCTCGGCATGGGCGTCCTGCTGATCACTCACGACCTCGGCCTGGTCGCCGGCTTCGCCGAGCGCGTCGCGGTGATGTATGCCGGGCGAGGTGTCGAGACCGGGCGCGTCGATGACCTCTACCGCAACCCCAGGCACCCCTACACCGCCGGACTGCTCGCCGCGGTGCCGCGCATCGACCACGACGTGCCGCTTGCCCCGATCCCGGGCAGCCCCGCACTGCCGACCGCGCGTCCCGGCGGATGCGCGTTTCACCCGCGCTGCGGGCGCGCCGAGCTCGACTGCGCCGAGGTCCGGCCCCACAACCGCCGGATCGGGTCTCTCCGAGTCGCCTGTCACCACCCGCTCGCAACGGAAGGGGAGAACCAGTGAACGCCGTACCGCTGCTTGCCGCCCGTGGACTGACCAAAGCCTACGGACACCGCGGGAGCGGCCACCGAGCCCTCGACCGTGTCGGGTTCGAGGTCGCGGCCGGGGAGATCCTCGGCATCGTCGGCGAGTCCGGCTCCGGGAAGTCGACCACGCTGCGCTGCGTCGTCGGCCTGGAGACTCCCGACTCAGGCGAGGTCCTCTTCGACGGCACGTCGCTCGCCGAGGCCGACCGAGACGTCCGCCGCCGGTTCCGCCGCGACGTCCAGATGGTCTTCCAGGACCCCTATGCCAGCCTGAACCCGCGGATGACCGTCGAGCGAGTCGTCGGTGAGGGTCTCGACATCCACCACATCACGAGGACCAAGTCCGAACGCCGCGACCGGGTCGTCGAGGTGCTCGAGCTGGTGGGACTCGACTCCGCCGTGCTCGACCGCTACCCCCGCTCCTTCTCCGGCGGCCAACGGCAACGGATCGCGATCGCTCGTGCGCTTGCGGTCGGACCCCGAGTGCTGCTCTGCGACGAGCCGGTCTCCGCGCTGGACGTCTCCGTGCAGGCCCAGGTGGTCAACCTGCTGCTCGACATGCAGCGCCGGCTGGGGCTCTCGATCGTCTTCGTCGCTCACGACCTGGCACTGGTCCGCCATCTGTGCCACCGGCTGCTGGTCATGCAACACGGCGTCGTCGTCGAGGATGGTGCCTGCCGGCGGGTCTACGACGACCCGCAGGCCGACTACACCCGCAGCCTCCTCGCTTCGATCCCGATCCCCGACCCCGAGCGCGATCGCGCTCGTCGGGTCGCCGCCGCAGCCGAGCGGAGGTCCGCGTGAGCATGGCGACCCGGGTCCGGGTAGGAGCCGACGTCAAGCTGCCCTCGCCACACCGCGAACTGAAGGGCACTGTCGATCTGCCCTGGACCGACGTGCTCGCGGACACCGCCGCCCTCGGCTTGGACGGCGTGCTGATCCGCACTCTCTACGAGCTCTCGCCGACACTCGATGCCGGTCTGCTGGCCGAAGTTGCCGCAGCCGCGCGCGATCTCGGGCTGTCGGTCGAGATGGGCGTCGGCAAGGTCAACCCCTACATGACGGCTGAGCTGCCGGAGGTACGCCGGCTCGGGCACGGCAGCTATATCGCGGGCATGACCCGGATGATCGAGGCAGCAGCGGCGATGGGCTGCCACGAGCTGTGGACCGCCACCGGGAGCTTCCATCCCGGGCTTCCTGGCATCCACAAGAACGACCGCTACCGCCGAGACGCCCCGTGGGCCGACCAGCTGGCGGCCACCGAGCGACTCCTGCGCCAGCTCGCTCCGGCGCTGCGCGCGACCGGCTCACACCTGAACATCGAGACCCACGAGGAGATCACGACGTCGGAGGTCGTCGGGCTCGTCGAGGCCGTCGGGCCCGACGTCCTCGGGATCACCTTCGACACGGCCAACGTCTACGTCCACGGCGAGACGGCTGAGGCCGCGGCCGCCCGCGTCGCGCCGTACACGCGCAGCTGCCACCTGCGCGACGTCGCCATCATCGAAGGCCCCGAGGCGCCGGACCGCTACCTGCTGCCCTGCGGTGACGGGGTCATCGACTGGGCGCAGGTGCTCGACCTCCTGCTGAGGTCCAACCCCGACCTGATGCTCACCATCGAGCCGGCCGGGCCACACCAGCCGGCCATGCAGATCTGGCACGGGGACCCGCGCTGGCAAGCGCTCCACCCGGACCTCGACCCCCACGAGCTAGACGCGGTCCTCGACTGCGTCGGTGCCGACGTGCACCACGTCCGCTCCTTCGACCGTCCCGACGCAGCAGCGCTGCGGGCGGGCGGGCTGTTCACGCGGGAGGAATTCCTCCGCCGAAGTGCCGGGCATCTCCGCAGCGTCACGGCTGCCGGACACGACACCCACCCCACGAAGGAGAGCACCCGATGACCATCACCGCGAACACGCCGAAGTCGGACATCGCCGGTTTGAAGAGCCATGTCTCCTGCCCGGTGATCCTGCCGGGAGAGAAGCACTACGACCTCCAACGCCACGTCTGGAACGCCGACATCGACCGCAACCCGGCAGCCATCGTCTCCTGCCGCACCGCCGAGGACGTCTCCCGTGCTCTCACCTGGTCGCTGGACAACGGCTACGAGATCACCGTCCGCGGCGGCGGTCACAACCTCGCCGGCACCGCCGTGATCGACGGGGCCGTGCTGCTCGACACCGGGCCGATGAAGGAGGTCTCCTTCGATCACGACGCAGGCACCGTGACGGTCGGTGCAGGATGCCGTCTCGGCGACCTCGACCGAGCCTGCGCCGACCACGGCGTCGTGGTCCCAGCGGGCACCGTCTCGCACACCGGCGTCGCTGGGCTGACTCTCGGCGGCGGCACCGGCTACCTGTCCCGGATGTACGGGCTGACCACCGACCACGTCGCGTCGGTCGAGTTCGTGGTCGCCGACGGCCGCATCCTCACCGTCGATGCCGAGCACCACCCCGAGCTGTTCTGGGCGGTCCGCGGCGCCGGCCACAACTACGGGATCGCCACCAAGTTCACGTTCCGCTACCTGCCGTTCGCGCTGAAGGCCAACATCCGGCAGGCCTTCTACGTGGGCGATGACCGCAAGAAGGTGCTCCAGCACTTCCGCGACTGGAGCTACGACGCCCCGGACAACGTCGTCACCTATGCCCGCACTGTCGAGGTCCCGGAGTTCTGGACGGTCGTTCCATCGCAGTACCGCGGCCAGCAGGTCGTCTCCGTGGCCACGGTGCACTGGGGCGACCCGGAGGAGAGCCTGAAGCTGACCGACGCGATGATCGGCGCCGGGTCACCGGTCTGGCAGACCAGCTATCGGACGCCCCACGTCGAGCTGCAGCGGGCCTGCGACGACGACTTTCGCTACGGAGTCCGCCGCTACTGGAAGAACGGGATGCTGAACGACTTCCCCGACGACGCGATCGACACCGTCCTGAAGTACTCCGACGCCTACCCGGGGCGGCCGCTGCAAGCCCGCTCGACGATCGCCCCGCACTTCGCCTGCCCCTACCAGCTCTACCCCCGCGGGGGTCAGGCGGCACGAGTCGACCCGATGGCGACCTCGACCAGCGACCGGACGACGGCCAAGTTCATGGCCAGCGCCGGCGCGGAGTGGGAGTTCGAGTCTGAGGCACCGGAGCTGATGGACTGGGTCACCGCCTTCGACGAGGCGATGGACCCGTTCAAGAACGGCACGTACATCAACTTCACCAGCGTCGCCGGCGACGAGGCCACCGCGCGCTACGCGTACGGCGACAAGTACGACCGGCTCGTGGCGGTCAAGCGCGAGTACGACCCGCACAACGTGTTCCGCCGTGGCCTGGTCGACCTCTCCGACCACGACGGTGACGTGGATGAGGACTGACACCGACTTCCGGATCGGGACCGACAGCTCGAAGTTCCCGACGCCGGAAGGCGCCGGGGCGTCGTGGCTGCTCGAGCACGCGTCCGCTGCGGGTCTCGAAGGAGTCTTCTTCCGATCGGCGCTCGAGCTCAGCCCGACCCTGGATGTCGAAGAGCTGACCGCCCTCCGGCAGATGGCCGACGACCTCGGCCTCTACCTCGAGGTCGGCGCTGCGAAGATCAACCCCTTCGCCGCGCCCGAGGCCCCCGAGATCCGGGTGCTCGGGGACGGTGACTACCTCGCCGGGATCGAGCGGATCCTCGCCGCGTGCTCGGCCGCGGGCATCCATGAGATCTGGTCGGCGACGGCGAACTACAAGTTCGACATCGCCGGTCGGATGGCGTGCGACCGGTTCCGCAGCGACGTGACATGGTCCGAACAGCTGGCCGCCAGTGCCAAGGTGATGACCGTGCTCGCGCCGGTGTTGCGCGAGCACGGCTGCCACTTGAACATCGAGACCCACGAGGAGATCACCACCTTCGAGCTGGTGCGGCTGGTCGAGGACGGTGGTCCCGATGCCTTCGGGATCACCTTCGACACCGCGAACGTGCTGATCCGAGGTGAGGACCCCGTCGCAGCAGCGCGGCGGGTGGCGCCGTACACCCGGCAGACCCATGTCCGCGACTCCGCCCTCTTCTTCACTCCCGACGGCCTGTGCCGTGTGCTTGCTCCGTGCGGTCAGGGGATCATCGACTGGCCCGGCCTGCTCTCGGCGCTGAGCAGGGCGCCGCGCAAGGCACTGTCGATCGAGGGCATCATGGGCCGGCGCTTCCAGCTGCCGATCCCGATCTACGACCCGGCGTGGCATGCGGGACAGCCCGACATGACGGCACTGGAGATGGCGGTCCTGGTCCGGGGCGCCGACGAGTACGCGGCCGGCGTGGCCGACGGCACCCGCCGGTCCCGCGAGTCGCTGGCCGAGCCGGCCGATGACCATGAGCGCGAGCGGTTCGTCCTCGACAGCGTCGCCCACCTGCGCCGCGTGGTTGCCGAGCTTCGCGACGAGGCGGCGGCATGAGTAGCCTCATCCTGAGCCGCGGAGACATGGTCGATCTGGTCACCCCCGGCGAGGTGCTCGCGTTGGTCGAGCAGGCACATGCCGACCTCGCCGACGCGTCGTCGTTCCTCGCCGAGCCTGCGGCGATGCCGTTCGCCGGCACAGACCACGGGTTCATCCCCATGGGAGCGGTCAGCGGCCGGTATCGGCTCGCCGGTGTGAAGCTGCTGGCCGACATGCCCGGCAACCGGGCTCGTGGGCTGGCCACCCAGCGCTCGACCGTGCTGCTCCTCTCGGCCGACACCGGGGAGTGCGTCGCCGTCCTCGACGGACGGCTCCCCACCCAGCTGCGGACCGCGGCCACCAGTGCGGTGGCCACCCGCCATCTTGCCCGTCCGGACGCAAGCGTGCTCGGTCTGATCGGGGCGGGTGCCCTGGCCGTGCAGCATGTGCGTGCGATCCGACTGGTCCGGCAGATCGGCACGGTGCTGGTCTGGTCACGCTCGCTCGAGACAGTGGCCCGGTTCCGGACGCAGGTGGCCGACCTCGACGTCGAGGTAGTCGCGATGCCGACCGCCGCCGACGTGGTCAGCGGCGCCGAGATCCTCTGCACGCTCACCCCGGCCCGCGAGCCGGTGGTCGAGGGAGCCTGGATGACGGCCGGCCTGCACGTGAACGCGGTCGGCGCGCCGCCGCGCCCGGACCACCGCGAGATCGACACGGTCGGAATGAAGCGCGCCACCGTGGTCGTGGACAGCCGGCTCACCCGCACCGAGACCGGGGATCTCATGATCCCGCTCGCCGAGGGCGCTCTCACGGACGACGACATCGACGTGGAGCTGGGCGACGTGATCACCGGGCGCCGTGCCGGCCGCGTCTCCACCGACCAGATCACGCTGTTCAAGTCCGTCGGCATCGGTCTGCAGGACGTCGTGCTGTGCCAGTTGCTCGTCGAGCGTGCGCGTGCCGCCGGCGCCGGCCTCGAGGTCGACCTCTCCCTCTGAGCGGCCCTCGCAGGCCCTCTCCTTCCCGAAAGCGAGTCCACGTGTCCCAGCCCAGCCCCGGATACTCGATCACCGTCCGGCTCGAGGCGCCCCCCGACCGCGGCGCCACCGGCATGATCGTGAGCGCGGTGCACGAATCGGGCGGCGCTGTCACCGCTCTCGACGTCGTCGAGTCCGGCCCGCGCGCCCTCGTCATCGACATCACCTGCGACGCCGTCGACGCTGCACACTCTGCGCGGATCGCCGACGTCCTCGGCGCCCAGCCCGGCGTCGTGGTGCGCAAGGTCAGCGATCGGACCTTCCTGATGCACCTGGGCGGCAAGCTCGAGGTGATGCCCAAGGTCACGCTCCGGCACCGCGACGACCTCTCCCGCGCCTACACCCCGGGGGTGGCGCGCGTCTGCGAGGCGATCGCGGCGAACCCGGACGACGTCCGCCGGCTCACCATCAAGCGCAACACCGTCGCCGTCGTCACGGACGGGTCCGCCGTCCTCGGCCTCGGCGACATCGGCCCCGCTGCCTCCCTCCCCGTGATGGAGGGCAAGGCCGCGCTGTTCAAGCAGTTCGCCGACGTCGATGCGTGGCCGGTCTGCCTCGACGTCCGCGAGGTCGACGAGATCGTCGCCGTGGTGAAGGCGATCGCGCCGTCATACGGCGGCATCAACCTCGAGGACATCGCCGCCCCGCGCTGCTTCGAGGTGGAGCGCCGGCTGCGCGAGGAGCTGGACATCCCGGTCTTCCACGACGACCAGCACGGCACGGCGATCGTCGTGCTGGCCGCGCTGGAGAACGCGCTCGCGGTCGTCGGGAAGAAGCTCGAGGAGATCCGTGTCGTGGTCAGCGGCGTCGGAGCCGCCGGACACGCGATCATCCGGTTGCTGCTCACCCAAGGCGTGGGCGAGGTGGTCGGCTGCGACCGGAGGGGAGCGGTGCACCGCCGACGCGAAGGTCTGATCGGCGAACGGCTCTGGCTCGCCGAGAACACGAACCACGACGGTCGCACCGGCTCGATGCGCGAGGTGCTCGCCGGAGCCGATGTGTTCATCGGCGTCTCGGCGCCCCACCTGCTCACCGGCGAGGACGTGGCCAGGATGGCCGACGACGCGATCGTCTTCGCACTCGCCAACCCCGTCCCCGAGGTCGACCCGCTGGAGGCTGCCCAGCACGCCGCTGTCGTGGCGACCGGCCGCTCGGACCACCCCAACCAGATCAACAACGTGCTGGCGTTCCCCGGTCTCTTCCGCGGGATGCTCGACGCGGGCGCGCGAGAGATCACCGACGACGTGCTGCTCGCGGCCGCGTCGGCGATCGCGAGGTCGGTCATGCCCGACGAGCTCAACGCCAGCTACATCGTCCCCTCCGTCTTCGACCCCGATGTGGCGCCCGCCGTCGCCGCCGCGGTGCAGAGCGCCGTCTCGCCGAGCAGGCGCACGCGCAGCGACACAGAAAGGAACCTCGCATGACCATGGAGCTCACCGCGCCGGCCGAGGGCAGGTCACGTGACATCCTCACGCCCGAGGCGCTCGACTTCGTGCTCGCTCTGCATCGCGGCTTCGCGACCACTCGCAGCCAGCTGCTGCGCGCCCGCGCCCTGCGCCGCGAGGAGGTCGCCCGGACAGGGCGCCTGGACTTCCTGGCCGAGACCGCTCAGGTGCGCAGCAGCGAGTGGACAGTGGCGCCGATCCCCGCCGACCTGTGTGACCGCCGAGTGGAGATCACCGGGCCGACCAGTCGGAAGATGACGATCAACGCCCTCAACTCAGGAGCCAAGGTGTGGCTCGCCGACCTGGAGGACGCCAACACCCCCCACTGGGCCAACGTCCTCGACGGTCAGGTCAACCTCTATGACGCTGTCCGCGACCAGCTGGCCTTCACCTCGCCGGAGGGCAAGCGCTACACCGTCACCCGCGCTGACGTGCCCGTGACGGTCGTCCGCCCGCGCGGCTGGCACCTCGACGAGGTGCACCTGCGGATCGACGGCCGGGCAGCTGTCGGCGCCCTGGTCGACTTCGGACTGCACTTCTTCCACAACGCGACCGAGCTGGTCGCGGGCGGCACCGCGCCCTACTACTACCTGCCCAAGATGGAGAGCCACCTCGAGGCGAGGCTGTGGAACGACATCTTCGGCTTCGCCGAGCGCACACTCGGGGTCGCGCCGGGCACGATCCGCGCCACCGTCCTCATCGAGACCATCCCGGCCGCGTTCGAGATGGACGAGATCCTCTATGAGCTACGCGACCATGTCGCGGGACTGAACGCCGGGCGTTGGGACTACCTGTTCAGCATCATCAAGTACTTCCGCGACTGCGGCGCGCAGTTCGTGCTCCCGGACCGTGGCCTGATCACCATGGACGCGCCGCTCATGCGGGCCTACACCGATCTGCTGGTGAAGACCTGCCATCGTCGCGGGGCCATGGCGATCGGGGGCATGGCGGCGTTCATCCCCAACCGCCGCGACCCCGACGTGAACCGGGTCGCCTTCGCCAAGGTGCGCGAGGACAAGGAGCGAGAGGCACGAGCCGGCTTCGACGGCTCGTGGGTCGCCCACCCGGATCTGGTGCCGCTCTGTGCCGAGGTCTTCACCTGTGCCCTCGGCGACGCGCCGAACCAGCTGGACCGCCGACGCGGCGAGGTCGACGTCACCGCCGCCGACCTGCTCGACGTCGCCTCCATCCCAGGCGCGGTGACGGTCGAGGGACTGCGCGGCAACGTGGAGGTCGCCTTGCGCTACCTGGAGGCATGGCTGCGGGGCAACGGTGCCGTCGGCATCCACCACCTGATGGAGGACGCCGCCACCGCGGAGATCTCGCGTGCGCAGGTCTGGCAGTGGCGGCACAACCAGACGAAGCTCGACGACGGATCGATCGTCACCAACGCGCTCGTGCGAGCACTCCTCGAGGAGCAGCTCGCGCAGCACCAGGACCGCCTCGGCACGGCGTACGCCGAGAGCCGGTTCGACGACGCCGCTCGGCTGTTCGCCGAGGTGGCACTGGCCGACGAGTTTCCTGACTTCCTCACGGTGCCCGGCTACGCAATGGTCGCCCATGGGTAGTCCGGCGGCGCCGAAGATGCCCGGCGGGGAGCTCGCCGAGCTCTCCGCACGTCTGGATCACCTTCTCGCTGATGTCCGAGCACGTCCCCGCCCGCGTCGGCTGGTGCGTCAGCCGGTGCACACCGTCTACGTCCCTGCGGACCAGGTGGCCCCGGGGCTTCCGGCAGCATGGGGCCGGGCTGCGCTGGAGCTGGCCGATCAGCATCTGCCTGACGATCGCGCGCTCGCGGCGGTGCTCGGTCGAGGGTCCGACACCCTCGCAGGCCTGCTGACGAAGGTACGAGACAAGCTCGCCCGCGAGCCGGTCGAGGACCTCCGCATCGACCTCGAGGACGGCTACGGGCACCGCTCCGACATCGAGGAGGACGCACACGTGCGGGCGGCGGCGGCGATGCTCGCCGACGACCTCCACCGTGGCAGCGCGCCGGCTCGGCACGGGATCCGGTTCAAATGTCTCGACTCCGAGACCCGCGAGCGGGGACTGCGCTCGGTGGCGCTCTTCGTGGCGGAGCTCAGCTCCCGCGGGGCGGTGACGCCGGGCCTGGTGCTGACCCTGCCCAAGGTGACGTCGGTGTGCGAGGTCCAGGCCATGGTGCAGATCTGCGAGCACCTCGAGCGCCGGCATGCGCTCGCCGCGGGAAGCCTCCGGTTCGAGCTGCAGATCGAGCTGCCTGAAGCGATCGTTGACGACGATGGCCGCCACCCGGCCGGCGCGATGGCACGAGCCGGAGACGGCCGTGTCGTCGGACTTCACTACGGCACCTACGACTACTCCGCCGCGTGCGGCGTGGCGGGCCCGTTCCAGGCCGCTGACCATCCGGTGGCCGACTACGCCAAGGCGGTCCTGCTCGCCGGGGTCGCCGGCACCGGCGTGGACGTGGTGGACGGCTCGACCAACCGACTGCCGGTCGGCAGGCCGGACCAGGTGCGACGCGGCTGGGCCGAGCATGCCCGGCTGGTCCGGCGCGCTCTCGAGGGTGGGATCTACCAGGGCTGGGACCTTCATCCCGGCCAGCTGGTCACGCGCTTCGCGGCGACGTTCGCGTTCTACCTGGCCGCGGTCGACCCGGTCATCGACCGGTTGAGCGGCGTCGGGGGCGACCACATCGACGAGCCGGCGACGCGCGCGGCGATGCGCGACTTCATCGACCGGGCGATCGACTGCGGCGCCGTGGATGAGGGACGCGCGGTGCCGCTGTGACTCAGGCGCCGGTCCCGTCAGCTCGTGCGGACGGCCGCCTCGGAGGCGATGATGGCGTCCTCGAGCTTGCGCAGCAGGCCGGTCAGCGCAGTGACGTCGCGCTCGCTCAAACCCTCCAGGAGTGCATGCTCGCGCTCGAGATGGGTGACGATCGCGCGGTCGATCACCCCGAGGCCCTTCTGAGTCAGCTGGGAGTAGACGACACGTCGGTCGTCGGTGTCGCGGATGCGCTCGATGAGGCCGGACTTCTCGAGCCGATCCAGCCGGAACGTGATGCCGGCGGAGGACAGCAGCGACTCGGCCGCGAGCTCCGTGCCGGACATCCGGTAGGGCTTGCCGGCTCGGCGCAGGGCCGCGAGGACGTCGAACGAGGCGGGGTTGAGGTCGTACTTCTCGAACTCCTTCGTGACCACCGCCTGATACCGCAGGTAGATGCGGTGCACCCGGCCGAAGAGGGCGATGGGGGAGGGGTCGAGCTCGGGCCGCTGCTCGATCCACTGCCGGACGAACCGGTCGACGTCGTCGGTCACGCGGGGATGCTAGCAACATCTCGCCGATGTCTTCGATAGAACTTGCTTGACACAAAATGGTTTAGCACATAATGATTAAGCACCAAGTCAATTCGGAGGTGTCATGAACCAGCCGGTGGTGCGACTGCACTCCCTGCGTTCGGTGGAGCTGCGTGTCCCGGACGTCGCCATGTGCACCGACTTCTACTCCGAGGTGTGGGGACTGTCCGTCGTCGAGCGCGACGTCGACGACAGCTGGCTGCGCGGCACGGGCGCCGACCACCACGTCCTCCGGCTGAGCCGTGCCGAGCAGAACGCGCTCGGCCGCATCAGCTTCGCGGTCCGCACGCCGGCCGAGGTCGACGAGGCCGCCCGGCGCCTCGTCTCCGCCGGGGTCCCGTTGCTCTGCGAGCCGGGCCGGCTCAGCGATGTGGGAGGTGGCTACGGACTGGTGCTGATGGACCCGGAGGGTCGACGCATCGAGCTCAGCTGCGACCTGCACGCGGTGACGCCGATGAGCCGGGACCTTCCGGTGCCCATCGGGGTCACCCATGTCGTCCTCAACACGGTCGACATCGACCGCGCGGTGGAGTTCTACACGACGGTGCTGGGGATGCGCGTCTCCGACTGGTCCGAGCACCAGATGGCGTTCCTGCGCTGCAACAGCGACCACCACAGCATCGCCTTCAACCAGGCGGCGTGGACGTCGGTCAACCACGTCGCCTACGAGATGGCGTCGATCGACCACTTCATGCGCGGGATCGGCTCGCTCAAGCACCACGGGAGCACGCCACTGTGGGGTCCCGGGCGCCACGGCCCGGGCGACAACACGTTCTCCTACTTCTCCGACCCTGCCGGGCTCGTGTGCGAGTACACCTCCGACGTCGCGCAGGTCGTGGAGGACCAATGGCTGTGCCGGGTCTGGCGCCGCGTCCCCGAGCTGTCCGACCTGTGGGGGACCGCGGGCCCGCCCTCGACGCAGGTGCGCGAGCACATGGCAGGACTCGAGGACCGAGGGGCGCTCGAGACGGCGGCTGAATCGTGAGCGCCGACTCGGGCACGGGGGATCGGCCCTCCTCCGAGATGCGCGCCGCGGTGATCGGCGCGGGCGCCGTCGGCCGTGCGGTGATCGCGGCGCTCCTCGACGAGCAGGTGCCCGGCGTGCGCGCCGTCGGAGTGGTCGACAACCGTGCGGTCCTCGACACCGGCGTCCCGCAGATCAGCCTGGCCACGGCGGTGCACGAGGCCGACGTCATCGTCGAGTGCGCCAGCCAGGCCGTGGTGACCCAGTCCGCCGCGGACATCCTCGAGCGCGGTGTCGACCTGTTGATCACCTCCGTCGGGGCGCTCTGCGTCGCTGAGGTCGCCGAGCGCATCCGCGCGGCCGGTCCCGGCCGCTACCTACTGACGTCCGGCGCGGTCGGCGGCCTCGACATCCTCTCGGCCGCCGCGGCGCAGGCACCGTTCACCCGGGTGTGCGTGACGACGACCAAGCTGCCCGAGACACTGGTGCAGCCCTGGATGGATGACCACGCCGCCGAACGGCTGCGAGGCGTCACCGCGCCGGTCGAGGTCTTCAACGGCGATGCCGCCGAGGCTGCCCGGCTCTTTCCACGCTCGCTGAACGTCGCCGCGACCGTCGGGTGTGCGGTCGGTGACGTGGACCTCGTGGAGGTCCGGCTGCTGGCCGACCCGGGCGCTGTGCTGACGCGCCACCTGATCGAAGCCGAGGGTCCGTGCGGGAGCTACCGCTTCGAGATCAGCAACCTGCCGTCGCCGGAGAACCCGCGCACCAGCGGGGTGGTTCCGCACGCGGTGCTCCGCACGCTCAGGGCCCTGGTGGGCCGGCCCCAGGGGGTGATCTGAGTGATGCCTGCCTACCGGCGGGCGGGCAACGGCGAGCCGGTGCTCCTGCTCCACGGCATCGGGTCGTCCTCGGCGTCGTTCGCCCCGCAGTTCGACGCGCTCGCCGACGAGCGCACCCTGGTGGCCTGGGACGCACCCGGGTACGCCGCGTCGCCCGATCCGGTCGGCCCGCTCGGTCACCTCGGCCTCGACGGGTACGTGACCGCTGCTCTCGGGGTGGTCCGCGCCGCCCTCGGTCTCGGTCCGGTGCACGTGGTCGGCGTGTCCTGGGGTGGCGTGATCGCGCTGCGCCTCGCCGCGACGCACCCTGAGCTCGTCCGCACCCTGACTGTCGTCGGTGCCAGCCTGGGCTCGGGCACGGACCCCGTGAGGGCAGCGCAGATGCGCGCCCGGGCGGCCGACCTGCTTCGGCTCGGGCCAGACGCGTTCGCCCGGGCCCGCGCGCCGAGGCTGCTGTCCCCGCACGCGCCCGCCGACCTCGTCAGGACCGCTGTCACGACCATGGCCGAGGCGATCCGGCTTCCCGGCTACGCCGAGGCCGCCGAGTCGATGGCGACCGCAGACCTGAGCGGCGACCTCGCCCGGATCACGGCGCCGACGCTCGTTCTGGCCGGTGAGGCTGACACCGTCACCGGACCGGAGCGCGCTCGTGAGATCGCCGCCGGCATCCCCGGCGCACTGCTCGCCACCCTGCCGCGCGCCGGTCACCTCGCCAACCAGGAGCAGCCGGAGGCGGTCAACGACTGGCTGCGCCGGTTCACCCGCACCCCTGGGGCACGACGCCTCGCTGAGCCGCTCGACCACCGCACGACCCTTCGCCCGACCGCCGCACCACACCGAACCAGAGAGGAACCGACATGACCCTTCAGTACGAGGACGCCGATCTCGCCGCGTTCACCGACTCGATCATCCTGACCAGGTCGACGCGCCACGAGGACTGGGACACGCTGGGCTTCCAGGCCAAGGCCGGCGACCAGTTCAAGCGGGCGCAGATCCGCTACGTCGGCTCGGGAGCGACCGGCAACCACGAAGGGGACCGTCGCACGATCCCCTCGCAGGGCTTCACCTTCTCCAACATGCTGCTGCCCCCCGGCGCCGAAGGCCCCGAGCACACGCATCACGATGCCGAGGAGGCCTTCTTCGTCCTCGAGGGCGAGGTCGAGGTCGGGATCCATCGCGACGGCAAGGTCGAGAAGCGCACCCTCGGCTACCGAGACATGATCGTCGTCCCGGCTGGGGTGCCGCGCAGTCTGAAGAACAACGGCGACTCCGACGCTCTCTTCTGCGTGATCATCGGCGCCCAGAAGCCTCAGGTGCCGACCTACCCGGAGACGTCGGCCATGCATGGTGTCTCGCGGGACTGAGGACGATGGACCTGCTACTGCGCGACCGCACCTATCTCGTCACCGGCGGGAGCTCCGGCGTCGGCCTGGCGACCGTGGCCCTGCTCCTCGCCGAGGGCGCCCGTGTCGTCACCTGCGGACGCCGGGCGGACGCGCTCGACGCCGCAGCGGACCGGTTGGCCGCGGAGGTCCCTGGTGCGCGCGAGCGGCTGCTCGCCCGGCCCTGCGACGTGCGCGACGAGACTGCCGTCGCAGGGCTGGTCACCACCGCGGCCGAGGAGTTCGGTGGCCTGGACGGTGTGGTGAACAACGCGGGCCAGTCGCGGATGGCGGGGCTGGACGTTGCCGGGCGGGATGCCTTCCGCGACGAGCTCGACCTGAAGTTCAGCAGCGTCCTCAACGTCCTCGACGCCGCGCTGCCCTGGCTGGAGAAGTCCCTGGCAGCCTCCGTGGTCAACGTGAACGCGGTGTTGGCCAAGCAGCCCGAGCCGCGGCTGGTCACCACGTCGGCCGCCCGTGCCGGCCTGCTCAACCTGTCCAAGTCGATGTCGATCGAGTACGCCGCCCGCGGAGTCCGGGTGAACTCCGTCTGCCTCGGGCTGATCGACACCGGCCAGTGGCGCCGGCGCTATGACGCGAGCGGCACCGATGCGACGTACGCGGAATGGGAGCGCGACCTGGCCGCGGACCGCGGCATCGCACTCGGTCGCTTCGGCACGGCGGACGAGGTCGCCGCTGCGATCGCGTTCCTGCTCTCACCCCGCTCCTCCTACGTGACCGGCGCCGCCCTCGACGTCTGCGGCGGCGTCAACCGCGGACTGTTCTGAACCGATACCCCAGATGACCAGGAGCTCGAGATGACCACACGGACCGGCGGAGACCTGCTCGTCGACCTGCTGCGGGCGCACGACGTCGACACGGTCTTCGGGATCGTCAGCGTGCACAACCTGCCGCTGGTCGAGGCGGTGGACCGTGACCTCCGGTTCGTGCCGGTGCGGCACGAGGCGACCGCTGTCAATGCCGCCGACGGCTACGCCCGGGCCCGCGGCGGACTCGGCTGCGCACTGACCAGCACCGGCACGGGTGCGGGGAACGCGGCCGGCTCGCTGGTCGAGTCGCTCAGCTCCGGCACCAGCGTGCTGCACGTGACAGGCCAGGTCGACTCGCCCTACCTCGGCTCGGGCCGCGGCTTCATCCACGAGACCAAGGACCAGCTCGGCATGCTCACCGCCGTCTCGGCGTACGCGGCGACCATCACCGACACGGACAGTGCGGCCACGGTGCTGACCCAGGCCACGGCCCGTGCGCTCGCCGTGCCCGGTGGTCCGGCCTCGGTCGAGTGGCCGATCGACCTGCAGTACGCCGAGCACTCCGTCGTGCCGATCAGCGCTGCGGTGCCGCCCCCGGCGGGCGGCCCCGAGGGTGCTGCCATCTCCGAGGCCGCCCGGCTGCTGGCCGCCTCGGAGCGACCGGTGATATGGGCCGGAGGAGGCGTCGCCGGCGCCGGACGCCCGCTCGAGCGGCTGGTCGAGCTGCTCGGTGGGGGACTGCTCACGAGCAACTCCGGTCGCGGTGCCGTGCCCGAGGACCACGACCTCTGCATCGGCAACTACGGCACCGCCCCAGGCGCCCGGGCGCTTCTGCGCGACTCCGACCTCCTCGTCTCGATCGGGACCCACTTCCGCTCCAACGAGACGGCCGACTACACGATCCCGGTGCCCTCGGCGCACGTGCAGGTCGACGTCGACCCGGCTGCGTTGGGCCGGGTCTTTCCCGTGACGCTCGGGGTCGTCGCCGACGCAAGGGAGTTCCTCGAGGCGGTGATCGCCGAGCTCGCCGCCGTCCGGACGCAGCCGCCGAGCGTCGCGTGGACCGACCGCGTGCGGGCGGTCCGCGCGGACGTGCGGGCCCAGCAGCGTGCCGGGCTGGGCGACCATGCCGTCTTCGCCGACTCGTTGCGTGCAGTGCTCCCGCGCCGGGCTCCGATCGTGCGCGACGTCACCATCGCCTCGAGCTCGTGGGGCAATCGCCTCCTGGAGATCCGCGACCCGCGCGACAACATCTTCCCCCGCGGTGGCGGCATCGGGCAGGGGCTCGGGATGGCGATCGGCGCCGCCCTCGGACGGCCTGGGGAGCCGTCGGTCTGCATCGCCGGCGACGGCGGCCTGGCCGTGCACCTCGGCGAGCTGATGACCCTGGCGCAGGAGTCCCCGTGGCTCGTCCTGCTGGTCTTCAATGATCGGGGATACGGCGTGCTGCGCAACATGCAGGATCAGATGGGCCGGCCCCGGGCCGGCGTGGACCTGGCCACCCCGCACTACGGCACGCTCTGCCAGGCGCTGGGACTGCCGCATCTGCTCGTCGACGACCCGAGCGCGCTGACAGCCGCCCTCGAGAAGGCTGTGGCGCTGCGCGGACCGGTGATGGTCGAGGTCGACCTCACTGTGTTCCCGCCGATGGCGAGCCCCTTCACCCCTCCGGTCCACGTCCCAGGAGCGTCGTCATGACCCAGACCGCATCGACACACGCCGACCCGAGCAGCACGCCCACGAGGATCGCTCCCACCGGCCGGATCCTGGTCGGTGGGGAGTGGGTCACCGGTGGCGGCGAGGAGATCAGCTCCATCGACCCGTCCGACGGCCACGTGATCGCCACGCTCGCCGGAGCCACCCCGGCCGACGTCGACCGGGCGGTGCGAAGCGGCGAGTCGGCCCGGGCCGCCCGCGCCTGGCGCGACCTGCTCCCGCACCAGCGTGCCCGCTATCTTTCCCGCACCGCGGACCTCATCGAGGACCGTGCCGACCAGCTGGCGCTGCTGCAGAGCCACGACAACGGCAAGCCGATCACCGAGACCCGGGCGTTGGTCGCGAGCGCGGCCGGCACCTTCCGCTACGTCGCGGCGGTCCTCGAGACCCAGGAGGGCGCGCTCCCGCCCGCGCGTGGAGAGTACGTCGCCGCGTCGGTGCACGAGCCGATCGGCGTCGTGGGCGCGATCACCCCTTGGAACAGCCCGATCGCCTCCGACGCGCAGAAGGTCGCGCCTGCCTTGGCCGCCGGCAACGCTGTGATCCTCAAGCCGGCCGCATGGACGCCGCTGCTCGCCCTCGAGCTCGGCGAGCTGCTGCTCCAGGCTGGGTTCCCCGAGGGCCTCATCAGCGTGCTTCCCGGCCCCGGCCGCACCGTCGGACAGCGACTGGTGGAGCATCCCGAGGTCCGCCACCTCTCCTTCACCGGCGGCACGGACACCGGCCGTGCCCTCGCCGCCACCGCGGCGAGGATGCTGAAGACCACCTCCCTCGAGCTCGGCGGGAAGTCGCCGACCATCGTGCTGCCCGACGCCGACCTCGACCTCGCCATCAACGGCGTGCTCTTCGGGATCTTCAGCTCCCAGGGGCAGTCCTGCGTCGCGGGCTCGCGACTGTTCGTTCACGACGCCGTCTATGACGAAGTCGTCGAGCGGATCTCCGCGCGGGCCGACGCGCTTCGCGTCGGCAACCCCCGCGCAGAAGACACCCAGCTGGGGCCCCTGATCACGACCGGCCACCGCGCCGCCGTCGAGCAGTACATCGCCGCTGGGATCGCCGAGGGCGGCACGGTGCGCGCCGGGGGCGTTCGCCCCGACGACCCCGCACTGGCGGCCGGCAACTACCTGCGGCCCACCGTCATCGAGGGCCTGGCCGCCGATGCCCGCGTCGTTCGCGACGAGATCTTCGGTCCGGTGCTGGCCGCGCTCCGCTTCTCCGATGAGGACGAGCTGGTCGCCGCGGCCAACGATTCGGCGTACGGGCTCGCCTGCGGGATCTGGACCCGCGACTTCGCCCGGGCCTGGCGCCTGGCGCGGGCCATCGAAGCCGGCACGGTCTGGGTGAACACCTACAAGCAGCTCTCGATCGCGTCACCCTTCGGCGGCGTGAAGGACAGCGGTTCCACGCGTGAGAAGGGCATCGACGTGGTCCGTGCCTACCAGCGCCAGAAGAGCATCTACCTGGGGACCGGCGGCCCGATCGCCTGGGCCGACTGAAGCGAGGAGAACACGACATGAGTCAGCACGTCGGCATCGTGGGTGGCGGCATCGGAGGCTTGGCAGCCGCCATTGCGCTCCGGAATCTCGGTCAGGAGGTGACCGTCTTCGAGCAGGCACCCGAGTTCGGCCGGGTCGGGGCAGACATCAACCTGACCCCGAACGCGGTGCACGCGCTCGACGGACTGGGAGTGGGTGAGGCCATCCGGGAGACGGCGGCGCGCCCCAGCCATCGGATCAGTCGTACCTGGGACACCGGCGAGGAGACCTCGCGCTTGGCGATGGGCAACACCGCCGAGCAGAAGTACGGCGCACCGCAGCTCACCATCCACCGAGCCGATCTGCTGGCCGCGCTCGAGCAGTCGCTGCCGCCGGCGGTCATCCGTCTCGGGCATCGGCTGACGACTCTCGAGGCTGCGCCCGCCGGCGAGCCGGTCCGACTCGTCTTCGACGGTGGTGCGAGGGCTGAGGCCGATGTCGTGGTCGGCGCGGACGGCATCCACTCCAGCGTGCGGACTGCGCTGTTCGGCCAGGAGTCGCCCGAGTTCACCGGGGTCGTCGCCTTCCGGGCCGTGGTCGCGACCGAACGTCTCGATGTGCCCAACCTCGACGCGTTCACCAAGTGGTGGGGCCCGGACCCGGAGACGCAGATCGTCACGTTCCCGCTCAACCGCGGGCGGGACACCTTCGTCTTCGCCACCGCCCATCAGGACAGTTGGACCGAGGAGTCGTGGACCACGCCGGGTGACGTGGAGGAGCTCCGTGAGATGTACCGGTCCTTCCACCCCGAGGCGCGCGCGCTGCTCGAGGCGTGCGACAGTGTCCTCAAGTCCGCGCTCTACGTGCGCGACCCGCTGACATGCTGGTCGGTCGGTGCGGTGTCGCTGCTCGGAGACGCGGCTCACCCGATGATGCCGTTCATGGCGCAAGGCGCCTGCATGTCGATCGAGGATGCCGTGGTCTTCGCCCGCGCCGTCGCCAGTGCGGCGGAGCGGACCGAGGACGTCGAGGGTGCGCTCAAGCGATACGAGGAGGCGCGCCGGCCGCGGACGAGCCGGATCCAGATCGGCTCGCGGGGCAACGAGTGGCTGAAGAAGCCTGGCGACGCGGACTGGGTCTACGGCTACGACGCGTGGAACGCGCCGCTGGCATGAGCGTGGTCGAGCCCGGAGAGCATGCCTGATGCTGGACCTCGTGGTGCGTGCACGTCGCGCCGTCGTCGGGGGACGGGAGCGCCCGATCTCGCTCGGGATACGCGACGGCACGATCGTCGACGTCGCGGACTTCTGCGCGAGCCCAGCGACGCTGGCCACCCTCGAGCTGGCCGACGACGAGGTGCTGTTGCCCGGCCTCGTCGACAGTCACGTTCATGTGAACGAGCCGGGGCGCACCGAGTGGGAGGGCTTCGCGAGCGCCACCCGCGCAGCCGCGGCAGGTGGCGTCACGACGATCATCGACATGCCGCTGAACAGCATCCCCCCGACCCTCGACCCGGGCGCGCTCGCGGTGAAGCGGCAGGCGGCGAAGGCCAGCGCCTGGGTCGACGTCGCGTTCTGGGGCGGCGCCGTGCCCCAGAACCTGGGTGCCTTGGACCTGCTCTGGGACGAGGGCGTCCTCGGGTTCAAGTGCTTCCTCGTCGCGTCGGGGGTCGACGAGTTCGGTCATCTCGACCGCGCACAGCTCGAGCACGCGATGATCGCGATCGCCGCCCTCGACGGCCTGCTGCTCGTGCACGCAGAGGATTCAGCGGCGATCGACGCCGCACCGGCCGCGGTGGGCCGCTCGTATGCCAGCTTCCTCGCCTCGCGGCCCCCGGCCGCGGAGACGAGCGCCGTCGGCGAGGTGGCCGCGCTGGCGAAGCGCACGGGCTGCCGAGTCCATGTCGTGCACCTGTCCAGCGCGGAGACGGTGGACGTCGTCGTTGCCGCACGGCAGGACGGCGTGAGGATCACGTGCGAGACGTGTCCGCACTATCTGACCCTGGACGCGGCCGAGGTCCCCGACGGGGCGACGACCTACAAGTGCTGCCCGCCGATCCGGGACGCCGGCAACCGCGACCGCCTTTGGGACGCGCTCCGAGCCGGCCACATCGACCTCGTGGTCAGCGACCACTCGCCAGCGCCGCCGGACCTCAAGTGCCTCGACAGCGGCGAGTTCGGAGCAGCGTGGGGCGGCATCGCCTCGCTCCAGCTCGGCCTTCCGCTGGTGTGGAGCGAGGCGCGTCGGCGCGGAAGCGACCTGACCGACGTGGCCCGCTGGATGAGCACGGCGCCCGCCCGGATGGCTGGCCTTCGCGACCGCGGCAGGCTCGACCTCGGCGCCTCGGCGGACTTCTGCGTGTTCGCGCCCGACGAGGAGCTCGTCGTGACCGCCGAGTCCCTCCACCACAGGCATGGCCTGACTCCCTACCTGGGCCGGCAGTTGACGGGCGTCGTGCGCGGCACCTGGCTCCGCGGCGCTCGACTCGACCTGGCCGGCGAGCCGCGGGGCCGGCTGCTGACCAGGCCGTGTGAGAGGCAGATGGCGTGACGTCGCCCTACTACGTCCCACGCGGGGGACTGCCCAGCCAGCACGAGCTGACCACCGACCGCGCGGTGTTCACGACGGCGTACGCCGTGCTGCCGCGCGGCACGATGCGCGACATCGTCACGAGCCGGATTCCACACTGGCAGGAGACCCGTGCCTGGGTGCTCGCGCGTCCCCTGTCGGGATTCGCCGAGACGTTCTCGCAGTACATCGTGGAGGTGAGACCCGGCGGGGGCTCGGATCGGCCCGAGCCGGATGTCGGCGTCGAAAGCGTGCTGTTCGTCGTCGACGGCGAGCTGGTCCTCGAGGTGGACGGCGCCGCGCACGGACTGCGGCCGGGCGGCTATGCCTACCTGCCGCCCGGGACCTGCTGGACGCTCCGCAACGACAGCGGAGCGACCGCGACGTTCCACTGGATCCGCAAGGCCTACGAGGCGGTCGACGGGATCGCGCTGCCGGAGCTGCTGATCACCCATGAGTCCGACGTGGCACTCGAGCCGATGCCCGGCGTCGATGGCACCTGGTCGACGCAGCGCTTCGTCGACCCCGACGACATCCGCCACGACATGCACGTCAACATCGTCACCTTCGAGCCCGGCGGCGCGATCCCCTTCCCCGAGACCCACGTGATGGAGCACGGCCTCTACGTGCTCGAGGGAAAGGCGGTCTACCTGCTCAACAAGGACTGGGTGGAGGTCCAGGCTGGGGACTTCATGTGGCTGCGGGCGTTCTGCCCGCAGGCCTGCTACGCGGGTGGCCCGGGCCGGTTCCGCTACCTGCTCTACAAGGACGTGAACCGGCACGCGGCCCTCGCGGCCCCGAGAAGGAGGAGCCTCTCGTGACCACCCCCGAACATCCCTACTCCGAGGCCTACGACGACGACGGCGTCGTCTACGTCTCCGGCGCGCTCTCGGTCGATTCCGAGGGCCGCGTCGTGCATGGTCGCCGGGAAGCCCTGGACGCCGCGCTCGCGAAGCTGCGGGCGCGGCTCGGCACCGTGGGGCTCGACCTCGAGCACGTCGTGAAGACGACGTACTTCGTGACCGACGTGTCCTTGCGGCAGGAGGCCAACGAGCAGTATGTCGCCTCCTTCTCCGAGCCACGTCCAGCGCGGTCCTTCATCGAGGTGAGTCGGCTTCCCTACGGCGCGACCGTCGAGATCGAGGCTGTCGCCCGGCGCGTCTGAACGCCTGCCGCAGAAGTCGATGCCGTCGTATGTGCTCAGACAATTGCTTTAGCCATTGACGATTAAGAACTTAGATTGTCATCGTTTGTCGCGTCACCACTCCGCGCCACCAGCGCGGTGCGTGCAAACCGGCCCGGCCAGCGGCACGGGGCCTTCGCGCAACGAGGAAGCGAGTTCTTGTATGGGAAGCACGCCACGTCCCGCGATCGTGACCGACGAGGCCGTGGGGTCTCCCGCCGCGCCGACTGCCGGGGCGCCGGCCATCCAGGTCGTCGACGCGAGCAAGGAGTTCCATTCCAAGCGCGAGACGGTGACCGCCATCGAACGTGCGAGTCTCGAGGTGGCCGAGGGCGAGATCATCTCTCTCATCGGGCCGAGTGGATGTGGCAAGAGCACCCTCCTCATGCTCATCGCAGGCTTGGAGCTGCCCACGAGTGGTGCGGTGTACACCTTGGGTGAGAAGGTCTCCGCACCCAGCCCCGAAGTCGGCGTGATCTTCCAAAGGGACTTGCTGTTCGACTGGCGAACAGTGGTCGACAATGTCCTTCTTCCGTTCTCGATGCGGGGCGAGAGCACTGAGCCCCACCGCGAGCGCGCGCTGGAGCTGCTCGAGCGCGTCGGACTCGAGGACTTCGCGAGCCGGCGGCCGTTCGAGCTCTCAGGTGGCATGCGGCAGCGTGTGGCTCTTTGTCGGGGGCTCATCCCCGACCCGCAGCTGATCCTGCTCGACGAGCCTTTCGGTGCACTCGATGCCCTGACGAAGGAGCAGATGCAGCTCGACCTCCAAGCGCTGTGGGCCGGTGAGCAGAAGACGGCCGTCATCGTGACACATGACATCCCTGAAGCCGTCTTCCTGTCCGACCGGGTCATTGTCATGAGCGCTCGTCCGAGCCGCATTCACGCCGACGTCCGCATCGACCTGCCGCGACCGAGGAGCGCCGAGATCCGCGAAAGCAAGCAGTTCTCCGCCTACCACGCGCAGATCCACGGCATGTTCAAGGAGCTCGGAGTCTTCCATGACTGAACGCGTCGCCAGGCGGATCACCACTCTCGGTCGGACGTCGGCTGGGGTGCCCAGGAGTCGAGCCACGTGGGTGTCCGAACGGTTCGGCCCACTGACCTGGACCGCGATGTCGGTGATCGTTCTCATCCTGCTGTGGAGCCTGGTCATCGTCGTCTTCGAGCCCAAGGAGTACCTGCTCCCCGCGCCATGGGCCGTACTGGACCGGCTCGTCACGAGCATGGGGTCACTGGTCGCGGACTCGCAGCCGACGCTGTATGTGGTCTTCGTCGGCTACCTCGCCGGTGTCATCGTTTCCGTTCCGCTCGGCATCCTGATCGTCGCGAGCAAGTGGGTCGAGCGCCTGGCCTACCCCCTCCTCGTGGGCTTCAACGCGATCCCGAAGGTTGCTTTGGCCCCGCTGTTCGTGGTCTGGTTCGGATACGGTTCAACGCCGCGCATCGTCGTGACGTTCTCCATCGTCTTCTTTCCGATCGTCGTCAGCACGGTGACCGGACTGCGTAGCACCGATCCTGAGATGCTGCGCTTGGTGCGTTCGATGGGCGCCAAGCCGTCGCGCACGTTCCTCGGTCTGCGCCTCCCCAACGCACTCCCCAGTGTCTTCTCCGGCTTGAAGATCGCGACCAGCATGGCAGTGATCGGGGCGATCATCGGCGAGTTCGTGGCGTCCGACGAGGGCTGGGGCTACCTCCTCATCCGCGCGCAGGGCGAGCTCGACACCACCCTGATCTTCGCGATCGCCATCCTGCTGGCGGTCGTCGCCACAGTTCTCTACTACGCCGTGGAGCTGATCGAGCGCGTCGTCATGCCCTGGCACGCGTCACACCGTGCTCGCTGAAGCGCACGGACCAGAAACTGCCGCCAGCCTTCCCGGGTTCACCGGGTGCGGTGATTCACCCTCATCTCAAAGAACGGAAGTGTTCCATGTCGAGAGCAACTAGGTTCACGGCGGCAACTGCCGCATTGGTCGCGAGCGTTGCCGGACTCGCCACCACTGGATGTGACTCGCAGGCTGATGCCCGGCAACCTGTCAAGCTGCGGCTTTCGTTCACGGCGACCGGCATGGAGTCCCCGTGGGTCTACGCCAAGGACCACACGATGGCCGACGCCGGCATCGACCTCACCGTCAACGAAGGCAAAGGATCGGCCGTCACTGCTCAGACTGTCGGGAACGGCTCGGATGACTGCGGGATCGTGGACGCCGGCACGTGGCTCACCCTGGCGAGCAAGGGGATCGCAGCGAAGGCCGTCCTCAGCGTCTATGCGCAGAACACCCTCGCCGTGCTGAGTCCTGCTGGGTCGCCCATCGCCAGCCCGGCCGACCTCGAAGGCAAGGGTCTCGCCATCACGGCGGGCGATGGTCCGTCCACGCTGCTGCCGGTGCTCATGAAGCTCAACGATGTCGACGCCAAGAAGGTCGAGCTCGTCAACATGCAACCTGGTCCGAAGCTGACGTCGCTTGCCACCGGCAAGGTCGATGGAGTCGTCACCAACAGCGTGGTCGCGCCGGGGCTGGCAGCCAAGGGGGTCGAGACGAAGGCCCTCATGTACTGGGACTACGGAGTTCACACGCCTGGGTTCTACATGGTCTGCTCGGACAAGTTCCTTGCGAAGAAGGACGTCGCAACAGACTTCGTCCACGCTGCTCAGAAGACGCTCGAGGCGGCGCTCGAGCATCCGGATGCGGTTGCCAAGAGCTTCAGCGAACAAGACAAGTACAACGACGACCTTGCGGTGGCCGAGCTCAAGTCGGTCCTCGGGTCGATGCCATCCTCCGACGCCTCGGCGCCGCTCGGTTCGATATCCGAGGAGACGCTCGCGACAGCACTGAAGATTCTGACCGACGTCGGGCAGATCAAGGATCCGAAGAGCTTCGACGACTATGCGACGAATGACTTCCTGGACGAAGGCGTGAAGCGACCGAACTAGTCCCGAGCGAGTTGATGGCCGGTGTCTGACCAGAGTCGACCCGGGGCTCGCTGCTCCGGTCGACTCTGGGAGAGGAGAATCGATGAGCGAGACCGTCATCGTCACGGGCGGTTCGTCAGGCATCGGCCTGGCTGTGGCCGAGGCCTTCCGTCGCCACGGCAAGAAGGTCGTGAGCGTGGATCGATCGCCGAGCTCAGCGGCACATCACAGCGTCGTCGGCGACGTTCGCGACTGGCGCCCTCACCAGGAAGCCGTCGCAGAGGCGACGAAGATCGGCACGCTCACGGCACTCGTGGCCAACGCGGGAATGCACGATGGCGGCCTCGACCTCGAGGAGGAGCCGAGCCGCTTCGCGCACTCAGCGAACGACATCGTGACAATCAATGTGGTGGGCTACCTCCTCGCCATTCATGCAGCGGCGAAACAGCTCAGGAAGAATCGCGGGAGCATCGTTCTCACCCTCTCCGACGCGGCCTTCACCGCAGGCCACGTGACCGGCGCAGGAATTGCCTACACGGCCTCGAAGCACGCAGGCCGTGGCATTCTGGCGTGGGCCGCGGCGGCGCTGGCGCCTGAGGTCCGCGTCAACGCGGTTGCCCCTGGCGGCATCGTCACCAACCTCGCTGTTCCTGGAGTCGATCGGGACCGTCCTCGTTTCACCGATCCTGCGGCACAGGCCGAGCTCATTCGAAGTCGAAACCCCCTGGGAACCGTCCAGACACCAGAGGAGATCGCAGAGCTCTATCTCTTCCTCTGCTCGGCCGCGTGCCGCGCGATGACGGGGCAGTCGCTGAGGTCGGACGGCGGACATGGGCTGTGACCGTCGGCACCCTCCCGCCCGAAGGCCCCGGTCTTTCAGCGGAGCAGGCCTCAGGGGACTAATGTCGGAGGCGTGTCAACGACGACGCGCCAGACATCAGAGCAGGTCAAGACGGAGCTGATCGACCAGGCCATCGAGCTGGCCAGGTCAGGGAAGGGGACCGGCGGGCCACCGCACGACCAGATCGCGGATCTGCTGCGGGCGTACTACCGCCACGTGGCGCCCGAAGACCTCGTCGACCGCAGCGACGTCGACCTCTACGGTGCGTTCGCGGCGCACTACAAGCTCGCCGTCGAGCGTCCTCAGGGCACCGCGCGGGTCCAGGTCGGGACCCCGACCCTGGCCGAGACCGGGTGGTCGGCGAGTGGGCACAGCGTGGTCGAGGTGGTGGTCGATGACATGCCGTTCCTGGTCGACTCGCTGACGATGGAGCTGTCGCGCCAGCTGCGCGACGTGCACGTGGTGATCCACCCGAACTTCGACGTCGTCCGTGACATCACCGGCGCTCTGCAGTCGATGGCGGTGGTGGCGGACGGCGTCTTGGAGCCCGAGGGCGAGGCGGTCCGCGAGTCGTGGATGCACGTCGAGATCGACCGGCTGCCCGAGGGGGACGACCCCGCCGCGATCATCGAGGACATCCAGCGGGTGCTCCGCGACGTGCGTGAGGCGATCGAGGACTGGCGCAAGATGCACGTCCAGGTCGAGACGATCGTCGACCAGCTCCGCAGCGACCCGCCGCCGCTCGAGGGCGACGAGGTGCAGCACGCCGCCGAGTTCCTCGAGTGGCTCGCCGACGAGCACTTCACCTTCCTCGGCTACAAGGAGTACAAGCTCGAGCGCCGCGGCGACGACGAGTACCTGCACGCGGTGCCCGGCACCGGCCTCGGCATCCTCCGCGCCGACCAGGACCTGTCGGGGTCGTTCGGGCGGCTGCCCGACGCGGTGAAGGCGAAGGCACGCGAGAGGACGCTGCTGGTGCTCGCCAAGGCGAACTCGCGCGCCACGGTGCACCGGCCCGCCTACCTCGACTATGTCGGTGTCAAGACCTTCGACGCGAACGGCGAGGTCGACGGCGAGCGCCGCTTCCTCGGCCTGCTCGCCAGCGCGGCCTACACCGAGTCGCTGATGCGGATCCCGCTGATCCGCGAGAAGGCCAAGGCCGTCCTCAAGCACAGCGGCTTCGACCCGCGCAGCCACGCCGGCCAGGCCCTGATGGACACCCTGGAGACCTACCCGCGCGACGAGCTGCTGCACACCTCCGTCGAGGAGCTGGCGCCGATGGCGGAGGCTGCGATGAGCGCCCGCGAGCGCCGTGCGGTGCGGATGTTCCTCCGGCGCGACACCTACGGCCGCTACGTCTCCGTGCTCGTGTACCTGCCGCGGGACCGCTACAACACGACGGTCCGGGAAAGGTTCGCACGGATCCTCCAGGAGCGGCTGCACGGCGAGTCCATCGAGTTCACGGTCCGCATCAACGAGTCGACGACCGCCCGCGTGCACTTCGTCGTCCACCTCTCCAAGGGCGACCAGATCGCCGACGTGGACACGGCCGACCTGGAGCGGCGGCTCGTCGAGGCATCGCGCTCGTGGCGTGACGACTTCACCCAGGCTGTCATCGCCGAGTACGGCGAGGAGGTCGGCGCCACCCTCGGCCGCCGTTACGCCGACTCCTTCCCGGAGGGCTACAAGGAGGACTACTCCCCGCGCACCGCCGCGGTCGACCTCGGCCGGCTCGAGGGGATCCGCACCGACGGACCGGCTGACAGCGGCCTAGACCTGTCCCTCTACGAGCGGCTCGACGCCAGCCCCGGCGAGGTCAGGCTCAAGGTCTACCGGATCGGCGACCCGCTCTCGCTCTCCCAGGTGCTGCCGATGCTCGCCTCGATGGGTGTGGAGGTGGTCGACGAGCGGCCCTACGAGCTCGAGGGGCTGGAGCGGCACTCCCTCATCTACGAGTTCGGCCTGCGGTACGGCAAGAAGCTGCCGCGCGGCGCCCGCGAGCTGTTCCAGGACGCCCTTCGCGCGGTGTGGGACGGGTTCAACGAGACCGACGGCTTCAACGGGCTCGTCCTGGCCGCGGGGCTGACCTGGCGTCAGGCGACGGTGCTGCGCGCCTACGCCAAGTACATGCGCCAGTGCCGCAGCCCGTTCGCCCAGGACTACATCGAGGACGCGCTGCGCGGGAACGTCGACATCACTCGGCTGCTGGTGTCCCTCTTCGAGGCGCGGTTCGATCCGGCCCAGATCGACCCTGGCACACCGAAGCCGGACCAGCAGGAGCGGCTCGAGCAGCGGATCCTCCAGGCGCTCGACGGGGTGGCCAGCCTCGACCACGACCGGATCCTGCGCTCCTATCTCACCCACATCAAGGCCACGCTGCGCACCAACTACTTCCAGACCGACCCCGCGACCGGCGGACCACATCCCTATCTGTCCCTCAAGCTCGAGCCGTCGGCGATCCCCGACCTGCCCCAGCCGCGGCCGAAGTTCGAGATCTTCGTCTACTCGCCCCGCGTCGAGGGCGTGCACCTGCGCTTCGGCGCGGTCGCCCGTGGCGGGCTGCGCTGGTCGGACCGACGCGACGACTTCCGCACCGAGGTGCTCGGCCTGGTCAAGGCGCAGATGGTGAAGAACACGGTCATCGTCCCGGTCGGCGCCAAGGGCGGCTTCTTCGCCAAGCTGCTGCCCGCTCAGACTCCCTCAGGGGCGACCGACCGCGACGGGTGGCTGGCCGAGGGGGTGGCCTGCTACAAGACCTTCATCTCGGGGCTGCTCGACATCACCGACAACCTCGTCGACGGCGCGACCGTGCCGCCGCGCGACGTCGTACGCCACGATGGCGACGACTCCTACCTGGTCGTCGCCGCCGACAAGGGCACGGCGACCTTCTCCGACATCGCCAACGGTGTGGCCCAGGACTACGGCTTCTGGCTCGGCGACGCGTTCGCCAGCGGCGGCTCGGTGGGCTACGACCACAAGGCGATGGGCATCACGGCCAAGGGCGCGTGGGTCTCGGTGCAGCGCCACTTCCGCGAGCGCGGCATCGACTGCCAGTCCGAGGACTTCACCGCGGTCGGCATCGGCGACATGAGCGGCGACGTGTTCGGCAACGGGCTGCTGTGCTCGGAGCACACCCGGCTGGTCGCCGCCTTCGACCACCGCGACATCTTCCTCGACCCCGATCCCGACGCGAAGGCGTCGTACGCCGAGCGGCAGCGGCTCTTCGACCTTCCCCGGTCGAGCTGGCAGGACTACGACAAGAGCCTCCTGTCTGAGGGCGGGGGCATCTACTCGAGGTCGCTGAAGTCCATCCCGCTGAACGACGCGGTCCGGTCCTCCCTCGGCATCGACGCCGGCGTCGAGAAGATGACGCCAGCCGAGCTGATGAAGGCGATCCTGCAGGCGCCGGTCGACCTCCTCTGGAACGGCGGCATCGGCACCTACGTCAAGGGCGAGGAGGAGTCGCACGGCGACGTGGGCGACAAGGCCAACGACGCCATCCGGATCAACGGCTCGCAGCTGCGCGCGCGATGCGTGGGGGAGGGCGGCAACCTCGGCCTCACCCAGGCCGGCCGGATCGAATATGTCCTGCGGGGCGGCGACGCCGCCGGCGCCAGCGGCGAGGGCGGGCGCATCAACACCGACTTCATCGACAACTCCGCCGGCGTGGACACCTCCGACCATGAGGTGAACATCAAGATCCTGCTCGACCGGGTGGTCAGGAACGGCGACCTGACCGGCAAGCAGCGCAACGCCCTGCTCGCCGAGATGACCGACGAGGTCGCCGCGCTCGTCCTGCGCGACAACTACGAGCAGAACGTCGCCCTCGCGAACGCAGTGGCGCACGCCCCCTCGCTGCTGCACGTGCACGAGGACTTCATGCGCCAGCTCGAGCACGCCGGGACCCTCGACCGCGAGATCGAGGGCCTGCCCTCCCGAGCGGAGGTGCGCCGCAGGCTCGAACGCGGTGCCGGGCTCACCCCGCCCGAGCTGGCGGTGCTGATGGCATGGACCAAGATCGTGCTGGCCGACAAGCTGCTGGCCAGCGACCTGCCGGACGACCCCTACCTCGACCTCGATCTGCGGGCCTACTTCCCGTCGCCGATGCGCGAGCGGTTCCAGAGCCAGATCGAGGCGCACCCGCTGCGCCGGGAGATCATCGTCACCCAAGTGGTGAACGACCTGGTCAACGGCGCCGGGATGACCTACTGGCCGCGGCTCGGCGACGAGACCGGTGCCAGTCTGGCCGACCTGACACGGGCCAACTTCGTGGCGCGCGAGGTCTTCGGCTCGCTGGCGCTGCGCAACGAGCTCAGCTCCTGGGACAACAAGCTGGACGCGTCGGTGCAGACCCGGATGCGGATCGAGATGCGGACGCTGGTCGAGCGTGCCTCGCGCTGGCTGGTCACGAACCGTCGCTCGCCGCTGGACAGCGTGGCCACCGTCGAGCAGTACGCCGGCCCCGTGCAGGCCACCATGGCGCAGCTGCCCGAGCTGATGACCGGTCGCGAGCTCGAGGCGTTCGGTGAGAGGCAGGCGAGGCTCGAGCGGCGTGGGGTGCCAGAGGATCTCGCGCGGCGGGTCGCGGTGCTGTCGCCGGCGTACATGCTGCTCGGCATCGTCGAGACCGCCCAGCGTGACGGGCTGCCGCCCGACGAGGTCGCCCGCGTGCACTTCGCCCTCGGCGAGCGGCTCGGCCTGCCGGTCCTGCTGCAGAAGATCGTGGCCCTCCCGCGCGACGACAAGTGGCACACCATGGCGCGCGCCGCGCTGCGCGACGACCTGCACAGCGTGCACACCCGGCTCACCGCGCAGATCCTGCGCAGCACGCCGGCCGAGAACTCCACGCTGGCGCGGATCGCCGAGTGGGAGGAGGGTGAGGCCGACATGGTCAGCCGCGCGGCCGCGACGCTCCAGCAGATCTGCGCCGAGGAGGAGGCGGATCTGGCCCGGATGTCGGTGGGGCTGCGGGTGGTGCGCGGGCTCCTGTCGGGGTGACGATGGCCGGGGGCATCGGTCTCAGGGGGTGAGGGATGGTCACGTTGATGATCAGCCAGTTGGATGAGCCTACCCACGATCGGCTGCGGGCTCGGGCCGCCCTGCACGGCCGTTCGGTGGAGGCCGAGGTTCGGGGCCATCCTCGATTCCGCCGCCTGGCGTGACCACCTTGACGCCAGCGTGCTGTCGGAGCTCATGAAAGTCACTCCCGAATCGACAGCGCTGGCGTGGGCGCAAGGCATCGACCCCGCCGATCTGACCGTCTGCGTCGTGACGGTCGAGGAGATCGAGCGCGGCTTGGGCCGGTCGCCCGAGGGGCGACTTCGCATCGACGGCAGGGCTGAGGATCATCAACCCGTTCGGGTAGCGGTCCCGTCGTGCGCTGCCATCCGTTGAGTCTGACCATGGAGGGCGCCCGCTGCCGTCGAAAGGATCTCTCTCGCCGGCGACGAGAGCGCTCGCGCAGTCGCGGGCCGACTACGTACGCAAGGAAGTACGTATCCGAGGCGTAGTTCCACGACTACCGGCCATGTCTGCGGCGAGCAGACCATGAGGCATGACTTCAGATGTGATGGTCGGCACAGTCGTCGGCAACCGGCAGCTTGAGCACGTGCCCGAGACCGGTGGTGCCTGGCTCGAGGGCAACTCAGCGTCGCGCCGCGCGGCGATGGGGAAGGCCCCGCTGTCATGATCGAGCACGAGAAGTTCAAGGCGATCATGGCAAGCGCGCCTGGACCTGCTGCGGTCGTCACCGCTTTCGACCCCGACGGCCGGCCGCAGGGTCTGACGATGTCGGCGGTGTGCTCGGTGTCGTTGGACCCACCGTTGATCCTCGCCTGCCTCGACGCTGGGTCCAACACCCTGGGTGCGATCCGGGAGACCGGTTCGTTCACCGTGAACTACCTGCGACGTGGGTGCGAGGCGGTGGCATTCGACTTCGCCTCGAAGTCCCGCGCGAAGTTCGAGGGCCGAGCGTGGGAGCTCGCGTCGATCGGCGTCGGTGGTCCGGTGCTGCGTGAGCACATCGCCGCGTACGCCGTCTGCCGGGTCGCCGACCTGATCCGAGCCGGCGACCACGTCATCGCCGTCGGCGAGGTCCACCATGGCGAAGCACTGGAGGAGCACGATGCGCTCGCCTATGCCCGCCAGCGATTCTTCACCGCGGTCGGCGCTTGAGGCCCGGGCGCGGTCTCTGCCCGAACGCGTCCCCACCTGTCAGCACGTCTCTGAGAGAAGGTCTTCGTGCTCACCACCCTCATCATGAAAGCCGTAGCTTTCGACCCGTCCCAAGTGTCAACGCACGCGCAGGTAGCGACGGCGTACTACGTCATCGGACTCATCGCCATCGTCCTCGCGATGGGAGGTGTCTTCATGTTCGATGCAGGGCTGAGCCGCCGAGGCAACGTCTTGCACACACTGGTCCAGAAGCTCGCGGCGGCCGTTGCGGGTGGTGCTGCCATGGCCGTGGCGGGCTTCGCGATCTGGGACATCCAGTTCACGCAGGCGTTCGGCTCCGAATCGCCGATCGCCGACGCCTTCCGCTCCTGGTGGCTCTTCGGCGACAACATCAACACCTACTCCCAGCGGCTCGACCACACCGTCGTCCCCGACGCTGAGGCGTTCCAGGCCTTCTTCGCGATCTTCGTCGTCTTCGGTGCCTTCTTCGCTGCACTGCTCGCCGGCTCAGTCATCGAGCGGGTCAAGACACGTTCTCTCGTCGTCCTCGTCTCCGTCTTCGCGGGGCTGGTGATCCCCTTCGGGGCCTACCTCGTCTACGGTCCGGTCGGCCCCATGTCCAACTCTGGCACGCATGACTTCGGCGGAGCATACTTCTACATTCTTCTCGGCACCTGGGCCCTCGTCATGGTGTGGCGGGCGAAGCCTCGGCCGGGCGCCGTCGAAGGCGACCACGCTCGCGCGCCGATCCCGCACAGCATGCCGTTCGTCATCCTCGGACTGATGCTCTTCATGGCGGGCCTGTGCGGCTACGTGCTCCTCAACGGCTTCCTGGTGGACGGCGCCGGCTTCTTCGGCATCACCCTCAACGAGTCCGGCATGGGGATCGTGCTGACCAACCTCATGCTCACCATCATGGTCGGCGGCCTCGGGGGCCTGCTCGCCTGGAAGATGACGAAGAACGTCTTCTTCCTGCTCACCGCGCCGATCGCCGGATGGGTCGCCGCCTCCGCGTCGATGGACGTCGTCAAGCCCTGGCAGAGCGGCGCCATCGCCTTCTTCGCACCGTTGGTCGTCGTCGGGTGCCACAAGGTGATGATCCGGGCGAGGCTCGACGACATCAAGATCGTTCCGCTCACGCTCGGCCCCGCTGTCTACGGCGCACTCGTCACCGGGATCGTCGCAGGCGGGACGAAGCAAGGCGGATACGTCGGTCTCAAGGGCAAGTACGCGTTCCAGCACGCCTCGATCGGCCTCGGTCACCAGGCCTTCGGCGTCGTCACGTTCCTCGTGCTCGGTCTTGTCACCGCACTGGTCGTCGTGTTCATCGTCGAGCGTGTCCTCGGTCTGCGCGAGGAGCAGATCGACCACGGCTTCGATCAGGACCTGGATCTCACCATCATCGCTTGGCCCGGATACGGCGCTGACGCCTCGACCGTGATCCAGCACCCGGTGGCCGTCGACGACTGAACCGGCGCGCCCACACCCACGCACCCATCCCCTGTCCAGCGCAGCACCGCCTGAAAGGACCCATTCATGGAGTTCGGAATCTTCATCCCCAGCGCCCGCAACGGCTACATCATCTCGGAGACGGCGCCCCAGTACTCGCCGACCTACGATCACATGCGCGAGATCTGCCAGACAGGTGAGGAGAACGGCTTCTCCTTCGCGCTCTCCCTCTCCGCGCTGCGCGGGCACGGCGGAACCACGGGATTCTGGGATGACGCCCTCGAGTCGATGACGCAGATGGCCGCACTGGCTCGCGATACCCAGTTCATGAAGCTGATCGGGTCGGTCAACATCCTGGCCATCCATCCGGCCATCGCGGCGCGCATGGCCGTCACGATCGACCAGATCAGCAACGGCCGCTTCTCTCTCAACATCGTGCCGGGCGGCTGGCACCCCCGTGAGCTCGAGGTCATGAAGGTGTGGCCCGGGTATGAGTACAACGAGTATCGCTGGAGGTACGCCGGTGAGTACTGCCAGGTCGTGCGGGAGCTGTGGGAGAAGGGTGTGTCGAACTTCCAGGGTGAGTACTTCCAGTACGACGACCTGAGGATGGGGCCGCAGCCTGGCCACCACATGAACATCGTGTGCGCGGGTGCCTCCGACGATGCGATCAAGTTCACGACCGAGTACGCCGACTACTCCTTCCGTCTGGCGTGGGGAGGCCAGGACGCCCTCCGCGAGGTCGTCGACCGGTTCAACGGCCAGATGGATGAGGCAGGACGTACCATTCGGCCCTACGTCGCGCTCGGTGTGGTGATGGCTGACACCGACGAGGAGGCTGAGGCGAAGCTGCAGAACTACATCGACCACCCGGACATGGGTGTCATGGAGTACATGCTCGGGCAGGCGGCGACCGACTCCGCCCAAGGTGGGACGTCCGAGATCCTCGCCAGCGTGGACGCGAAGGGCTTCGTCCAGTTCTCGACGGACTTCATCACAGGGTCACCAGAGAGCATTGCGCGGCAACTCGATGAGTGGGCAGAGATCGATGTCGCCGGCTACATGCTGGTGCTCACCGACTACGTCGAGGACATCAAGCGGATGGGCCGAGAGGTGTTCCCGCTGATGAAGAACTTCACCCCGCCCACGAAGCCGGCGCAGGCCGCGGCTCAGGCCTGAGAGGGACATCATGACGCTCACCACCACACTCCCGCCCGATCTGCGCTCGCAGGTCGACAAGGCGGAGAAGATGCTCATCGGCGGCGACTGGGTCGACGCCACGACCGGAGACACTCTCGAGGTATTCAACCCCTCGACCGGCGAGGTGATTGCTCGGTCGGCTGCCGGTGGCACCGCCGACGTCGACCGAGCGGTGGCTGCGGCCCGGGCAGCCTTGGCCGGGCCGTGGAGCAAGGTGACGCCGATCCAGCGTGGCCGGATGATCGCCAAGCTCGCCGAGCTGGTCGAGCAGGATGCCGAACGGCTCGCGCAGCTCGAGTCGCTGGATGTCGGGATGCCCATCGCGGAGGCGCGGTACATCGACGTGCCGTTCTCCGTCGACATCCTTCACTACTACGCCGGCTGGCCGACGAAGATCACCGGCGACACGATCCCCGTCTCCTTCCCGCGCAACTTCGGCGGTCCCTACCATGCCTACACCCGGCGGGAGCCGGTGGGCGTCGTGGCGGCGATCGTCCCCTGGAACCTTCCGTTCATGATGGCGATCAAGAAGCTGGCGCCGACGCTCGCCACCGGCAACACCATCGTCATCAAGCCCGCGGAGCAGACCCCGCTGGCGATGGCCCGTCTCGCAGAGCTGGTCCTCGAGGCGGGGATCCCCGAAGGCGTCGTCAACTACGTCACCGGTCTCGGTGAGACGGCCGGTGCTGCTCTCGTGAATCACCCCGGTGTCAACAAGGTGACGTTCACCGGCTCCGTGGACACCGGGAAGGCGATTGCTCGGGCTGCCACCGGCACGCTCAAGCGGGTCTCGCTCGAGCTGGGCGGCAAGTCGCCCCACATCATCTTCAACGACGCTGACCTGGAGCGCGCCATCTTCTCGGCGGGCATGGCGATCTTCGCGGGTCAGGGCGAGAGCTGCATCGCCGGCTCGCGACTGTATGCGCAGCGTGACGTCTACGAGGAGGTGCTCGCTGGTCTCGCGTCTCGTGCTGACAGCATCAAGCTCGGTCCGGGGCTTGACGCCGCAAGCGAGATGGGACCGCTCATCTCTGCCGAGCACCGGGACAAGGTCCTGGGCTACATGGAGCTGAGCGAGGAGGACGGACGCATCGTCGCCGGTGGCAAGGCGTGGGGTGAGCAGGGCTACTTCGTCCGACCGACGGTCGTCACGGACCTGCGGCCCGACTCTCGGGTGCTCCGCGAGGAGATCTTCGGGCCTGTCCTCTCCGTCGTCCCGTTCGACACCGAGGAGGAGGTCACCCGGCTCGCCAATGCCACGGACTTCGGGCTCGGCGCCGGCGTCTGGACGCGCGATGTCGGCAGGGCTCATCGACTGGCGGGGTCGATCGAGTCCGGGCAGGTGTGGGTCAACTGCTACCAGGCTGTCGATGCCGCACTCCCGTTCGGTGGGTACAAGCAGTCAGGTTGGGGCAGGGAGACCTGCAAGGAGAGTCTCGACGAGTTCCTCGAGCTCAAGACCGTGGTCGTCCACCTCTGAGGCCGGATGTGTCGACCTTCGACTACGTGATCGTCGGCGGGGGCTCCGCGGGCTGCGTGCTGGCCGCGCGGCTCACGGAGCGCCCCGACGTCTCCGTCCTCCTCATCGAGGCGGGCGGCGACGACCGCCGTCCTGACATCGCCGACCCGGGCGCGTGGCCAGCGCTCCTCGGCAGTGACCTCGACTGGAACTACGCCACGGTTCGGCAGGTCGGCACGGGGCGATCCGTGCCGGCACATCGAGGCCGCGTTCTCGGAGGATCTGGCTCCATCAATGTGATGGCACACCTTCGTGGCCATCGATCTGACTTCGACGGATGGGCCGAAGGCGGAGCGACGGGGTGGGGCTATGCGGACGTCCTGCCCTTCTTCATGCGATCGGAGTCGGTCCCGCACGGCGACGAACGCTTCCGCGGCAGGCATGGCCCGCTCCGGCCGAAGCCGGCAGCCGAGCCGCATCAGCTCACCCTGGCGCATCTCGAGGCGGCACGTCTCGCGGGCCACCGGATCGCCGAGGACCTGAATGACGGCGACCTTCTGGGTGCCGCAGCACACGACCTGCTGCTGGTTGACGGTCGCCGACAGAGCACCGCGACGGCCTACCTCCGCCCCTCCGAAGGCCGTCGCAACCTCACCGTTCTCACCGGGGCGCGGGCGCACTGCCTGCTCATCGCAGGCGAGCGATGCACAGGGGTGGTCTATTCCCAGGAGGGCGCCTCGCATACGGCCTACGCGGCGGAGGAGGTCGTCCTCTGTGCGGGTGCGGTCGACTCGCCGCGCCTCCTGATGCTCTCGGGTGTCGGTCCGGTCGATGAGCTCGCTTCGATCGGCATTCGCCCGGCGCTCGACCTTCCCGTGGGCCGGCATCTGCAGGACCATGTCATGCTCGCTGGCGTCAGGGTGAAAGCGGAGCGGCCACTGCCAACGCCGAGTGGGCAGTACGCCGAGTCGACCCTGTTCCTCAGGACAGATCCGGCCCAGACCGGTCCCGAGCTCCAGATCGTGCAGGTGCAGGTCGACTACCACCTGCCCTGGCAGCAGCCCGTCGAGAACAGCTTCTCGTTCGGCCTCGGACACATGCGCCCACGGAGCACGGGCTCGGTGAGGCTGATCTCCGGCGACCCCGGCGTCGCGCCTTTGATCGACCCGGGCTATCTCACTGAGAGCTATGACGTCGAGCAGCTGATCGCAGGCCTCGAGGAGGTCGAACGGCTGGTCCGGACGGGAGCGTTCGGCGAATGGGGCGGACACTGCCAGACGGAGTCGCTTCTCCAGCTGCCCCGCGCCCAGCTCGAACGGTTCGTGAGGGACGCGGCGAGCAGCTTCTTCCATCTGTCGGGAACCTGTCGGATGGGAGCCGGGGATGAGACGGTCGTCGACCCTGAGCTCCGTGTCCACGGTGTCGAGGGGCTGCGCGTCGCCGACGCGTCTGTCATGCCGACGATCGTGTCCAGCAACACCAATGCGGCAACCGTGATGATCGCCGAGCGAGCCGCTGAGCTCATCATCGGTTGATCGGCGCATCGCACGGACGTCCCTGTCGCTGAGGGATGCGCTCGGAAAGTCCGTAGGATCCGTGCCACGGATGGCTGCGGTGGTGGAGACTACGACGGTGGCCCAGCCATCCTCCGGCTCACCCCGCTCAGCAGAGTCCCTCGGCGACCTGCCGCTGGAGCTGACTCGCTTCATCGGCCGGCGGCGGGAGCTCGCGCTGACCCGCGACGCGCTTGCGCGCTCGCGCCTGGTGACGTTGACGGGGATCGGTGGAGTCGGCAAGACGCGGCTCGCGATGGAGGTCGCCGGCGACGTCGCGACAGACTTCGACGACGTCCGTGTGGTTCATCTCGCTGACGTGCTCGAGTCCGCACTGTTGGGTCACACGCTGAACATCGCGCTCGGAGTCCGCGAGCACTCGGCGCGCTGGCAGTTGACCACCGTGTCCGAGTCCCTGCGAGGCCGGCACGTTCTCCTGGTGATGGACAACTGCGAGCACCTGGCCGAGCACGTCGGTCCGTTCATCGACGAGCTGCTTCGCGCGTGTGCGGGGCTGAGCGTGCTCGCGACGAGCAGGCAGCCACTGGGTGTCAAGGGTGAGGTCGTCGTGCAGGTGCCACCGCTCTCGGTGTCTCCCGACGCCGGACCCGGGGCGGGATCGGTGACGCCGAGCGAGGCGGTGAGTCTGTTCCTGGACCGCGCGGCGGCGGCGATCCCGGGGCTCGAGATCGGTCCGGCGGAGCACGCGCATATCGCCGAGCTCTGTCGGCTGCTCGACGGCATTCCGCTCGCCATCGAGCTGGCCGCTGTTCGGCTGAGGCTCCTGCCGCTCCGAGAGCTGGTGGCTCGCACCGGCGATCGCTTCCGACTGCTCAACCAGGGAAGTCGCACGGCCCCGCTCAGGCATCAGACGCTGCGCGCCTCGATCGACGGCACCTACGAGCTCTGTTCGGCCAAGGAGCGGCTCGCCTGGGCACGGCTGTCGATCTTCGCCGGGGGCTTCAGCCTCGAGGCGGCCGAAGCCGTCGTATCGGATGCTGACGTGCCCCACGATGCTGTTCTCGACCTGGTGGCAGGCCTGATGGACAAGTCGATCGTCACCCGGGTCGCATATGAGGGTGAGCCGCGCTACACGATGCTCGAGACCATCAGGCAGTACGCCGTCGAGCACCTCGATCCGGCGGCCGCACGTGAGCTCAGCCGCCGTCATCGCGAATGGTTCCTGACTCTTGCTGAGCGAGCGGATGAGGAGTGGTCCGGTCCGGACCAGGTCGCGTGGCTCTCTCGCTTGCGCTGGGACTACGCGAACCTCCGTGTCGCTCTCCAGACATGCCTGCTGGATGCGCCGCAGCAGGGGATGAGGATGGTGTGGAGCATCGAGAACTTCTGGCTCGCTCGCGGCTTCCTGAGTGAGGCACGTCTCTGGCTCGACCAGTTGCTTGCGGTCGACCGCTCGCCTGCCCTTGACCGGGGACGTGCACTCCGTCTGAGTGCGTGGCTTGCGATTCTCCAAGGTGACCACGACGCGGTTCCGGCTTTGCTCGAGGAGGCTCAAGCGATCGCGGAGGAGGTCGGTGATGCGATCCTCGAGGCGTATGTGGTCCAGAGTCGCGGACTGCTCGCGATGTTCCGAGGCGAGCTGCAGTCGTCGATCGACCAGCTCGAAGTGGCGGTTGAGGAGTTCATCCGCATCGGCTATCGCACCGGGGTGATCCACTCGATGTTCGAGCTCGGTATCGCCTACGGGTTCGCGGGAGATGGCGAGCGCGCCGCCGGATGGCAGCAGAGGTGTCAGGAGACGGCGGCGGCGGTCGGCGAGTCGTGGTGGCGATCCTTCTCGCTGTGGGCCTATGGAATCGACAAGTGGCGCCAGGGGGACATCGCCCAGGCAGAGAAGATCGAGCGGGAGAGTCTGCGTCTCAAGCGGGAGCAGGACGACCAGTTGGGCGTCGGGGTCTGCCTCGAGGCCATGTCGTGGATCGCGGCAGCCGAGGGAGACGCCGCGCGCTCGGCACGTCTCATGGGGGCAGCCGACTCCCTGCTGCGGAGAGTGGGGATGTCGATCGAGGGCAGCTACTCGATGTGGGACTATCACCAGTCGACGGCGGAGAACCTGCGGACGTCGTGGGGAGAGGAGCGCCTTCAGCGTGCCTACGACCAGGGCGCGGCCTGGACGGCCGAGGACGCGGTGAGCTTCGCCTTGGGTGAGCGCGACGCGGGCGCGCCGCACGGCGCGCATCCGTTGACCCCTCGCGAGCGTGAGGTTGCCGATCTCGTCGGGGCGGGTCAGACGAACCGTCAGATCGCAGCGACACTGTTCATCTCGGTGCGGACCGCGGAGAAGCACGTGGACCGCATCTTGAGCAAGCTCAATCTGTCGAACCGCAGCCAGCTCGCAGCCTGGACTGCAAGCCGGCGCGCTGACGAGACGTGAGGGCGCTGATGACGGGAACAGCTCAGCCCACGCTTTGCTGCGCATCCGGTGAGGGCA
>NZ_BAAIGC010000037.1:0-48674 GCF_054653495.1 Nocardioides sp. AN3
CCACGGTCTAGGACAGTGAGATGTACCGTCCCGTCGTCAACCGTGAACTTCGCGCAGATCCTGCTGTGCGCACGCACATCAGGATGCCGATCGACCTCGGTGATGCCGTCGTTGACTCGGACGTGTGGACGTTCACGGGCCTTAACGACGGGGCGGAGCATCTTGCCATCGGGCTGGGCAGCTACCGCGCAGCGACGGCGCCCCTGGTCCGGCCGCACTCGGAGTGCATGACCGGGGACGTCTTTGGCTCTACCAGGTGCGACTGCGGTCCGCAGTTGCGCGAAGCGCTGCGGACTCTTCACGAGGTCGGTGGCTACCTGATCTACCTCCGGCAGGAGGGCCGGGGCATCGGTCTCTACAACAAGCTCGATGCCTACGCTGTGCAGGACCGCGGGCTCGACACCTACGCCGCCAACAGCTTCCTCGGATTCGGTGAGGACGACCGGCGGTATGACGTCGTCGGCCAGATGCTCCAAGCCCTGGACGTCACAAGCGTTGCTCTCCTGACGAACAACCCGGCCAAGGTGCAGCAGATCAGCGACTTCGGAATCAGGGTCGTGGGCGTCCGGAACACTGGCTACTTCATGACGCCGCAGAACGAGGGCTACCTGTACGCGAAGATGTCGCGCTCCGGTCACTGGTCGAACGATCTGACTGCCCGCGAAAAGTTGGCGTGAAGGACGCGAGAGGAGGGCGTTACGCCGGGCAGGCCGTCTATGGTTGCACCGTGGCGCGTGTTCTGTAGCCTGAATACGCGTTGCTGGGATTCGTCCAGATGAGAGCAACCACGTCCGCATGGCGCAACAAGGAGCCGAGACTCTTATGTCCGAACTGACGACAGCATCACGGGGCGGAAGCCGACCCAAGGCGCTCGGGGGGCTCGGAAAGCCGGCACCCCGATCCTCGCTGGGCGGGGAGATCTACCGCCTTCTCGAGGACGCGATCATCCGCGGAGAGCTCGCAGCTGGCCAGCGCCTCGACGAGCAAGGACTGGCAGATCACTTCGGCGTCAGCCGTATCCCATTGCGCGAGGCGCTCAGTGCCCTCGAGGCCGCCGGCTGGATCGAGAAGACGGGTGGCCGGCAGGGCGCGCATGTCAAGGATCTGTCCGAAGATGAGCTGGTGGTGCTCAGCGAGGTGCGAGGTCCACTGGAGGGGGAGTGCGCGTTCCTGGCGACGTCGAGGCACACCGAGAAGGAGATCGCTGCCATGCGGTCCAACGTCAGGAAGTCCCGAGCGGCCTTCGAGCGCAATGACCGGCCGAAGTTCGTAGAGCTCAACTCGGAGTTCCACATGATGTTGGCCGCGTGCTCCCGCAACCCGGTCTTCGAGGAGATTCTCTCCATGCTGGACAAGCGGATCAGGCGGGTCCTCTGGGTCGTCCAGCCCCAGGTCGTCGAGGCCTCGATTGACGAGCACGAAGCCATCGTGGATGCCATCGAGAAGGGCGACGCCCAGAAGGCAGCTGACCTGGCTCGTCGTCACGCGAGCCGGCACTCGCTGGTCGAAGAACCCGCCGCGCCGACGGCGTCCAAGGGTCGGCGCACCAAGAAGTCGTAGGGGCAGGGCCTCGCCCGAGGGCTGTCCTGGAGTGACTCCCGCAAGGGGGCAAGCCCAAAGGAGCAGTGATGAACGCGATCGAGATCCAACTACCACCTGACCTGGCATCTGCCATGGGTTACCTGCGGGAGGCCGCTAGCGTGACTGACGAGGAGATCGTCACCCACGCGATCGAGCGCTACATCGCCGACCAACGTCAGCGCGACACCATCGAGCCCTTCTTCCGCTGAGCACGCGCAAGCAGCGCCCCGTTCATCGCCCGTGAGCCTATGGCTCGCGGGCGATGTCCATTTGTTCCGGGCTACGGAGCATTGACGTCGTGTATACGTATCTCGTATAACTAATACGTCATGGTAGAAGCCTGACCGCACCGTGTACTTGAACCTGTCGACTAAGTCGTGGCCCGAGTACCTATCCGAAACACAGGGAGAATGATGCGAATTACATCCGGGCCCTCGAGTCGATGGGCCGCAGCCGTTGCTGCCGGTCTTGCGACGGCTCTCCTGCTGACCGCTTGTGCCGGCGGTCCCGCCAACGGGAACGACAAATCGGCGAGCGCCGCGAAAGTGGCGGAGGCTCAATCGATCCTCGACCAGCTAATCAAGCCGCTGGAGTTCCACGCCCCAGGGCCGGCCTTCGACGTCGGCACGAAGGCGCAGGGCAAGAAGCTCTACTTCATCTCGGCCGCACTGGGCTACGAGTTCACGCAGAACGTTCTCAAGGGCATGCAAGCGGCCGCGGACAAGGTCGGCATGACGATCGTCGCGCTCGACGCCAAGGGTGACACGTCGACCGCTTCGCGTCAGATTCAGCAGGCGATCTCTCAGGACGCCGCTGCCATCGCGATCATGAGCTTTTCCGCAGAATCCTTGGCTGCGCCCCTCAGGGACGCCAAGGCTGCGGGCATTCCGGTCGTCGACGTCTTCGACGGAGACCCGGGCCTTCCGACCGCAAAACAGGCCGAGATCGGTGTCGTTGGCAAGGCGTCGTACTGCTACACCTGTTTCGGGAAGCAGTTGGCCGCCATGGCGGTGGCGCAGAGCAAGGGCAAGGTCAACGCGGCACTCGTGGGCGTGCCTGATACGCCAGCTGCGGTGCTCGAGTCGGAAGGGTTCAAGTCTGAGCTCAAGCGACTCTGTCCCAGCTGCAAGGTCAAGGAGTACGGATCGTCGACCGCGCAGTGGGGGACCGAGGTTCCGTCCATCGGCACGGCGATCGGGCAAGACCCGAGCTTCAACTTCGTTGTTCCCGTCTTCGCCATCTTGGGCGATCTCATGAAGCCGTCCCTCTTGGCGGCGGGTGCTGAGAAGCGCCTCTCGATCGTCACGGTCAACGCGTCGAAGACCACGATGGCTGACCTCAGGAACAAGGAGCTCATCACCGGCATCGTGGGGTCTCCCGAGGTCTGGATGGGCTGGGCCACGATGGACCAGGTGCTCCGCGTGATGACCGGTCAGCCGGCTGCCGTGGACTCTAAGGTCGAGAATCGCGCCTTCACGTCGGCGAACCTTGAAGACGCGAACCCTGACACCGGTGCGGTCTACGGCGACGTGGACTTCGCTGCGGAATACCTCAAGCTCTGGGGCCTCGGGTGACCGCCGAGCGTCCGACTTCAGTCAATCCAACAGGGATGGTGATTTGAATGAACTCAGACGAGTATCTGCGCAAGATCCCCAAGGTCGAGCTGCACAACCACATCGTCGGCGCGATGCGCCTGGAAACGGCACTGGACCTGGCCAAGAAGCACGACCTCAACGTGCCGGTGGAGGACCCGCAGAAGCTCTACGAGTACGACACCCTCGTCGAGTTCCTGGTGAGCCACACATTCGTGTGCGAGACGGTTCGTGACCGGGAGGACTTCGCGCGGATCGCGTTCGAGTGTCTCGAAGATGCGTACGTCATGGGCAACGTGAAATACTCGGAGGTCTTCTGCAACCCGACGAACCATCTGGCCAATGGGATTCCATACCGGACGATCATGGATGGGTTCGTAGACGGGATTCGTCGCGCCGAGGCCGAGCTGGGCGTCCGCGCCCGGCTCGTCCCCTCGATCAACCGTGAGGAGCCGGTCGCGGTCGCCCAGGCGATGCTCGACGAGATGATCGCCTACCGGCAGGACGAGGTGATCGGCCTTGGCATCGACCACCACGAGCTGCCGTTCCCGCCTGAGATGTTTGCCGGTGTCTACCAGCAGGCCGGCCGGGCGGGCTTCCGCCGCACGGCGCACACGAGTCACGATGCACCGGCCAGCTGGATCACGACGTGCCTCGACGAGCTCGGCTGCGAGCGCATCGACCACGGCTATCGCGTCACTCAGGATCCTGAGGTGCTGCGACGGGTTGTCGACGAGCAGGTGCCGTTCACCTGCGCACCGACGACCGCTGGGGCGTTCTGGCAGATCCCGGAGAGCGACGAGCCAGATGCCCCGCTCACCAATCCGATTCGACTGATGGTCGAGCGCGGGGTCAACGTGACGTTGGGTTCCGACGACCCGACGATGTTCCACACCGACCAAGGGCTTGAGTACGTCAAGTTCTGCAACGAACTTGGCTTCGAGCCGAAGCAGGCGGTCGACGCCAGTCTCGCGGCCATTGAGGGCAGCTGGCTCACCGACGCCGAGAAGGCCGATCTCCGCAAGTCGTTCAAGACTGAGATCGACGGGCTGACCGCGCAGCTGTCTGCGTAGCCGCAACAAAGCTGGGCCACCGCGTCGCCCGAGACGGCGCGGTGGCCCAACCCAGCCTCTGAGAACACACGACGCAACGGCGCGGATATGTGGGTTGGCTCGGAAGGCCCGTCGGATCGATGGGCAGTTGTTGTTTCACAACCCCGAACCGTGAAAGGCACGACATGAACGACCAGATTGACCTGGGCCACGCCCCGACGAAGAACGAGCGCCTCTTGAGTTGGGTCTACGAAGTCGCTGCCCTGACCCAGCCGGACACGGTGGTCTGGTGCGACGGCTCTGAAGACGAATGGACCCGGCTCACCGACGAACTGGTAGAAGCCGGCACGCTGGTCAGGCTCAATGAGTCGAAGAAGCCGAACTCCTTCTGGTGCGCATCGGACCCGACCGACGTCGCGCGCGTCGAAGACCGGACCTTCATCTGCTCACGTAGCGAGTCCGATGCGGGGCCCACCAACAACTGGATGGACCCGGGCGAGATGAAGGCTCTGATGTCGGAGCTCTATCGCGGAAGCATGCGCGGTCGCACGATGTATGTCATTCCCTTCTGCATGGGCTCCCTCGAGGCGGACTCGCCCATGTTCGGGGTCGAGATCACGGACTCCGCGTACGTCGTCGTGTCGATGCGCATCATGGCCCGCATGGGCGCCGACGTGCTCGACCGGATGGGCGATGACGCGGACTTCGTCCCGTGTCTCCACTCGGTCGGCGCGCCTCTCGAGGACGACGCGACCGATGTCGCATGGCCGTGCAACGACACCAAGTACATCGTCCAGTTCCCCGAGGACCGGACCATCTGGAGCTTCGGCTCCGGCTACGGCGGCAACGCCCTCCTCGGCAAGAAGTGCTTCTCCCTTCGGATCGCTTCTGTCATGGGTCGGGACGAGGGCTGGCTCGCCGAGCACATGCTGATCCTCAAGCTGACCTCACCCGAGAAGAAGACCCACTACGTCGCCGCCGCCTTCCCCAGCGCCTGTGGCAAGACCAACCTCGCCATGCTCGAGCCCAGCGTGGACGGGTGGACCGTCGAGACGATCGGCGACGACATCGCTTGGATGCGGTTCGGCGAGGACGGCCGCCTGTACGCCGTAAACCCCGAGGCTGGGCTCTTTGGCGTTGCACCCGGCACCGGATGGGACACCAACCCCAACGCGATGCGCACCATCGCCGAGGGCAACTCGATCTTCACCAACGTCGCCCTCACAGACGACGGCGACATCTGGTGGGAGGGCATGACCGAGGAAGCGCCGGCCCACCTGACGGACTGGCGAGGGCGCGACTGGACCGCGGGCAGCGGTGAGCTGTCCAGCCACCCGAACAGCCGCTTCTGCACCCCGATCCAGCAGTGCCCCATCGTTGCGCCCGAGTACGACGACCCGCGCGGCGTACCGATCTCTGCGATCCTCTTCGGTGGCCGGCGCAAGACGACGATCCCGTTGGTCTACGAGGCCCGCGACTGGGTCCACGGCGTCTTCATCGGTGCGACACTGTCGTCGGAGACGACGGCCGCCGCGACCGGGGCCGTCGGCGTTGTGCGCCGCGACCCGATGGCCATGCTGCCCTTCATCGGCTACCACGCCGGCGACTACTTTGACCACTGGGTCACGATGGGCAACGGGGGCGACGAGCTCAAGCTGCCCAAGATCTTTCAGGTCAACTGGTTCCGCCGCGATGAGGACGGCAGCTTCCTGTGGCCGGGCTTCGGCGACAACAGCCGAGTGCTCAAGTGGGTCATCGAACGTGTCGACGGCACCGCGGGCGCAGTGGAAACTCCGATCGGGCTCGTCCCCACCCCGGAGTCGATCGATACCGAAGGACTGGACCTCACCCACGAACAGCTCGAGCGCGTTTTGGCGGTCGATGCGGATGAGTGGCGCAACGAGGTCACCGATATCCAGGAGTGGTTCGCGAAGGTCGGCGCCGACCGGGTTCCCGCGAGCCTGATCACGCAGCTGGAGGAGCTGCGCTCGCGGCTGATCTGACTGGCATGCCGGCGGCGGGTCAGGAGACGCGAGCCTGACCCGCCGGTGTCTCCCGCCGGGGGAGTGGGCCGAAGCTCGGGCCGAGATAGTCGCGCAGCAGGTCGCGGTGGTGGTCCTTGGTGCGGGTGGCGAGTGGCTTTGGAATGCCGGAAGACGCTCAGCTTGCTGGTCTTCGAGCGTTGCTGACTTACGCGTGGCGGGCGATGTCCAGAGTCCGGAGCTGATGAGCCGGTGCTCGTCGGAGAACCAGGCCCCGGCGTCCTCGCGGGTGCAGGTCCTCGGCGCGTTGTGGATGGCCCCATCGGCGCCGAGTGGCGGACACCGATACGGCCGCTGCTCGCGGAGAGGGGGTCGCCGGATATTGGGCACTTTGAAGGCAGGAACTGCCCGAACTGGGTCGAAAGAGGCCGAGATCGAGGGATAGCATCGAGGTCGTCGCTGTTCCGATTCGGGGCATCGGCCCAGGTCAGAGTGGGGTTCGCCGAGAAGCATCCAGATTCGCCGAAAAAAGTACACAAAGTCGATCGCTTCAGAGGGTCAGGGGTTCGAGTCCCCTCAGCTCCACCGAAACACCAGGTCAGGGCCATGTTCCGGATCCTCACACGAGGAGAAAGACATGGCCTGTGGGCATTGATGGGGCACTTATCCGTTCACACGGGTATGGCTGAACAGCCGGCTCTGCGCCCTTCGGAGGGTCTCGGCGCACCTCGCGCACCTTGCCCGTATGGAGCACATCGACCGCCCTTCTGTCCCCTCCGAGACCACCCTCATCCCGACCCGGGCCACGCCCCTGATGTCGACCGGCACGTCGACGGGCGCCTCGCCGCTCGACGGGTGCGGTCGTCGTGCACGGTGGGTTCGAGCCCGCCCTCTCGCTCAGGAAGCTCGCCGTGCAGCACCCGGCTTCGGCTCCGACTTGGGCTGGTGCGGCCTTGTGACGCTGGGCCGTGGCGTGAAGGCGTGGTGCTTCGGGACCTCGTGGTGTCCTGTCCGCGGAGCCGGGGGAGGTGCGCGTGCGTACCCACCCGCGGCCCGCGCCGTCAGGCGTGACCTGCCTGGAGGCCGTCCTGGAAGAATGGCACTATCCGGTCCACGGCTGCGGTGACGTGGGGCTCGCGGTCGTAGAGGTCGACGTGGCTGGCACCGTCGATCCAGAACAGCTCCTTCGGGCCGGTGGCCAGCTGGAACGCCGCGATACTCATCCACCCTGTGACGGCACGCGTCCCCACGACCATCAGCAGCGGCCGCTGGCCGATCAGCGCGATCTGCGAGAAGGCGTCGAAGGTCGCCATCTTGTCGACGCTCGTCCAGTCGAAGAACGTGGCGCCGCGCTCGTGCTGACCACGGGGGGTGCAGTAGTACTCGTATCCCTCGACCCCGTGCTCGCCACCCATGGCGCGGGCCTGCTCGGCGTCCCTAGGGAACAGCGGCAGGACGCCTGGACCCTCTCGGCGCGCCGCAGCCGTTCGCGCCTCCGCGGCAGCGTCGAGCATGCCCTGGAAGACGGCCGGATCCTGAGATCCATCCGCGCCCAGTCGGAACTGCCGGGCGACATCAGCGGCGCTCACCGTCGCAACCGCCTTGATCCGGTGGTCGCTCGCCGTCGCTGGCAGCGAGTAGCCGCCCGACGCACATACGCCGAGCACGCCGATCCGAGCAGCGTCGACCTCGGGTCGCGTCGTCAGGAAGGAGACCGCCGACTTGATGTCCTCGATGCGCTGCGCCGGGTCCTCCAAGCCGCGCGGCATGCCGCCGCTGGCCCCCTGGTACGCCGCGTCGAAAGCGACGGTCACGAGGCCCCGCTGTGCCAGGCGCTCGGCGTACAGTCCGGACGATTGCTCCTTGACCGACGCTCCCGGATGCCCGACGACGATGCCCGGGAGACCTCCCAGCTCTGCGATGTCCGGCAGGAAGAGATGGGCCGCGATCGAGATGCCTGAGCTCTCGAAGGTGACATCAAGCTTGGTCGTCATTCAGTTGCTCCGTTCACGTTTCGAAAGGAACCCCGTGATCCAGGGGGCCCGAGCCGGGCGATCGCCGCGGCGTGAGACCAACTTCCCCTCGGACAACGAGCCAAGAAAGAGGCGAGTGTTTGCCTGGGAAGGATCTCTCCCCTCCAACCGGAGCCGGTGCAAGGTCGAGAATCTGCACATGGACCGATCACCCGATCCCCGCGACCTCGGAGACTTCCTCAAAGCCTGCCGAGCACGGTTGAGCCCGCGCGACGCTGGCCTCCCCGAGCCCGTCGAGCGCCGCAAGGTCGCTGGCCTGCGACGAGAGGAGGTCGCGTTATTGGCGGCTATCAGCGTCGACTACTACACCCGGCTCGAGCAGGGACGCGTCAAGGCCTCGGCCACGGTGTTGTCGACCCTCGTGCGCGCCCTTCGCCTTACCGAGGACCAGCAGGCGTACCTCTATGAGATCGCCGGCAAGGTGGACTCGATGCCGCGGCGACGCCGGACAGCCCAGAAGGTCCGACCAGCCGTCCGGCGTCTCCTTGACCAGCTCGGCTCGACGCCGGCAATCGTGCTCGGAAAGCGACTTCACGTGCTCGACTGGAACAGGTCTGCCGCTGCCCTGTTCACCGACTTCGCGGCGATTCCTCCCGCGGAACGCAACTACGTGCGGCTGATGTTCATCCATCCCGCGATCCGCGCGATGCACCTCGAGTGGGAGCACGACGCCCGCGATGCCGTCGCAGCGCTTCGCATGGAGGCCGCCACAGATCCTGACGATCCGGAGCTGGCAGTCCTCGTGGGGGAGATGTCGGTGCGCGACGACGACTTCCGATCATGGTGGGCCGAGCACCGGGTCAACTCGGCCAGCTACGGGACCAAGAGGTATCGACATCCGGTCGTCGGCGACCTCACCCTCGACTGTGACACCTGGCAGAGCCCGGACGGCAACGGGCAGCGGCTGATGATCCTCACGGCACCCGCAGGCACGCCATCGGACGACGCCCTTCGCATTCTGTCGTCATGGAGCGCTGTCCATCGCTCTACTTCCCAGCAGGCACCTGCGCAGCGGAGCGAGGCATGAGCTGGGGAGCGGAGGAGCTGAACGAACTGACCACCTCCCATTCCCTCTTCTTGACCGCGGGCGCCTGCACCACAGAGTCGGTTGAGCTCGGCATGGTCGTTGTCGACGGCGAGCTGTACGTTCGCTCGTTCCGCGGCCCCTCGTCCGGCTGGTATCGCAGGGCTATCGAGCTCGGTATCGGTCAGATCGCGTGTGGTATGTGGACCCGTTCGGTCACCTTCTCTGCGCCGAGCAGCCAGACCAGCGGGATCGAAGCCGAGTACAGGTCGAAGTACGGCGAGGCCGCAGGCCTCATCGCGACTCCGCACGCCCAGGCGGCCACTGTGCAGATCGCGCCACGCTGATTCCGGGCCGGCAACGGGGCTCGGCGCCCTGCAAGGGCTGAGCGACGTGAGCAACACCCGTCCCGCGACATCCGGAGGGTTTGGAGCACGTCCAACCCGCCAATTCTGCATCGTCATCTCGCGCCACTGTCGGGATCGCGGGTTGCGAAGCCGGCGAACATGCCGTTCAGCAGAGGTAGGAGGACCTTGGTGGGCCCGCCACCCCCAGTGATGAAGCCGCTCAGCTCCAGCATCGCGTAGCCGTGAACGGCGCAGAACCATTGATTCGCTCGCCTCCATGCCGAGCCAGGGGAGAAGTCGCCGCTGTCGATGCCATGTTGGATCACCACCACGACCTCGTCGAGGGTGCCGCGGCTCCCCTGGGTCATCTCGTCCTGTGTGACCGCACCGAACCGGCCGAGGGGCGCACTGCCGAACATCACGCGGTACAGGTTCGGGTTCTCCCGGGCGTGGTCGACGAAGGCGAGCGAGATCGCCACGAGGTCAGCACGAACGTCGCCGGAGCGGACCACCGCGGCGATGCGCTCCGCGAGGCGCCGGAACCCTTCGTCGACGACCGCATGCGCCAGGGCACCGAGGGATCCGAAGTGCGTGTAGATGCCCATCTTGGAGACGCCGGAGAGGGCCGCGACGTTGCGCGTGGAGAACGTCTGGGGGCCGCCTTCCGCAAGCAGGCGTGCAGCAGCGTCGAGAAGCTGCGTCCGGACAACATCGGCGGCGGTGGGCACCGCCACATATTCCCCTATTCCAGATGGTATTCCGAGTGGTATGCTCCTATTGTGGGCTTCGACCATCTGCTCTCACCGTTCATCGTCGGTACGCACAGGCTGCGCAATCGCCTCGTCATGGGGTCCATGCACACCGGCATGGAGGAGTCCCTCGACGACGTGCCGGCCCTGGCTGCCTTCTTCGCCGCACGTGCCGCGGGAGGCGTCGGACTCATCGTCACAGGTGGCTTCTCGCCGGACCGTGCGGGCGCGCTCTTCGCCCACGGTGACGCCACGTTCCGCACCGCAGATCAGGCGAAGGCCCACCGTACGATCACCGAGGCCGTCCACGAGCACGACGTCAAGATTCTGCTCCAAGTGCTGCACGGGGGCCGCTACAGCGCCCACCGGGACAACGTCGCTCCGTCGGCGGTCCGATCGCCGATCACCCGGTTCAAGCCGGCGGCGCTCACGGAGGCCGCGGTCGACCGCACGGCAACGGCGTTCGCGGAATGCGCGCGGCTGGCGAAGGACGCCGGCTACGACGGCGTTGAGATCATGGGCTCGGAGGGCTACCTGATCAACCAGTTCCTCGCCGCGCGCACCAACCAGCGCGATGACGCGTGGGGCGGCACGGTCGAGCGCCGCATGCGCTTCCCGCTTGAGGTCGTACGCCGCACCCGCGACCTCGTCGGTCCCCACTTCCTGCTGCAGTATCGGATCTCGCTGCTCGACCTGGTCGAGGGCGGCCAGACCTGGGATGAGGTCGCAACGCTGGCGCTGGCGCTGGAGGAGGCGGGTATCGACATTCTCAACACCGGCATCGGCTGGCACGAGACCCAGGTCCCGACGATCATCACGCAGGTCCCGCGGGCAGCCTGGGTCGACAGCACCGCGCGCCTCAAGGCGATCGTCACGGTGCCGGTCGTCGCGTCAAACCGCATCAATACCCCCGATGTCGCCGAACAGATCCTCGCCGACGGACACGCCGATCTGATCTCGATGGCGCGCCCGATGCTGGCCGACCCCGAGTTCATGAGGAAGGTCGCAGAGGGGCGCGTCGACGAGATCAACACCTGCATCGCCTGCAACCAGGCCTGCCTCGACCACGTCTTCGCCGGCAAGCGGAACACCTGCCTGGTCAACCCGCGGGCCTGCTACGAGACCGAGCTCGTGCTGACCCCGACCCGGACCAAGAAGCGCGTTGCGGTCGTCGGCGCCGGCCCTGCCGGCCTGGCCGCCGCAGTCTCGACCGCCGAGCGCGGCCACGACGTCACGCTGTTCGACAAGCTTCCGGCGATTGGGGGCCAGTTCCGGCTCGCCATGCAGGTCCCCGGCAAGGAGGACTTCAAGGACACAGTCCGCTACTACGGCCGCCGGCTCGAGGTGCTTGGGGTCGACGTACGACTCAGGACCGAGGTCAGGCCGGCCGACCTTGCCGACTTCGATGAGGTCGTGGTGTCGACTGGCGTCGAGCCGCGTATCCCGGCCATCCCAGGAATCGACCACCACACGGTCGTCTCATACGCCGACGTCCTTGACGGCACGGTCGTTCCCGGCGAGCGCGTCGCCGTCATCGGAGCGGGCGGGATCGGCGTCGACATATGTCATTTCCTCACCCACCAGGAAGCTACAACGGATGAGTGGAAGGGGTTCTGGGGAGTCGCAGACCAGGCGGTCCACCGCGGCGGTCTGGGTGAGCCAACCTCGCGCAGCTCGCCCCGCGAGGTCTGGCTGCTCCAGCGCAAGACCACCCCGATCGGCGTCGGCCTCGGCAAGACTTCGGGCTGGGCGCACCGCGCGGTGCTCAAGCAGGCGGGCGTACACGAAATCATCGGGGCGTCCTACAACCTCATCGATGACGACGGCCTCCACATCACCGTGACCGACCCCGACGGCACGCTCGCACAACAGGTGCTGGTGGTCGACCACGTCATCATCTGCGCCGGCCAGGAGTCCGTCCGTGCGGTGTACGACGCGCTCGGCCCCGGTGCCACCACCCACTTGATCGGTGGCGCCGAGCTTGCCGTCGAGTTGGACGCCAAGCGTGCGATCCGCCAAGGCACCAGGCTCGCGGCGCTCCTCTGACGGGTGAGGGCTCAGGCCGAGTCTGCGGCTTCTGGCGTGGCCGTGGCGCTGTTGTTGGACTGGCTGAAGATCAGGGCCAGTTTCGTACGCGATCCGACGCCGAGCTTCGTCAGGATGCGCTCGACATGCCCGTCGACCGTGCGCTGGGAGATGACCAGCTCCGCGGCGATCTCGCGATTCGTCTTCCCTTCGGCGACGCGGGCCGCGATCTCCTTCTCTCGAGGAGTCAGAGGAAAAGGTCCGTCGTCCTTCGGCCGTGCGACGACGGTGAGGGCCTTGCCGAGCGCGAAGGCGATGAGATCCTCTGTGTCCATGTGGAGTCCCGCGTCGAACTCCTTACGGAACTTTGCCGTTCCCAGCTGGTCCTCGACGCGGCGAGCACAATCCTCGCTCCAGTCCTTCAGGCGGGTGAAGCCCAGGAGGTGTAGACCCAGAGGCTCGAAGAGGCGTCGGCTGCCGCCGAGAAGCCGTGCCGCAGAGGGTGCGTCTCCGCGTTCTAAAGCGGTCCAACCGAGCATTTCGATCGCGTTCGCAGATCCGACGAGGTCGCCCAGCGGCCATTTGGCGGACAATGCGGCGCGCAGTCGTGTCGTCGCGTCGTCGGGACGGCCCCGGATCCAATCCGCCAGGCCGAGGAACAGGGTGGCCCACGAGCCCATCCACTGTTCGCCGTGAAGGGTGCTGAGCTCCACTTCCTCGGTGAGTACCGCGACCGCTTCGTCCACCTGTTCCTCGTAGCACAGCGCGGCGCCGAGGCTGTTCAGTGGTGGGGCGAGGTACGGGTTGTGCGGGCCGAGTTCTCGTTCCAGCTCGACAGCAGTGCGCAGGTCGTCGAGCGCAGCGTGGACGTCGATGATCAGGAGCTTCATCAGGCCGCGGACGTGGAGGTTTCGAGCGAGTCCGGTTCGATCCCCGAGGCGCTCTGCCAGCGCGATACCGGCGTCAACCTGGTCGAAGCATTCCCGGGGTGCGCCCTCGATCGTCGCGAGGTAGCCATTCACCCACCGAGCGGCGACGAGGCCCGGCGTGCTGTCGGTCGCAGAAGCGAGGAAGACGTTGAACCAGTGGCGCCCCTCGCGCTGCTGCCCACAGGGGATCCAGTAGGACCACAGGGAGATCAGGACCTCGAGAGCGGCGCTGTGGAGCTCGGGAGAGCTCTCAGCGTGGCTCAGCGCCTTGCGGAGGTTCGCCAGATTTCTTCGGACTTCATCGAGGATGACTCGCTGATGGGAGCCGAACCACGACGCTTCCAGTCGCCGGGCCAAGTCCAGGACGTACTCGAAGTGTTTGTCGTCGAGCTGAGGAGCGGAACCGCCGTCGTTGAGGCGCTGCCGGCCGAACTGCCTGAGGGTCTCCAGCATCTTGTACTGCGTGCCATCGAACGTGACGACCGACTTCTCGACCAGCTCGGTCAGGTACGGCAGCACCTCGTCCTCGGTCAGCGGCTCGAAGCCGCAGACACGTTCGGCGGCCTCGAGATCGATTCCCCCGGAGAAGCAGGAAAGCCGAGCCCACAGCTCGCGCGCCTCTGGGCTGCAGAGGTCATGGCTCCAACTGACCGCGGCCAGGAGCGTCTGGTGTCGTGGCGCAACCGCTCGGCTCCCGTGTGTGAGCACCCGATAGATACGGTCATAGCGCTCGAGCAACTGCTCAGGCGTCAGCGTGCGCATGCCCATCGCAGCGAGCTCCACGGCAAGTGGGAGGCCGTCCAGCAGGCGGCAGATCGCGAGGATCTGAGGGAGATTCTCGTCGGTGAGCACGAACCACGGCGCGGCTGCCGCCGCGCGTTCGCAGAACAGCTCGACCGACTCGAACGACCGCGCTCGCTCGCGGGTGGTCACTTCGTCGGCCGGGGGGACACTGAGCGGCGGAATTTCGTAGAGCGTCTCACCCGGCATCCGTAAGGCCTCGCGGCTGGTCGCGAGGACGCGCGCGTTGGGGCAGTGCCGAAGGAGCTGGTCCACGAGCTTGGCCGGCGAGTCGCCCAGGTGCTCACAGTTGTCGAGGATGAGCAGTAACTGCTTGTCACCTACATAGCCGACGAGATCGTCCTCGGACTCGCCCACGTGATCGGGCGCGAGAACGTGCATGACGCTTACCGCAAGGAGTTCAGATCTCGTCAGCTCGGCGAGCTCGACGAGCCAGACGCCGTCGGCGAAGCCTCTTCTCAGCCGCTGCCCAACAGCTAATGCCAGCCGACTCTTGCCGACGCCACCCGTGCCAACCAGGGTGACGAGCCGGGACTCCGACAGGTGTCGGGCTGCGCTGTCGAGCTCTCTTCGTCGACCAACCAGCGTCGTGACATCTGATGGCAGGTTTTCCCTGCGAAGCGTCCTAGACATCGTCCCGTCACCTTACGCTCACACGGGGGTCGTGTGAACATTGAAGTGGTCGTGTTCCCGAGCCTCGTCGGAGGCACTCTTCTGCCGGCCGACGGATCGCCAGCGCTTGCTCATGAACTAGCTCATGAGCCACGTCTCTGGGCCGGCGAGAAGCCTGTTGATCGCACGGTCCATGTCTGACTCCGGCACCCGGACAGCGTCTACCTGGGCTGCCATGAGTCGGTCGTAGGTGGGGTGCGTGACCGACCTGAAGACCCCGATCGGGGTGTAGCCGGGCCCCGTGCTCGACAGGCGCGACAGTGCGTACGGCAGGGCTGAGTTCTCGGTTCGGGCGTCATGGACCAGGACCCGCGGATCGTCGGGCGCGACGTCGCGTGCAAGCTCAGGCAGCCCGATCTCCCCTCGGACCACCGCCGAGGTGTGGTCCCGACCGAACCTGATCGGCTTCCCGTGCTCGAGCCGGATCGTGTACTCGTCGCGGGTGGCGGGGTCTTTCAGGAGATCGAATGCGCCGTCGTTGAAGATGTTGCAATTCTGGTAGATCTCGACCAGGGCGGTGCCATCATGTTGGGCCGCAGCGCGGAGAACCGAGGTCAGATGACTGCGGTCCGAGTCGATCGTCCGTGCGACGAATGTGGCCTCGGCGCCCAAGGCGATCGAGACCGGGTTGAACGGGCGGTCCAGTGACCCCTGCGGGGTCGACTTGGTGACCTTGCCGATCTCGGAGGTCGGGGAGTACTGACCCTTCGTCAGTCCGTAGATCTGGTTGTTGAAGAGCAGGATCTTGAGATTCACGTTGCGCCGGAGCGCGTGAATAAGGTGGTTGCCGCCGATCGAGAGCGAGTCACCGTCGCCTGTCACGACCCAGACCGAAAGATCAGGTCGAGACGTGGCCAGTCCGGTCGCGATCGCCGGGGCACGGCCATGGATCGAGTGCATGCCGTATGTGTTCATGTAATAAGGGAACCGAGACGAGCACCCGATCCCGGAGACGAACACGATGTTCTCTCGCGCGATTCCCATCTCCGGCATGAAACCCTGGACCGCGGCGAGAATGGCGTAGTCTCCGCACCCGGGGCACCACCTCACCTCCTGATCGGTCTTGAGGTCCTTCGCCGACAGTGAGAGCTGCAGGTCCGTGGTCGTCATCTCACGCCCTCTCCTGCGCGGTGATGAACTCGGGGTCGTTGTTGGTCACGCCGACCGATCGTGCGCCACCGGGCGAGCCGATCTGTACGAAGAACTGCGAGTTCGCTTGGCGGAACGGAGCCCATGTTGACGGGAGGTCGTCGTCGTAGAAGATGGCCTCCACGGGACAGACCGGCTCGCAAGCGCCGCAGTCGACGCACTCGTCGGGGTGGATGTACATCATTCGTTCGCCCTCATACAGGCAGTCGACGGGACATTCGTCCACGCAGGCTCGGTCCAGAACATCGATGCAGGGCTCGGCGACTACGTACGCCATGGGTCAGCTCTCCTTGGTGATGTGGTGCGGAAGCGAGTCGTGCTGCACGACGTGGGCCAGGGCTGCGGCGAGCTGTTCGGCCTTGAACGGCTGGCCGCGCACCTGCGTGATCGGCAGCGGATCGATGAGGTATCTGGCCCGGAGCAAATGCGTCAGCTGGCCCAGGTTCATCTCGGGCACCACGACTCGGCGGTAGCGCCCCACGATCTCGCCGAGGTCGTCGGGGAGGGGATTGAGGTGTCGTAGGTGCAGCTGCGCGATCGGCGTGCCAGTGCCGCGAACTCGGCGGCACGCCGCACCGATCGGACCAAAGGTCGACCCCCAGCCCACGACGAGTACGTCGGCAGCGCCGGCGGGGTCGTCGACCGTGAGGGGTCCGATCGAGGCCGCGACCCCGTCGACCTTCGCCTGACGGGTGCGCGTCATTAGTTCGTGGTTGTCGGCGTCGTAGCTGATCTCGCCGGTGAGATCTGCCTTCTCGATCCCGCCGACCCGATGCTCAAGGCCGGCGGTACCGGGGATTGCCCACGCTCGAGCAAGGGTCTCCACATCGCGTTTGTACGGGAGGAACTTGCCATCTTCGCCGTTGGGTGCTGTCGCGAACCGGGGTTCGATCGGCGGAAGGTCGCCGAGCTGGGGCACACGCCACGGCTCTGAGCCGTTGGCCAGATATCCGTCGGAGAGCAGAAACACCGGTGTCCGGTAGGTGACCGCGATCCGGGCTGCCTCGAGCGCAACGTAGAAGCAATCGCCGGGGGACTGAGCAGCAATGACGGGCACAGGTGCCTCGCCGTTCCGGCCGTACATCGCCTGGAGGAGATCGGACTGCTCGGTCTTCGTCGGGAGACCGGTGGAGGGTCCACCGCGCTGCACGTCGACGATCACAAGGGGCAGTTCGAGTGAGACGGCCAGCCCGATGGTCTCAGCCTTGAGGGCGATGCCCGGACCCGACGACGTGGTGACACCGAGTGCGCCGCCGAAGGAGGCTCCGAGTGCTGCGCCGATCGCTGCGATCTCGTCCTCGGCCTGGAACGTGCGTACGCCCAGGTCTTTGTGCTTGGACAGCTCGTGCAGGATGTCGGATGCCGGTGTGATGGGATAGGCGCCGAGGAACAGCGGCATGGCAGCCCGCCGGGAGGCAGCGATCAGGCCGTAGGCCAGTGCCGTGTTGCCTGTGATGTTTCTGTACGTCCCGGCGGCCAGCGCAGCGGGCTTGACCTCATAGCTGATCGAGAAGGCCTCGGTCGTCTCACCGAAGTTCCATCCGGCCTGGAAAGCGGCAAGGTTCGCGGCCAGAACGTCGGGCTTCGATGCGAACTTTCGGCTGATGAGGTTGCGTGCGCCCTCGGTCGGGCGTGAGTACATCCAGAACAGGAGGCCGAGGGCGAACATGTTCTTCGATCGCGATGCTGCCTTGCGGGACAGACCGGTGCCCTCGACGGCATTTAAGGTCAGCTGGGTGATGTCGTACGCATGGACGAGATAGTTCTCGAGAGTCCCATCTTCCAGCGGGTTGGCCGCCCAGCCGATCTTCGCGAGCGCCCGGGCGTTGAACCCGTGCGTGTCGACCACGATCGTGCCGCCAGCCGGCATGTCGCCGAGGTTGGCCTTGAGAGCCGCCGGATTCATGGCGACGAGGACGTCCGGGCGGTCACCTGGAGTGAGGATGTCGTAGTCGGCGAAGTGGAGCTGGAACGAGGACACGCCGGCAAGCGTCCCCTGAGGTGCACGGATCTCAGCCGGGAAGTTCGGCAGCGTCGAGAGGTCGTTGCCGAAAGATGCGCTCTCTTGGGTGAACCAGTCACCGGTCAGTTGCATACCGTCGCCGGAGTCGCCGGCGATTCGGACGACGGCCCTCTCGATGCGCTTGACCTCCTTGGAGGCCAGAGTCTCAGTCACAGGGTCACCCGCTCGTCGAAAGTCGAGCGCGGCTTCTGGGTGGCGTAGTCGTCCTTGGCCTTCGCGATGCCGGCATGGAATCGCTCACTGAACCCGTCCTTGCGCTCCTTGGTCCACAGGTACGACTTCATGCCGGCGTCGCTGCCCTCCTTGAAGTACGGGAAGACCTGCTCGGCGAGAAGTTCGTACATCCGGCTGGTGTCGCGCGCATTGGCCCAGTCGTGGCCGGTCAGCAGGAACGTGCCGAACCCTCCGGTGAGATCGATGATCCGCTGGATATAGGCGATCGCTCGCTCGGGGCCGCCGATACAGCCGTAGCCCGACTCGTTCACCCGGCGCACGAGCTCCTCGTGGCTGACATGTTCGCCGGGCGCGATCATCTTCATGGGCGTGACGACGTGGCGGTAGTCCATGAACTCGCGCAACCCGTAGCGGGTGTCCTCGAGTGCCTGCTCCTCTGAGTCGGCTATGTACATGTTGCCGACGATCGCCCACTGGCCGCGCTCGACCGTCTGGCCGTGCTCCTCGGCCTCAGCTGTGGTGATGTCCCAGGTTCCCCGGAGCAGGTCGACCTGCTGCTCGGAGGTTCCGCCGATGGACAGCAGGCCGAGACCGTAGCGGCCGGCGAGCTTCGGCCCAGAGGGGGAGAGTGCGGCCGCGACCGAGATGCGAACACGGGGCCGCGTGTAGCTCGACAGTTGGAGACGGGCGTCGTCCAAAGTGAACCACTCGGTCTTTCGGTTCACGGGGCCCGGAGTGTCAAGCAGCTCAAGGAGTGCGTCGAGCGACTCCTCCATGCGCGGACGGAGGAGGTTGTAGTCCATACCCATCATCTGGGAGTCGGCGACGAGTGCTCCGGGGCCCACGCCGATGCGGACCCGCCCGCGCGCCAGGTGGTCGAGGAAGACGATCCGGTCGGCGACCATGAGCGGGTGGTGGTACGGAAGTGAGATGACGCCGCTACACAGGTCGATCTGGCGGGTCCGCTGAGATGCGGCCGCGATCATGATCTCGGGCGAGGGGATGGTCTCGTAGCCTCCGCTGTGGTGCTCGCCGAACCAGACCTCGTCGTAGCCGAGGCGGTCGAGTTCCTCCACATGACGCAGGTCCTGCTCGATGAACGAGGTCGGGTTGCGCCGCGGGTTGTGGTACGGCGGCATGAACAGGCCGAATCGAAGGTTCGGGCGTCCGGAGTCAGTCGTGTGCATCAGGTCCTCTTTCGTGTCTGCGGCGACAGGTCCCTACAGGTAGAGAGCCATCACGTCTTCCATTCGGTCGGTGAGGTGATCTCCCCGGAGCTCGAGCTCGATGCGCCCGCGGCGCATCACATAGGCACGGTGAGCCCATGCCAGGGCGGTTCGCGGGTGCTGTTCGACCAACATGACCCCGACTCCGCGCTTCGTCGCATCAGAGAGCGCCTCAAGGAGGCGCCGCACCATCAGCGGCGCCAGCCCCAGCGACAGCTCATCAGCGAGGATGAGCTTCGGGTCACTCGCGAGGATTCTGGCCAGCGCGAGCATCTGCTGCTCGCCCCCGGAGGTCAGGCCGGCACGGGTGGAGAGGCGGCGCTCGAGCTCGGGGAAGTACTCGAGCGCGCGATCGACCCCTCCGCGCCCGAGCAGGAGATTCTCGCGGACCGTGAGCCCCATGATCACGGCGCGTTGCTCGGGGAGCAGCGCAAGCCCGGAGCGCGCGCGACGCTGGAGCGAGGCCTTCGTGGGAGTCCCGAACAGCGTGATGCCGCCCTCGGTCGGGGTGATGGCGCCCGCCAGCGTGAGCAGAGTGGTCGTCTTCCCGGCTCCGTTCGCGCCGATGAGCGCGACGATCTCGCCGCCGTCGACATGGAGGTCAATTCCGGTGATCGCGGGTAGTGCACCATATCCGGCGTTGACCGCGTGAGACTTGATCAGCGTTGTCGTCATTGTGCTTCCACCACCAGTCTCGGGTCCTCGTCCTCCATCGGCTTGTCACCGGCGGGGTCGGACTCTTCGAACGAGCCGAGGTAGGAACGAACGACCTCCGGATCACGCCGGACGTCGCTCGGCAGGCCCTCGGCGATCTTCTTGCCGAACTCGAGCACGATGACCCGGTCGGAAATGTCCATCACGAGCTCGACGTCGTGCTCGACGAGTAGCACGGCCATGCCGCGCTTGTCTGCGGCGTCGCGGATCAGACGGCGCAGCTCTGCTCGATCGATGTCGCCGAGGCCGGCGGCGGGCTCGTCGAGGAGAAGTACCTTGGGTGGTCGCTCAGTGCTGAGAGCCCTGCAGATCGCGAGAAGTCGGCGCTTGCCATAGGGCAACTCGCTGGGCCTGGCGTCGAGGCAGTCCGTCAAGCCGAACTCGGTCACACCCTCTCGCACCGCGTCGCTCGCTTTGGCGCGCCCAGGCCAGATGACGCAGCGGAGCCAGCTGAGCCATGTGACGCGGCCGGCGGCCACGAGCAGGTTGTCCCCGACGGAGAGCTCTTCGAACAGCTCAAGAGACTGGAAGGAGCGGGAGATGCCTTCCCGGTTGCGCGCGAACGGTGGCTGAGAGGTGAGGTTTGTCCCGTTGAGAGAGACGGTTCCTGAGGCAGGTACGAAGCCGGAGATCGCGTCGATCATGGTCGTCTTGCCCGAACCATTCGGCCCGATGATACTCACCACCTCGCCGCCGTGGAGGTCAAAACTGATCCCGTCGACAGCCTTGATCGCGCCGAACACCACTCTCAGATCCGTCACGACCAATTCGGTGCCTTCCAGCTCTCGGTCGTCTCGGTTGCCGCGCCCTCCCGTCACCGTCGCGTCCCGGGGAGCCTCGGTGAATGCGCGGGCCTCTCGAGACGTTGTCGGCTGGCGGCTGTGCCGGAACGGCGCACGCTGCGCCAACCATCGACGGGGATGTTCGGCGAACGCGAGGGCGTTGGCAACGAGGCCATGCGGGTTGAAGATGATGTTGACGAGGAGAAGCCCTCCGCTGAGCAGCGCCAGGTACTCACCGAAACCGATGTTGGTGATGAGTTGGCCTCCGATGCCGCCAGGGCTCGTTGCAGCACCGCCGAGGACCGCACCGGAGATGTAGCCAACGCCTGCGAGCGTTACCGAGACCGCCGCGTTGACCGATTGGAGAGGGTCATAGCCGCGGTTGAGGAGGACATTCGGGACCTGCCACGCGGCGAGGATGCCTGCGATTCCGGCGATCACCCCCGAGAACGAGAATGCATACAGCTTCGCTGCGGCGACCCGAATGCCGAGTGCAGCAGCGGCCCGCTCGTTGGAGCGGACAGCGAGCAAGATCTTGCCGATCTGGGATCGACGCAGGTTGGACACCGCCAGCACCACCACGGCAAGCACGAGCAGGCTGAAGACCGCATACGCGCGGGGGTGCAGGATCGGGTCGAGTGAGATCCCGACGAACCTTGCGGAGCCGACGTCGATGCCCGCTCCGAGGCCATTGACGTCGTCCCTCTGGAAGACCATGGCATTCATCGCATGGGCCAGGCCGAGCGTCACGACGCCGAGCATTACCCCACGGGTCCGAAGGGCCGGCAGCCCGACCATCAGCGAGATCGGGATGGTCGCCGTGATGCCCACGACGGCTGCGAGCGGCATGGACCAGTCATGGGCGTGCACCAGGTAGGACGCGACGAGCACGCCGACGCCGGCGATTGAGACCTGTGCGAGGGAGAGCTGACCCGCGTAGCCCGTGACAACGACCAGCGACATCAACAGCACCGAGGAGATGAGGCCCGCGGTCAGCGCGGTGACCCAGGTGCCGGCGAGGGTGGCGACCAGCACCGCGGCGACCGCGATCCAGAACGCGATCCATCCACGGCTGATCGTCCCTGACCCCACCCGTGGCAGCGCCGGCACGATGAAGTCGCGGGTCGGGAGGGCGCGGCTTCTGAACACCACGATCGCGACGATCAGGACGAAGGGAAACGCCTCGCTCAGCCCCGTCAGGTGTTTCAGCGTCGACCACTCCGACCCGTAGAAGCTGAGCTCTGCTTGGCAGATCCCGACCACCAGGGATCCGATCAGCATGATGGGGAAGGAGTTGAAGCGGCCGCACAGGGCGACGGCGAGTCCGGGGATGAGCAGGACGGTGGCTTGCGAGGGTGCGATGGCGGTCAGTGGTGCGATGGTCACCCCGGCGAGGGCAGCGAGGCCGCATCCGATCGTCCAGTTGACGGCGGCGATGAGCGTGGTCGACTTGCCCAGAAGCTCAGTCGAGAACTCGCTCTCGGCGACCGCGGTCGTGGTGACGCCGAACAAAGTGAGGCGGTAAAGCGCCGTCAGACCGGCGACCAGGGCCAAACAAGCCCCGAAGATGATGAGGTCTTCGGCCGGGACCGTGGTTCCCAGCATGTGGACTGGGCGGGACGGGAGGAATGAGGTGACCGTCCGGGGCGCCGACCCGTACCTCAGCGTCACGATCGACTGGAACATGACGAGGACGGCAAGGGTCGCGATCGCCTTGGTGAGTGTGCTTGCCAAGCGGAGCGGGCGGACTGCGACGAGATAGATCATCTGTCCGAGAGCCATTCCGCTTGCTGTTGCTGTGGCGACCGCTAGCCAGGTTGGCCATCCGTGAGTGCTTGTGTCGAAGTACAGGTATGCCGCGACAACGGCGATGCCCCCGTGGGAGAAGTTGACAACTCCCGAGGCACGGAAGACGACGGTCAAGCCCAAGCCGAGCAGGGCGTACAAGCTGCCGGTCGCAATGCCCAGGACCGCGAAGTCGACGAAGTGAGACATCGGGGCTCATCAGCTCCTTAGAAGTAGTGCGAGTAGGGGACAGCGCCGTTGTCGCGCCTGCTAGTGGTCGCCGTACTTGAGAAGGAAAGGCTTGACGTCGAGGGGCGTGGGGGACAGGAGGCTGAGTGCGCTGCCGTCCCACTGGTACTCGAACTCCTGGAAGATCGAGACCCGAGGAATCCAGGAGACGCCACCGTTGGCAGGGAACCCGCTGATCGGGGCGAGCACGCCCACGTTGATGTCCTTCGCGGAGTTCAGCGCGTCGAGCACCTTCGCGGCTGAGAAGTCGCTCAGGCCCTTCGACACAGCAGCGAAGATCTGCACCGATGCGTAGGCGCTTTGGGCGTTCTGATCCTTGGAGGCGGACTTGTCGATCCCGTCCATCGAGGTGGCGAACTTGTTGCCGTCCGGCGTTCCGGGAAGCTTGAACGCGCTGGCCACATAGAGGTTCTTCGCCGCCACACCAAGGCCGCGCAGATCGTCACCGCTCAGGGTTGCGGCGTTCGTGGCCAGCTTGACGTTCCGACCGGACGAAGCGACCGACTTCACGAGTGCGAGAACCGGGGCGGCGGTCGAGGCCGTCCATGCGCAGTCGGTGCCACCGTCGAGCAGAGTGGCGATCTGGGCACGGAAGTCGGTCATCGACAGCGTCACCGGAACGGTCTTGGCGTTGACGGGCATGGGAAGGGACTTGTAGAGGTTCTCGAACGTCTTGGCGGCCCGGCTCGCGGAGTCGAGGTCGCTGTCGAAGAGCATGGCAGGGTGCTTGCATGCGTCCCAGCCGGGCATGGAGACCACTTCGGCGACGAGCTGGACTGTCGAGCTGTTGAGCGGAAACGAGACGGGGCTCGTGTGGTCGACAGGGTTGATGTCCGTTGTGCCGATCGCTGGAATCTTGGCTGCCTCGAGGATCGGCATGATGCTCGTGCTGGTGAGCGAGAGCAGTCCGACGACCGCGGAGACGCGCTCGCTGACGGCCTTGCGTGCGCAGGAGGCCGAGATGTTCGGGTCGCCCTGGGTGTTGCACGACATGATGGTGATCTTGTGACCGTTGACCCCTCCGGCCGCGTCGATCTCATGTGCCGCGGCCTTGGCGCCGACGACCAGTTGGGGAAGAGCTTGTACAGGGGTCTCGAGGTCACCGATGACCATGAGCTTGATGCCGGCTGTTGAAGCGGAGTTGCTGGCCTTTCCGTCGGAGCTGCCGCAGGCTGCAAGCCCGAGTGTGGCGGCGACGATGCCGACCAGCAGTACTGGAAGCTTCACTATCTTGCCTTTCGATTGGTGCCATCCGAGACCCATGGCGGTGAGTTGGTTGCTGTGCGGTGATGCGGTGAGCCGGGAAGGTCAGGGTGCTGTCGTCGGCGGTCCGTCGAGAATCACGGCCTTGTGCTCCGTGAAGGCTCGAACTCCTTCTGCGCCGCCTTCGCGGCCTACGCCGGACTGTTTGAAGCCGCCGAAGCCCATGCCGAAGTCAGACCTGAAGGCGTTGTGGCCGACCGTGCCGGTGCGGAGCTGCCGCGCGACGGCGAGCGCACGATCGGCATCTGCAGTGAAGACCGAGGCGTTGAGGCCATAGATGCTGTCGTTCGCGATTGCGACAGCATCGCTCTCGTCCTTCGCCGGGATCACTGTCAGGACCGGACCGAAGATCTCGTTACGCGCGATGGCAGAGCCGTTGTCGACGTTGCCGAAGACCGTCGGCTCGACATAGAACCCGCGATCCAGGTCGGTCGGCCGGCGGCCCCCAGCTGCCAGGACGGCGCCGTCCGCGAGCGCGGCCGCGACAAACCCCTCAATCCGCTCGCGCTGCCGCGCTGCGACCAATGGACCCATCTGGCTAGCTGGGTCGAAGGGGTCACCGACGCGGATCCCGCCGAAGATCTCAGCGAGGGCGGCGACCATCTCGTCATGCCGTGACTGCGTGACGACGATGCGAGTCAACGATGAGCAGACCTGGCCGCTGTTGAGGCACTCGGCGTTGGCGAGGACGTCAGCCGCCGAGGCGATGTCGGCGTCGTCGAGGACGATGGCCGCAGACTTGCCGCCGAGCTCGAGGGTGTAGCGCGCGACGCGGTCGCCGCAGATTGAGGCGATGCGTCGGCCGGCCGCCGTCGATCCAGTGAAGGTGATCTTGTCGATCCGCGGGTCCCTTACGAGCATCTCGGAGACCTCGCGATCGGCTGTCACGACATTCAGTACGCCGGCTGGAAGCCCGATCTTCTCGGCGATCTCTGCGACGATGTATCCCTCGGTCGGCGCCTCGGGCGCTGACTTGAGGACGACGGTGCAGCCGGCGAGGAGTGCCGGCGCGACCTTGTGCACGATCAGACCGATCGGCCCATTCCACGGGATGATCGCCCCTACCACTCCGACAGGCTCGCGGACAACCAGCCCGTAGTCGCCGCCGCTGGTCGGAGCGACCTGTTCCACGAACGGGAACGTGTCGGCGAGGGCAGCGTACGAGTCGAGGTCGCCTGCAGCGCCCTCGACCATCATCGCCGCATGCGAGTGAAGGACGCCCGACTGACGCGGCCAGACGGCGCTGATGTCGTCGGCGCGGCGCCGGAGCTCCTCACTGAAGGCGATCAGGTAGGAGGCTCGCTCCGCATGGGACATCTGCGGCCAGGGCCCGTGGTCGAACGCGTTGCGCGCGGCGGAGATGGCGTGGGCCATGTCATCGGGAGTGGCCTCGGCAACCCGGAGGAAGACCTCCTCCGTGGTCGAATCGATGACGTCGATCATCGATCCCGTCGAAGGCGTGGTCCACTGGCCGTCGATGAAGAACCGATCAGGGTGAAGAAGCGTTGAAACGGCTAGAACCGTCATCGGCGGTGCCTCATTTCGGGGTGTGCGAAGGAAGAGAAGTGGAGTGCGCAGGTGCTCAGAAGACGAGCACCGCACGCGCGGAGTCGGAGTTGTCGTGCTGCCGGTAGGAGTTGGTGATGTCCGTGAGACTGATGCGCTCGGAGATCAGGGGATCGACCTGGATCAGCCCCCGGAGGTACATGTCGGCGTATGCGGGGACCTCGTGCTTGAATCGTGTCGAGCCGGCGTACACGCCACGTATCGTCTTTCCGCCGGCGAGGAGTTCCTGTGCGCTGATCATGGCCAAGGGAATGAGCTTCGGCGCAGCACCGATGACGTACGCGCTGCCGCCCGGCGCCAGCATCCGCAGCGCCTGGTTCGTCGTCAGCTCGGCGCCGACGACCTCGAACGCGTGGTCGACCCCCTCCGGGATGATGGCGGCCAGCTGCTGCAGAGCATCGGCTCCACTGGCGTCGATGGTGTCCGTTGCGCCGAACAGAGTTGCACGCTCCAGGCGGCCCTTGCTCAGGTCGATTCCGATGATGCGTCCCGCGCCGCGGAGACGGGCACCTTGGATCACGTTGAGACCGACGCCGCCGCATCCGATGACGGCAACGGCCTGGCCCGGGTGGATGTCTGCCGTGTTCAGAGCTGCGCCCATCCCGGTGACCACGGCACAGCCCAAGACGGCCCCGACCTCGAACGGGACGGCGGGGTTGATACGGACGAGGGCGCGTTCCGGGACGAGCGCCTGCTCGGCGAATCCTCCGATTGAAGCCACCGCCGTCACGGGCTGACCCGAAGCGGTGAGGCGGGGGGCCAGTGCGGGGTCGCGCTCAAGGATGTGATCGGTCTCGGAGCGGGCCGCGCAGAGCCACGGCCGGCCCGAGCGGCACAGTGCGCAAACCTCGCACGCCCCTGCCACGCAGGTGCTGACGTGGTCGCCGACCGCGACGCCGCGCACGAGTGGGCCGACATCCGTGACCACGCCGGCGACTTCGTGGCCGCACAGGATCGGCAGCGACAGTCCTCGATCAGCGGTCGCGGTCAGCAAGTCGGAGTGGCACAGACCACTCGCACGGACTTCGATGCGGACTTCGTCGCCGATCGGGTCGGCGATCTCGACGTCCTCGATGTCCCAGGTCCCGCTGAAGTCGCGCAGCAGTGCGGCCTTCATGGTCATGAGCTCACCCCGATCGTGCGCCGGCTGGGGGTAAAGGTGACGGGCATCGACTGAGGGCCGACAATGATTGACGCGACGTCCCGGTCAGCCTCGGAGGCCCGCGTCCAGAGGGTTGCCCCCTTGGGCTTGAGATCGGGCATCCGGCGGACGATCTGCTCGAGCATCACATTGAGCTCGAGGCGGGCGAGGTGGACGCCGAGGCAGAAGTGGGGTCCGAAGCCGAAGGCGAGGTGGTTGTTCGGTGAGCGGGTGATGTTGAACGTGAGCGGGTCGGTGAAGACGCGAGGGTCGCGGTTCGCCGCGCCGAGGAAGGACGCGACCTTCTGGCCGGCCTTGATCTCCTGGTCGCCGATCACGGTGTCCTGCGTCGCGGTACGGCGCTGATAGACGATCGGCGTGACCCAGCGGAGCATCTCCTCTACGGCCGAGGGAACGAGCTCGGGTTGCGCCACGAGCCGGTTCCACTGCTCGGGGTTCTTGAAAAACGCGTCCATCCCGCCGGCCAGAACGTTGCGCGCGGTGTCCACCGCGCCGCCGAAGAGCATCAGGAAGTCGAGGAAGAACTGCATCTCGTCGCTCGGCTTGCCGTCGACCTCGCCGTGGGCGTATCGGGTGACTGCATCGGCGCGGGGGCACTGCATCCGGTCGCCGCGCACGGACATGGCGTAGGCGTAGAGCTCCTGTGATGCGGCCAGGCCGTCTCCGGAGGTGGTGTCCTCGGCGTTGGCGACGCGGTCGGTGATCTCGTAGAGGGCCACGCCATCAGCGCGGGAGATCCCCAGCAGATCCGCGGCGACGAAGCACGCGAGCTCGCCGGCAACGTCGTGGACGAAGTCACATTCGCCTGCCTCGATGACCTCGTCGATGACGCGCTCGGCGAGTTCTTGCACGTGATCGGCCTGCTCGCGTACGACGGCGGGGGCGAGCTCCTCGCCGAGGAACCGCCGGTGTGCGGTGTGATGCGGAGGGTCACTGCAGATCAGGTGTGGGTGGTCCTCGTCGCCGGGGGCGAACGAGTCCATCACTGTGATCGTCGGGTGCGAGCTGAAGAGCTTCGGGTTCGAGTGGACTGTCTTGACGTCGGCGTAGCGAGTGAGCGCCCAGAACCCCGGACCGTCGTTCGGTTCGGCGTGCCAGTGAACTGGGTCGTGCTCCTGCAGCCAGAACATCTGGTCGAACGGCTGGCCCTGGTCGTATGCTCCGGGGTCGAGCAGATTGATCTTCATGATTCCTCCATCAGGGCTTCTTGTGCGGCGCCGCGGTCGGCATATGGGGTGTTTCGGTCGGCGGCTCACGGAATCAGCACCGCCCGGCCGGTGAGTGACCCCGCCTCGACCGCGGCGATGGCCTCAGCGGCTTGGTCGAGCGGGTAGGTCTTCGTCTCGGCGCGGACGGCGCCGATCCGGCCGAGGTCGAGAACCTCGACCAGCTCGGCCCGGGTGCCGGCGGACACCCTCTTGAGCGAGACCTCCGGCGACACGGCGGAGACGGAGGTGGCTTGGAACGGGATCTGCCCTCCGCCGAGTCCGGCGACCACGATCTGGCCGCCTCGGTTCGTCACGGCGGCGCCGAGGCTCAGAGTCGAGTCGACGCCGACGAAGTCCAGCACTGCGGTGACATTGCGCCCGTCCACCATGTCCAGGACGGCTGCGGTCTCGTCGCCGTCGGCGGCTATGGCCTGGTGTGCGCCGAGCTTGAGAGCGAGCTCGACGCTCGCCGGGTTACGGTCGACCGCGAGGAGTTGCGCGTCTGTGCGGTGAGCGAGGATCTGGAGACCCAGGTGGCCCAGACCTCCGACGCCGATGACGAGGATGCAGCTCTGAGTGGGGGCAGCAGGGTGGAGGGAGTTGATCGCGTGCAGTGCTGTCAGTCCCGCATCGGTGAGAGGGGCGGACGTGACGAGGTCCAGGCCCGCGGCATCCGCAACGGCGTCGGCCCGCAGTGCCACGTAGTCCGCCATGCCTCCGTCGAAGTGAGTCCCAAGACCGAGATAGGGGTTGCGGCCGGGCTCGCCTCGCTGGCAGAGGTTGTCCTCGCCGCGAGCGCACCGGCGGCAGTTGCCGCAGCCTCGGATCACGTAGGCGGCGACTTGGTCGCCTGACATCCACCGCGTCACGTCAGGCCCGACCTCGACGACGGTTCCCATGATCTCGTGGCCCAGCGTGACAGGCAGCGGCATGGCGAGCACGGGCGGCGCGGTTCGGATCATCACGTCGCTGTGGCAGATGCCGACCGCAGCGACCTTGACCAGGACCTCGTCTCGGCCTGGTGCGGGAATCGGGACCTCGACCAGTTCGGCATGGCCGGCAGTCAGGATGCGGTACGCGCGCATCGTTGAGCTCGTCATCGAGCGACGTCCTTGGTCCTGAACCGGATGGGCAGCTGGTTGATTCGGTTGACGGCGGGCACGGGTAGGGGCCTGACCGCGCTCCTCGGGACAGTGAGCTCGAAGTCCGTGAAGGTGTCGAACAGTGCGTTGAAAGCGATGTGAGCTTCGGCGCGGGCAAGGTCCTTGCCGATGCAGAAGTGCACGCCGTGACCGAACGCCATGTGCGCCGAGGCATCGCGGTGGATGTCGAAGGTGTCTGGATCCGGGAAGCGGGTGGCATCACGGTTCGCCGGACCCCAGCCGAGGCGGAGCCGTTCGCCTCCGGTGACGGGACAGCCCGCGATGTCGGCGCCTTCGCTCCGAACGGTACGGGTCGTCCATCGGGACGGCGAGACGAACCGCAGGGCTTCCTCGACCATGTTCGGAATCAGGTCGCGGTTGGCTTGGACCTCAGCGAGCTGCGACGGATTGTCGAGGAGCGCGAGGAGCCCGCCGGCGAGCAGGTTGCTGGTGGTGTCGTTGCCTGCCACCAGGAAGATCCGGATGATGTCCAGGATCTCGGGAACGCTGAGAGGTCGCTCCCCGTCGATGCTTGCGAGGACCAGTTGGCTGATCATGTCGTCGCCCGGGTTCGCGCGCCGCTCTTCGATGATCTCGGCGAAGTAGTGCTGGAACTCGACGTAGCTGAGCTTGCACTCTCGCTTGAGCTCGGGCGTCAGCACCATGTAGCCGGCGATCGTCAGGACGATGTTGTCCGACCACACCTTGAACTTGGACCGATCAGCACGGGAGATGCCGAGCGCGTCGGCCATCACATACATCGGCATCAGCTCGGCGAACTGGTTCACAAAGTCCATCCGACCCGCGGTAGCGACGGTCTGGAGGAGATCGTCCGCGATCGCTCGAATGTTCGGTGCGAGGCCATTGACGACTTCGGGGGTGAACGCCCGATAGACCAGTTTGCGGAACCGCGTGTGCTCCGGCGGGTCGCTACTGGTGATCGTCGCGACCTCGGGATAGCCGGTCGCGGCGATCGCCTCAAGTTCAGGGTCGCCTTCGCCGAAGATCGGCCGGTGGCTGGAGAAGTCCTTGACCCGGACGGAGGCGGCGCGTACGTCGTCGTACCGGGTGAGGATGTACCCGGACTCGCCGGGCAGCTTCGCGACCGGGCACCCGGCCTGTGAGGCGCGGAAGAACTCTTCCGGGTAGGCCCAGAAGCTCTCATCGACGGTGTCGAGGTCGTTGGACGTCATGATCTTCCTTGGGTGAGTTCGTGTGGGATGGCGGATGTTGCTCAGCCGCCAGGGACGAGAGAGCTAGCGCGAGTGAGCTGCTGTCGGAAGTGCGCATAGCGCGAGGCGGCACCCAGAAGGACGACGCCAACGAGCTCGTCGGCGCGGTAGTAGCCCATGACGGCGTCGCCGGTGAGGTCGCCTTCGAGCAGCCGGACGTCGTGAAGTCCGATTCCGGGGAGGCCGAAGGACTGGATCTTGTGCACGCCAAGGTGGCTCCAGAACGAAGGGATCGCGTCGAACTCGTCTGGCCGTTCTCCGCTTGCGAGGAGATGCCTGGCGAGGTTCGAACCCGCGAGGCGACCGGTGTCGACGGCCACCGCCCAGTGTTCAAGTCGACGAGCTGTCTCATCGCGCGCGAGAATCGGGAAACGCGCGACATCCCCGCACGCGACCACGTCGTCCCGCCCGTCGACACGGAGGCACGAGTCGGTGAGGACGCCGTCGGTGAGGTCGAGATCGTTGCCGACCAGCCACGCCACGTTTGGCTCACTGCCCACGGCTTCGACGACGACGTCGGCGTGCAGCACGGATTCGTTGGCGAGCATCACGCCACTGACCTGTTGGGAGCCGAGGTAGGCGATCGGCGAGGTGTTGGGATGGAACCGGACACCCATCTCGATGAGGCGGCGCTTGACCTCGGTTCCCACTTGGTCGCCGAGCGCGTGTGCAAGGGGGGTTGGCTCCGGTGCGATGAGATCGACTGCTACGCCCATGCTGGCGGCCGCCGCGACCATTTCGCAGCCGATGAATCCTGCTCCCACGACCACGACGCGGCGGGCACCGCGAAGGGCTTGGGCGATGGCAACGGAGTCGTAGAACGTCCGGAGCCTGTGCCGGCCGGCTTCCGGGCCGGGAAGTCGAAGGGCACGTGGCCGGAGTCCGGTCGCGATCACGAGGCCGCTCCACGCGATCTGCTCGCCCGTGCCAAGCTCGACGGCTCGGTGACTCAGGTTCGCCTGCACGACTTGTGTGCCGAGTCTCCACTTCACGTCGTCGCCTAGCCGGCCGAGAGCAAGGGACTCCGGCATCGCCCTGTCGGCCGCGATGTCCTTCGAGAGAGGTGGGCGGTTGTAGGGGAGGTGGGGCTCTTCGCCGACCAGGACAAGCTCGCCTTCATACCCGGCCCTTCGCAGCGATTCCGCGGCCCGCAGCCCGGCTAGGGAGGCGCCGACGACAACGACGCGACGTGGGGCGGTGATCGCCGTGTCGTCGGACAGGCTGGTCACTGGTGGGGGCCTTTCACAGCGCGGATCGCCTGTACAGGGCACATACCGATCGCGTCTTCGACGTCGTCGTGGACCTGGGCTGGCAGGACGTTGGAGGTGTACTCGTCCTGAGCCTCGGACCGGAAGGAAAGCAGCCCGTTTGAGTCGAGCGAGAACACGTCGGGGGCGACGAACGCGCACTGACCGTGGTTCTCGCACGTCTTGAGGTCAACTGCGATCTTCATGGCGCAAGTTCCTTGTCGTGAGGGAGCGCCATGGAGCGCTCGAGGGTGTGGAGGTTCGCGTCAGCCCATGCGGTGACGGTGGTGGGAACCGACTCGAATCTCTCGATGTCCACGAAGAGGCCCCGGATGGGGACCGACGCGCCGAGCTCCGAGAGGAGCGGTGTGAGCGTGTAGTCGACGGCCATGGCGTGGCGGGGCCCGGCGCCGGTCATGACCGGCAGCGCCGTCGTATCGCTGAGGGCGTTCGTGGCGTAGCGGTCGAGGAACGCTTTCAGGAGGCCGGTGTACGAGCCCTTGTAGGTCGGGCTGGCCACCACCAGTAGGTCGGCAGTGGCCAGGTTCTTAGTAGCCGCGTCGAGCGCTTGGTCGGACGGCCGGAAGATTGCGTCCGCGTGCTCGCAGAGGTCGAGCGTTCCGAGGTGCCGCGCGCCGGTTCGGTGCGAGACCGCTTGGGCGACAAGGTGCGCCAGGGCGAGGGTCCGCGAGTGGCGCCTCGGGTTGCCCACCAGAACCGCGAGCCGAGGAACCGTGTTCTTCTTGATCACGCCGTCAGTGTGGTGAGCGCCACATGGGGCGGGCTTGGGGAAAAGTACCCCCTTGGGTACCCGATCGAGCCAGGTACTCAGGCGTGCCTCGGAAGGTCAGGCGCGGATGACGCCCACCACCCTGTTGGCGAATCGCGCGTCGGTCAGCAGGGCAACCTGGGCCCGCGCGCACCTTGCGAGGTGGTCGTCGAGCTGCGACTTGAGATGGCTGCGGAACAGAGCAACATACGTCGCCAGCGCCGGCTTCGGCATCGACGCGAGTCGTCCAATCCGGTCAAGGGCGGCGGCGAGAGCGGTGTCATGGTTCCCGCTGCCCTCACCGAGGCCCCACCGCTCCGCGAGCGCTGCGTCGATCTGCGGTTGCTCGGTGAGCAGATGCCAGAGGATCGCCGGGTTTCGCTCGTGCAGGAGCAGCTCACCGCCAGTGCCTGGGATCAGGCCGACACGGCCCCAGCCCTGCATCATCCAGCCCGCGGGACCGAGCATCCGGCTGTCGCAGGCAAGTGCGATGTCCATCCCGAGGCCGATCGCCGGCCCGTCCAGAGCGGCGACCGTCGGGACCGGGAGGTCGAGCAGCGCACGGATGATCTGCTGCGGCACCTCTTCGATTGTGTCTTGGATGCCGTCAGGGCCGGCTTGGCCCTGGGCCACCACGCTCATCAGGTCGGCGCCGGCGCAGAAGGCGCCGCGACCGGTGAGGACGAGGCCGGTCATCGCTGGGTCGGCGGAGAGACCGCGGATGACCTCGGCCAGCTCCCCGAGTTGCGGGAGGGTGAGTGCGTTGCGCTTCTCGGGACGGTTGATGGTGAGAAGGACAGTGGTGTCGTGGCGGACAACGTCGAATGTCATGATGGGCCTCGTTCGGAAGAAGTGGCGTCCGCGATGCCTGACGAGCAGCGAATGGCGGCCTGGTTGGTTGGCTGGAGTTGAAGGTATGGGGGGCTGTTACCAGCCATGGAGGGTCACCGCAGGTTGGTCAGGCATCGAGTCAGCCAGGCCAACATGTCCCGGCGACTACTTCGGCTGAGGTAGGTGTCGGTTGCGCGGCGGTCCATTCCGTGGGGGGCACCGGCGTACACGCGTAGGTCCGTGGGAACGCCCGCGTGGACCAGACGACGTGCGAGCTCCACTGCCTCGTCGTGCACGATGTCCGCCGATCCGACGGAGATGAACGTCGGTGCCAGGCCGCGAAGGTCTTCGCCTCGGGCTGGCGCCGCATACTCGGGGACGTCATCGCCGCCATAGAGGTCGCCCAGGTAGCTTCGCCATCCGAGATCGTTGCTCGCCGGGTCCCAGACTGGCACGTCTGTCCAGGAACTGGATGGTGTGATCTGTCGGTCGTCGATCATCGGATAACTGAGCAGCTGGAACGCGGGCGAGATGGCAGCACCGGAATCGCGCAGGTACAGGCCCATGGCCAGAGCGAGCCCTGCGCCGGCGCTCGTCCCGAGCAGGCCGACGCTTTGCCGGAGCACCCCGAGCGATGACGCATTTTCGGTGACCCATCGAAAGGCGGCGAGACAGTCGCCGAGAGCCGCTGGGTAAGGGGACTCGGGGGCGAGGCGATAATCCACGGACAGGCCGACGACGCCCAGCTTCTGGCACCACGCATCGAGGCGCTGGTCCTCGACTTCGTAGGTCCCCAGGATGAAGCCACCGCCGTGGATGGCGAACAGGCAGGGCACGGCGCCTTCCAAGTTCGTCGGTCGGTGCACCCGGAGGAGCACAGACGGCTCATTCCGACAGCCTGGCACCTCAACGTCGAAGCGCTCGACGTTGGGGGATGGCCGTGCACTTCGTGATGCGCGAACGAGACCGTCGCGCAGTCCGGGAAGATCGGCACTGGTGACGCCGAGAAGACGAGCGGGTCCCCTTGAGAGGGTCTCAAGGAACTCGGGATCGACAGCCGGAGCTCGGTGCATGCTTTGCATCGTAGGAACGGGTAACCGTGCCGCCCAGAGGCTCGAGAGCAATCGGGTATATGAGGGGGTACTTTGCCCCGCGCCCGCTGATGTGTCGCTCACCACACTGGCTGACGTGATCAACTTTCCAAGCTCCTTCGGTTTCCCGGGGTCGACGTCATGACTGGGAGCTCAGTCGTGAACGCGGACGTCGACGCCGGGACCTTCCGATCGGTCCTGGGCCACTTCTGCTCGGGCGTCACCGTTGTCGCGGCTCTGCAGGGTGACGAGCCCGTCGGACTGACCTGCCAGTCGTTCTTCAGCCTTTCGCTGGATCCGGCTCTCGTGGCGTTCTCAGTCAGCCGGACGTCGACGACCTTCCCGGCAATCCGCGAGGTCGGTTCCCTTGTCATCAACATCCTCGGTGCTGATCAGGAGGAGATGAGCAACGGGTTTGCCCGTTCAGGCTTCGACAAGTGGGCCGGCGTCGAGTGGCGTCCTGGCAAGGTGGCCGGCCACCCCGTCATCAACGGGGTCGTTGCCCATTTGGAGTGCGACATCCGGGACGTCATCGATGCAGGGGACCACACGCTGGTGATCGCGGAAGTGCGTCACCTCGAGGCCCGATCCGGGATGTCCGACGAGCCAGCGGCGCATCCGGATCCCCTGCTGTTCTACCGAGGCCGCTATTCGCGCCTGGCATCCGACTGCTAGCGGACCGGCCGGGTGCGCTGGCCCACCATCGCCGGCTGCTCCGTCACGCGGATGGGTGTCGGAGGACGCAACCCGCCTGCGCACCGTGCGACGGCTCCGCGCGAATGAGTTGCCTGCCTGTTCTCGGTGAGCACAGCCATTCCATCGAAGTACGAAAGAAAGAAAGGCTCTGGACAGCAGATGACCGATATCCACGGCGTATATCCGCCCCACGCCGACCCCGCCACCCGGGCCCTCGAGCAGTACAAGGACCGGACGATGCCGCTGGTCGAAGGCCTCCGGCTCGGGCTGTTCCTTCCCAACGAGTCATGGGCGGAGTTCCCCACCCTCGCGCCGACCTCGACGGAGTGGACGTACGAATACATCTGCGAAGCAGCGCTACTCGCCGAGTCGGCGGGCTTCTCGTTCTGCCTGCCCGCCGGTCGATGGAAGGGCCTTCAGGGCGACGACCTGAACTGGCGCGGGGCAAGTTTCGACACCATCACACTCAGCGCCGCCCTCCTGCAGGCGACGAGCCGCATCTCGGTCCTCACGACCATCCACACGAACGTCTTCAACCCCGTGGTCGCGGCCAAGTTCGGCGCCGACATGGACCAGATCGGTCGCGGCCGCTGGGGGATGAACATCGTCAGCGGCTGGGGTGTCCACGAGTTCGCGCCCATGGGCATCGAGCTTCTCGATCATCAGGAGCGCTACGCGTACACCCGCGAGTGGCTCGACGTGGTCCGCGGACTGTGGGAGCACGGCGTCTTCACCTACCGTGGCAAGTACTTCACGATCGAGGAAGCGACGGCCTGGCCCCGTCCGGTTCAGTCCCCGCGTCCACTCCTGGTCAACGCCGGTCAGTCGTACACGGGGATGAAGTTCTCCGTGGAGCAGGTCGACTACGCGTTCACCTTCCCCGCGAACCGAGCCAAGCTCGATCAGATCTGCGCTGAAGTCGGGCGGGAAGTCGGGTTCATCGGCACCTTGCGAGTCATCCTAGGAGACACCGACGAGCACGCACACGCCATCGCCGCAGACATCTGCGCAAAGGCGGACAAGTCCGCGCTTCGGCAACATTACATCGCCGCTGGCGCCGCGACCGCGGAGACCGTCGACGACCTGCTGAAGACCCAGGCCGACTACGACAAGTACTTCCTGCAGGACGCCTTGATCGGCAGCCCCGCGACAGTAGCTGAGACACTCGCGGAATGGGCAGTTGAATACAAGCCGAGCGCCGTGACGCTCCTCTTCTACAACTGCATCGAGGACGTCGACACGTTCTCTCGGCACGTGATCCCTGACCTCGCGAAGCGCCTCGACGAGGCTGGCTTCCCGCTGATTCTCGAGAACGGTACCGGCGACGAATACACCAGCGCTCCCGGACTGGGCTGAGAAACCGTTCTCCGATCGATTGTGAGAAATCAAGTGACATCTCGAACCTCCGACAACGCCCTGCTCACTATTGAGCAGGACGGACCCGTCTGTGTCATCACGCTGCGCCATGCACCCGTCAATGCCATGAGCTCTCAACTCCGTGCAGGGCTCACGGCGGTGTTCAACTCGCTGGTCACCAGCGATGCCGCTGTCGTGCTGTTGCGCGGCGAGGGCAAGGGTTTTTGTGCGGGCGCTGACCTCAAGGAGTTCGCGGGGCGGCGTGGAGACACGGCCCGGACGAGCGACTCGCTCAGCAACGGCCAACGCTTCTGGGAGTCGGTGTACGACATCCAGATCCCGGTGGTCGCCGCGATGCATGGGTTCGCCGTTGGCGCTGGCCTCGTCCTGGCCTCCATGTGCGACATCAGGCTCGCTTCGCAGAGTTGCATGTTCTCGATGCCGGAGATCGCGGTCGGTATCTCCGTCGCCGGTGGTGGTGCTCAGATGCGGCGGCTCGGACTTCGGGAAGGCTTCATCCGCGATCTGATCCTGAACGGGCACAAGATCGACACGGCGGTCGCGGCTCGGGAGGGCCTGATTGACCACGTCCTGCCCGACGAGGACTTCGCTCAGGCGAGCCTGGAGTGGGCAACGGATCTGGCCAGGCACGGGCGAGACGCGCTACTGGCGATGAAGACTGCGCTCAACCTCACCGAGTCGGTCCCTGACTGGCGGGCAGGCAACTCGCTCACTCGGAGCCTCTCGCTGGGATTTGTCGAGACGAAGCTCGCCGAGGAACGAGCGACGAGGGCGGATGCCGGAGCCAGCGCATGAGTACGACAACGGTCGTCGATGTCGACGGAGCGCGGTGGATCAGGTTCAACCGTCCGGAGAAGCGCAACGCCCTGACGCTCGACGACGTCGCGACCATCCGCGGCGCGATCGTTGACCTGCCTCGAGATGTCCGCTGCATCGTGTTCGCAGGGTCCGGTGGTCACTTCTCCGCCGGGGCTGATGTCGCCGCCTTCCAGGGTGAGTCAGGTGCCGGGCGGCTGGAGGTCGCGGCATCGAGCGTAGGTCAGCAGATGCTCACCGAGCTACGGACGTGTCAGGTCCCCACGATCGCTGCGATCGAGGGCTATTGCGTCGGCATCGCCATGGACATCACGGCGGTGTGCGATTTGCGTGTCGCGTCGACGACAGCCTTGTTCTCGATGCCGGAGGTCAAGATCGGGCTCCCCGTCGTCGGCGACGCCGCGCTCTTCGAGCGCTACATGGGACTGACTCGTGCGAAGGAAATGCTGCTGACAGGACGGTTCTATCCTGCTCGCGACATGTGGCACTGGGGCTACCTGAACCAGCTCACGGAACCTGACTGCGCGGAGACCGAGGCGTCGACCTACGTCGAGGAGTTCCGAGCGTTGCCGCCGCGCACACTCGCGGCACAGAAGCGCATTTTCGAGGCATGGCTGCAGCTCCCACATCGCGATGCGGCACGGATGAGCATTCTCGAGTACGCAGTCACCGTTGCACATCCCGAGACGTCCGAGTGGATCGCCACCTACAAGACCAGCTCCGCGCAACGTCGCGCGAGTGCAGCGATGAGCCCAGAGGCAGGACCGTCATGAACGTGAACGGCAATTCGGAACCCCTGGCGGGTGTCAAGGTTCTCGACTTCAGCCGAGTCGTGGCCGGCCCCCTCTGCGGGCTCTACTTTGCTGAGCTCGGGGCAGACGTCGTCAAAGTCGAGGCGCCAGGAGGAGACGAGAATCGCAAGTGGGAGCCGGCCCTCGACGGCACGAGCGCCGGGTTCGTGTGCATGAATCGCGGCAAGCGCGGCATCACCCTGAACCTGAAGAGTGACGCCGGCCAGGGCCTTCTGCAGAAGCTGGTCGCGAGCGCTGACGTCCTGATCGAGAGCTATCTGCCGGCTGATGCCGAAGCGCTCGGACTCTCTCACGAGGCGCTGATCGCGATGAACCCGGATCTGATCCACGTCTCGGTGAGCGCCTACGGGAGCAGCGGCCCCATGGCCAACCATCCCGGCTATGACCTCCTGCTCCAGGCCTTCACCGGCATCATGCAGATCACGGGCGAGGTTGATGGGCCTCCGAACCGAGCTGGCGTGTCAGTCGTCGACCTCTCGACGGGGATGCTCGCCTTCGGAGCAGCAGTGACCGCACTGTACGCGCGAGCAACGGGGGCACGGCGAGGCGAGCATGTGCAGTCGTCGCTTCTGCAGAGCGGTCTCGCTCTGATGAGCACTCACGTCGCAAACCTCGCGATCGGGGGAGCAGAGCCTCGCAGGCAGGGCTCCGGATTGTGGTCGCTCGTTCCTTACCAGGCCTTCAAGGCGTCCGACGGCTGGGTCTTGGTGGGCGTCACCAATGATGCCGCGTGGCAGCGATTCTGTGCAGCAACAGACCTCCGGGGTCTTGCCGAGAATCCTGCATACGCGACAGCGCGCGGCCGGATCGATCACCGTGACGAGATCGTTTCTGCCATCCAGGCCTTCCTCAGCGGCCACGCGGTCGAAGAAGTCGTCGCGATCCTGGAACCGGCGCGTGTACCCGTCTCACCCGTCAACACCGTCCGCGAGGTGCTGGAGCACGAACAAACCCGCGCCATCGACGCCATGGTTCCCGTCTGGGGAGGCGAAGGCCGGAGGGTCGAGCTTGTTGGTCACCCCGTCACGTACGCAAGCCGACGCGTACCCAGTCCGGCGACTGCGCCGGCTCTTGGCCAGCACACGAGCGCCGTACTTCAGGAGTTGGGCCTCACCGACGTCGACATCAAGGAGCTCGACGCGGCGAACGCATTCTGACCCGATACATCACCTGCACAGCACTTCCTAGTTTGAAGACACGAGGAGCACCTCACATGCCGACCACTGCCATCGACGAGCAGCAGCTTCGTGCGGCCGTCGCCGACGCCAACGTCCCGATCCTGCTCATGCTGCTGGTGCAGCTGACGGGCGACCTGCGATGGCTCGAGGCGCCGTACACCCCGAGCCGCACCGTCGGCATGGAAGAAAATGACGACGGTGGGCTCAGTCCCGAGCTTCAGGAAGAGGTGCGCTCGGCCGCTGCCGAAGCACTCGTGAAGTGGTCGCGGGACGGCGACATCGTACTCAAGGTGCCGGACGACGACCTGCTCATCCACATGCTCAGCGTCTGCATGGGGGAGCCGCTTCAGGGTCTGTCCGGCGCGCGGATCTCCGCTGCGCTCCGCGCGGCCATCGACCCTGAGGCGGACAAGGTTCCACGGGTCGACGTGCCTGCCGGCTTCCGGGTGGCCATCGTGGGCGCGGGATTCTCGGGGCTGTGCATGGCGGTGAGGCTCAGCCAGGCCGGAATCCCGTTCACCATCTTCGAGAAGGCTGAAGACGTCGGCGGCGTGTGGTGGTCGAACACCTACCCGGGTGCTGGTGTCGACACCCCGAGCTACCTGTATTCACTGTCTTTCGCGCCGTTCGAATGGAAGCACTACTACGCAGGTCGCGCCGAGGTCCACGAGTATCTGTGCCATATCGCTGACCGCTTCGATGTTCGCAGGCACATCCAGCTCGGGACCGAAGTGGTGCGTGCGGCGTTCGACCCAGACGGGCAACGCTGGATGGTCGACTACTGTAACGCCGACGGCACGCCCGGCAGCGGGACCTTCAACGCCCTGGTGAGCGGCGTTGGCATCTTCAACCCTCCGACGATCCCAGAGATCAAGGGGCGCGAGACGTTCGCCGGTCGGGCCTTCCACACCGCTGAGTGGCCCGCCGAGATCGACCTCACCGGAAAGAAGGTGGGCGTTGTCGGCAATGGCGCCAGCGCAATGCAGGCCGTTCCGGCGATCGCTCCGGCCGTGAAGCAGCTGACAGTGTTCGCACGGTCACCTCACTGGGTAGCGCCCTTCCCGAAGTTCAAGCAGGCCATTCCGGAGAACAGCGCCTACTTGCTTCGCACGGTCCCGATGTACCGAGCGTGGTTCCGCGAGCGACTCGGGTGGATCTTCGGCGACCGCAACTTCGCGTCGATCCACAAGGACCCGACGTGGGACGACGGTGGTCGAACGATCAACACCCAGAACGCCGCACACCGCAGGTTCTACGAGAAGTACCTCCAGAGCAAGCTCGGCGACCGCCCGGACCTCCTCGAGAAGAGCCTCCCCGGCTTCCCGCCGTACGCAAAGCGCATGCTGCTCGACAACGGCTGGTACGACGCACTCAAGAGGGAGAACGTCACCCTCGAGGTTTCACGGATCGCAGAGATCCTGCCGAACGGAATCCGGACGGAGGACGGCACCGAGTATGACCTCGACGTGATCGTCTTCGCGACGGGCTTCGGCGTGACCAGGTTCGTCTCGACCTTCGACGTCGTCGGTGCCGATGGTCAGACGCTGGAGGAGGCGTGGGACGGCGACGACGCACGAGCCTACCTCGGGCTTGCGGTTCCCGGGTTCCCGAACTTCTTCATGATGTACGGCCCCAACATCAACGGCGGTGGCGGCAGTGTCCTCGGCCACCTCGAGGCGCAGACGCACTACGTCATCGAGCTCCTGCGCGCTATGGTCTCGGCCGGCGCCGCATCGGTCGACGTACGTCCCGATGTCTACGAGGCGTACGCCGCGAAGGCGGCCGAGATCCACGACGGGCTCATCTACACCTTCGACGGGGTTAACACCTACTACCGCAACTCCAAGGGACGCGTCGTGGTCCAGAACCCGTACTCCAACACCGAGTACTGGCTGATCACCCGAACGCCCGACCTCGCGCACTACGTCACGGCGGATGACAACGACAACGTCGCCGTAGGGAGCTCGGCGAGGTCATGACGATCGGGGTGACCAAGGCGGGCATCGACCTCGGCATCGTCACCCGCGACCTCAAGGCGCTGGTCTGCTTCTACAGGGACGTCGTCGGCCTCGAGGACCTCGGGTCGGCCCGGACACGCTCGACCGCCGGTGGCAAGGTCCACACCCTCCGCTGCGGAGAGTCGACGATCAAGCTGATCGAGTACGCCGAGGCCCCGGCAGCGTCGCCGGCGCGAGGGCCTGTGTACGCCGCAACGGGCTATCGGTACTGGACGATCACGATCGACAACCTCGAGGAGACGGTGGCGGCGTGTGTGGCCGCCGGACGTGACGTCGTCGTTCCGAGCAAGGAGATCGGACAGGGCATCCGCGTGGCAATCGTCGAGGACCCGGACGGGAACTGGATCGAGTTCCTTGATGCGTCGATCTGACCTGTGCCCTCCTGCGGCATCGTGGGCCGAGGGGGCTCACACCTTTCCGCCCGCGCGGCACCAGGTGGAGGTCAGTGGGACGACCATCAGCTATCGCAGTTGGGGCACGGGCCGACGCACGCCGCTGGTGCTTCTCCACGGGAGCGGGGCGAACTCCGCCTGGTGGGACCATCTCGCCCCGATCCTCGCCATCGAGAGGCGCGTCGTCGCGCTCGACCTCTCGGGCCACGGGGACAGCGACCGGCGCAACCGCTACGGCTACGAGATGTGGTCGCGCGAAGTCGCCGCCGTGGTGAGGCACGCGCGTTTCGAGCTCCGCCCGGCGATCGTCGGTCACAGCTTCGGCGGGGGAGTGGCCCTGCGCACGCTACAGCGGTTCCCCGATCTGTTCGTGTCGCTCACTACCGTCGACTCGCCGCTTCGGGTCATGTCCGTTCCAAGCTGGCAACAGAAGCGAGACCGATCGCTCCGCCCGCTGAAGGTCTATCCGAGACGCGTCGATGCGCTTCGTGCCTTCCATACGGTCCCCGCACAGCCCGTCTGCGATGACCTGCTCCGGCACGTTGCGGAGGAGTCGGTTCGAGCGGTCGCCGGAGGATGGAGCTGGAAGTTCGACCCCAAGGTCTTCGACCGGCCGCAGTTTGATCCCGCCTGCCTCGAGCCGGTCAGTGTTCCGGTCACCGTGATCCGTGCCGAGCACGGCTCCATGTCGCCCTCCATGAGTCGCTCGATCGCACAGATCTTGGGTCCTCACGTCCGGGAGATCGAGATTCGATGTGCACACCACCACGTGATGTTCGACCAGCCGGCGGCCCTGCTCGCCGCGCTCGAGGAAGTGACCCAAGATCTCGACCATGCGCTGAACCGATGGCGTCGCACCCGTGCCTAGAGGAACTCCAATCGGCAACGACCAGCGAATGCTGCTCTGGCAGCGCAAAGGTTTCCATGACGAGGTTGGAGTTCTGGGAGCTTCGACGATCTTGTGCGCAGAGTCGGCGTCAGCGAAGCTGTCGCGTCCCAGCGGCTTCGGGAACTCGTGAGCGCCGGAGTGCTCGCCAAGCAGCCATATCGTGAGCCCGGCCAAAGGATCCGGTTCGAGTACGTCTTGACCGATTCCGGCCATGAGCTGCTTCCGTTGGTGCTGGCGCTCGGCCGCTGGGGTGCCAAGCACATCCCTGGTGGTGGACCGCAGTTGACCCATGTGGGTTGCGGTGAGCAGGTCGACCTCGTCGCGCGGTGCGCTGCCGGCCACGAGGTATCTGAAGAGGACATACTGGTGACGGGGCGGGCGGCCCGTGTGTCTTCCTGACCGGCCTGGGTTCAATTGAGGGGCGTGTTCATCGCTGCCTGGATGTCAGTGGGACTCAGAACACGGTTGTAGACCCTTGCCTCGTCGATGAGGCCGGCGAAGTACTCGCCGTAGGGGGTGTTGCCGCCGATCGAGAGTGGGTTCGAGGTGTTCTGGATGGTGCCGGAGGCGGCGATGCTGGTGACCTGGACGCCGTTGACGTAGAGGCGCATCGTCGTGCCGTCGTAGGTCATCGCGACGTGGGTCCATGCGTTGACCGGGCTGGCCGTGGGGCCGCTCAGCCAGGAGGTGCTGCCGCCGACGGTCGCGCCGCCGGAGGGACGTAGGGCCCCGGTGCTGTTGCTGGCGTTGAGGAAGTAGGCGTCGGACTCCTTCTGCATGATGGTGCGCCACCCGCTCTGGCTGAGCGTCGGCTCGATCCACGCCATCAGCGTCATCGCCGAGGTGAGGTTGAGCGAGGCAGAGGCAGGGACGTTGACCCGCGCGTTGGTGCCGTTGAAGCTCAGCGCGCCGCCGTACTTCCCGCCGACCCAGGTGGCGCCGGTGATCGTCCCGGTGTTGCCGTTTCCGGAGACGTCGGCGACGGTCGAGCCGGAACCAGCGTCGAAGGTCCAGCCGGCGACGAGACCCGCCGGCACCGCGGGACCCGCGGGGGTCGTCGCCGACACGATCGTCGAGTAGGCGCTGGCGTTGCCCGCAGCGTCGAGCGCCTTGACCCGGTAGCTGTAGCTCGTCGCCGGGAGGACGGCACCGTCGGCGTACGACGGGGTGGTCGGTGTGCCCACGGACGAGAACGTCGTGCACCCGGTGCCCTGGCAGCGCTCCACGACGTACGACGTGACGCCGACGTTGTCGGTCGATGCCGTCCACGCCACGTTCATCAGCGTGCTGGCGCCAGCGCTGACGGTGAGCCCGCTGGGCACCGTCGGCGGGGTGGTGTCGGGCACCGACGGGGTCGTGACCGTCACGACCGAGGAGTAGGTGCTGAGGTTGCCGGCAGCATCCGTCGCCCGCACGCGGTAGCGATACACCGTCGACGCTGCTGTGGTGGTGTCGGCGTACGACGTCGTCGTCGGCTGAGCGATCTCCGCGAAGCCGGTGCATCCGGAGCCCTGGCAGCGCTCCACGCGATAGCCGGTCACGCCGACGTTGTCTGTCGACGCCGTCCACGCCAGGTTCACCCGCGTCGGGCCGGCCGCCGCGGCGGTCAGCCCGGTCGGCGCGGTCGGTCGAGTGGTGTCGGCGGCCGCGGTCCGGGCCGAGACGATCGCCGAGTACGCGCTGAGGTTGCCGGCGGCGTCGGCGGCCCGCACGCGGAAGCGGTAGACCGTGTTGGCGGCGAGGCCGGTGGAGGACGACGTCAATGACGTCGTCGCATCGACCTGGGCCCAGGTGGTGCAGCTGGTGCCGCTACAGCGCTCGACGCGGTACTGCGTGACGCCGACGTTGTCGGTCGACGCGGTCCAGGCCAGGTTGATCTGGCTGGTCCCGGCCGGGGTCGCGGTCAGACCCGTCGGTGCCGTTGGAGCGGTGGTGTCAGGTGCCGTCGGTGTGGTCGCCGTCGCCGTCGCCGAGTACGGGCTCAGGTTGCCAGCGGCGTCCACGGCCCGCACGCGGTACACGTAGGTGGTGTTGGCGCTCAGCCCGGTGTCGCTGTAGCCGAGGCCGGTGGGGGTGCCGACCTGGGTGAACCCGGTGCAGCCGGCGCCCGCGCAGCGCTCCACCCGGTAGCCCGTGGCCGCGACGTCGTCGGTCGCGGCGGCCCAGGTCAGGGACACCGCAGTCGGTCCCGTCGCGGTCGCGGTGAGGCCCGACGGTGCCGTCGGAGGGGTCGTATCAGGGGCGGGTGTGGTCGCCGTCGCCGTCCCTGAGTACGCGCTCGCATTGCCCGCTGCGTCGACGGCCCGCACGCGGTACAGATAAGTGGTGTTGGCGCTCAGGCCGGTGTCGCTGAAGCTGAGTCCGGTCGCAGTGCCGACCTGGGTGAAGCCGGTGCAGCCGGCGCCCTGGCAGCGCTCCACCCGATAGCCGGTGACGGCGACGTTGTCGGTGGAGGCGCTCCAGGACAGGTTGACCTGGGATGCGTTGCTGGCGGTGGCGGTGAGGGCGCTCGGGGCGGTTGGCGCGGTGATGTCGGGTGCCGGAGGCACCAGCGGGTTGTTCATCGCCGATTGGATCTCGGTGGCGGTCAGTGCGCGGTTGTAAACCCTTGCTTCGTCGATGAGGCCGGCGAAGTACTCGCCGTAGGGGGTGTTGGCGCCGATCGAGAGTGGGTTCGTGGTGTTCTGGATGGTGCCGGAGGCGGCGATGCTGGTGACCTGGACGCCGTTGACGTAGAGGCGCATCGTCGTGCCGTCATAGGTCATGGCGACATGGGTCCACGCATTGACGGGGCTGGCCGTGGGGCCGCTCAGCCAGGAGGTGCTGCCGCCGACGGTTGCGCCGCCGGAGGGGCGCAGCGCCCCGGTGCTGTTGCTGGCGTTGAGGAAGTAGGCGTCGGACTCCTTCTGCATGATGGTGCGCCACCCGCTCTGGCTGACCGTCGGCTCGATCCACGCCATCAGCGTCATCGCCGCGGAGACGTTGAGCGACGACGAGGCAGGCACGCTGACCCGGTTGCTCACCCCGTCGAACCGCAAGGCGCCGCCGTACTTGCCCGTCGACCAGGACGCCCCACCGTTGATCGTGCCGGCGTTCCCGTTCCCCGACATGTCCGTCACCGTGGATCCCGACGTCGCGTCGAAGGTGTAGCCGGCTACCAGACCCGGCACCGGCGGCGGGGCGGCGTTCGTCGTCGCTGTGGCAACATTCGAGTAGTCGCCGACGTTGCCCATCACGTCAGCCGCACGGACGCGGTACTGGTAGGTCGTCGACGGCTGGAGACCCGTGTCGGTCATGCTCGTGCCCGTCGGCGCCGTCGCCAGCTGGACGAAGTTCGTGCATCCGGCCCCCTGGCACCGCTCGACCTGGTAGCCGGCGACGGCGTTGTCGTCCGTGGACGCCTGCCACCCCAGGTCGATGCTGCTGAAGCCGCTGGACGCCGCCGCGATGAGGCCCGCCGGCGCGCTGGGTGGCACCGTGTCGGCGATCACCGGCAGGTTGACGCTGCGCGAGGCCGACAGGCCGCTGCTGTCGGTGGCCGTCAGGATGATCTCGTAGCTGTAGGTCCCGATCGCGCCGTGGTTCTCGGCGACGAAGCTGCCCGAGGAACCCGTGCCGCCGACGAACGTGTGGACGTGCTGGTTGTGGTGCAGGAGGACCGTCCAGCTGAGCGCGCTCGCAGGCAGCGCACCCTCCTCGGGATCGTTCGCCGAGCCGGAGAACGTCACGGTCTGGCCCGGTTGCACCGAGGTCCCGTCCGTCGGCGTGGAGATGGTGGGCACCGGCGGGGTGCTGTTCACCGTGACCCTCACCGTGGCCGTCGAGGAGCTGCCGGCGCTGTCGGTGACCTTCAGGCTCGCCGTATAGGCGTGGACGCCACTGACCGTGTAGGTGTGCGCGGGGTTGGCCTGGGTCGAGGTGGTCCCGTCGCCGAAGTCCCAGCTGTAGGTCAGCGAGCCGCCGGCCGGGTTGGTCGTGCCGGCGCTCGAGAACGAGACGGCGAGCGGCGAGGCGCCGTAGGTCGGCGTCGCTGTCGCGGAGGCAGCGGGGCCGTTGGAGCGGATGCGGTTGATCTGACCGGTCGTGAACGACAAGTAGTAGAGCAAGCCGTCGGGGCCCACCGCCAGCGAGACGGGTGCTTGCACGTTGGTGGCGAACGTCTGGATGCCCGTTGGGTTGTGCGCGCTGTCGAAGGTGACCCGCTTGATCCAGTTGCCCGTGTAGTCGGCGTAGAACCAGTTGTCGCGGTACTGCTGCGGATAGGCGGTCCCCTCGTAGAACGGTCCGCCGATCACGGCCGTCGAGCCTGTCGAGTGGTTGTAGGTGTCGTAGGGCATCGTGACCGAGCTCTGCGCGAGGTTCGCGCAGACGGAGGTGGTGCTGTAGGTCGTGTTGACGGAGTTGCCCTCCCAGCACGGCCAGCCGTGGTTGGAGCCCTTGGTGCCGTGGTTGACCTCCTCCCACGTGTTCCAGCCGACGTCACCGAACCAGATGTCGCCCGTGCCTGGCTGCACGTCGAAGCGGAACGGGTTGCGTACGCCGTAGAGCCACACCTTGGACCGCACGTCGTTGGTCCCGTCGTAGAACGGGTTGTCGGTCGGCGCGGTGCCGTCCTTGTTGATCCGCATGATCTTGCCGTTGGCGCTCGTGAGGTCCTGGGCGCGCAGGGGCAGCGGATCGGTGGCCCCTCCGTCAGCCCCGTCGCCCATGCCGACGAGCAACGTGCCGTCGTCGAGGAAGCGCAGGTTGCCGATCGAGTGGCTGCCGGCATCGGCCGCCAGGCAGTCCGCGCCGGCCGGTTGCGCACTGCAGGGCGGTGTGCCGACACTGCCCATGATCACGGTCTCCCCGGGCAGTGCGACGTCGGGGTTGGACGGGTTGGCCGTCACTCGGGTGAGCCGGGCTGTCTTCGCATTCGTGTCGTTGGGATCCCCGGCGTTCTCGTACGTGTAGCTCATGTACACGTAGCCGTTCGAGGCGAAGTTGGGATCGAGGGCGAGACCCCAGAACCCGCGGTCGTCGAAGGTGTTGACGTGGCTGCTGAGGTCGATGAACGGCGTCGGCAGGAGCACGCCGTTCTTGATGATCCGTACGACGCCGTTCTTCTGCCACACGAACATCCGGCCGTCAGGCGCGAACGTCAGCCCGACCAGGGTGTACGGCGACACCGTCGCGACCGTCTCGGACGCGAACCCCGGATCGGTGAACGTGTCGGCGGCGGCGGGCGACGCTTCGAGCACTGTGGCGCCGACCGACACCACCAGGCCCACTGCCACGATGGCGAAGGCGATCAACCCGCTCCACACGCGCCGCCTACGCACCTGCATCGCCGCTCGCCTCGATCTGTCGGCTGTGCGACCGCTCCCAGCCGCAATGACCGGCACGCTACGCACGGCGACGTCGGGTTGGCACCATCAAAACAAGGGAAACTCTCGGTCGCATTTGCACGATGGCCAGCCCGAGGGGTGACAAAGCCGGCGATGTGTGTTGAGACTGCTGGTGAGGTTCGGGCCTCGCAGCCGGATCGTCCTGAGCAAGGGGACGACGCACTTGCAGCTCTCTTGGGGGTTCGAACCAATGCGGCCACGGATCGCTGTCGTCATCGTCGCCATGCTTGTCGCGGCCACCGTTCTGCTGACCTCGGTCCAGCTCGGAGCGGGGGCGGGGAGCGCCAGCGCCTCGGTCGGCTCGGTCGCCGCGACCGCGCCGGACCCGCCGTACTTCGCTGACCGCATCGGCGGCACCGGCAAGCCGGTCTTCATCTTCTCCGCCGAGGACTGGGGCATCCTCTCGCTCGGCGGCACTGCGGACGGCAGCGGCGACTACAACGCCTCCTACGACCACTACTTCGCCACTCGTGCGGCCCAGGGCTACAACGGCGTCGAGGTCTCGATGTTCTCCCAGACCAACCTGGCCGGTGGTCACAACGGTCCTGACGGCGACGGGGTCTACCCGTGGGGGACCAGCTCGCTCGACCCGACCCAGGCGCCGAACGCGACGTTCTGGGCGCGGCGTGACCACTTCGTCTCGCAGGCGGCCGCGAAGGGGTTCTATGTCTTCCTCAATGCCTCCACGGCGATGCTGGACCAGGGCGCT
>NZ_BAAIGC010000038.1:0-46283 GCF_054653495.1 Nocardioides sp. AN3
AAGTGAGAGACGACGTTCGGGTGCGATCAACGGGGCCTTGTGGCCTGCGTCTCGAAACCGTACGGGCCGATGCTTGCATACTGTGATTATCGTTACTAGCGTCCTTTGCAAATTGCTCACCGGTTTCAGGTGGACGGGAGCCAATACGGCGCCGGCTATTGGCCCCGACGGTGTGCTCCACGGTCACGGGCCCTTTCGTTGTCGGGTGGTGCGGCGAAGTACTGCCTTGTTGTGCAGTGCCAGGGGGCTCCGGCTCCCGCTGCCAAGAAAAACCACAAAAGGCCTGTTGATCTTGCTGAAACCATGATTAAGTTCTGAATAGATGAGGTCGTCGATCTAGGAGCGTCACCATGGAGATCAAGCCGATCGATGCCCCACTCGGAGCGGAGGTGGTCGGGGTCGACCTGACCGAGTCCTTGAGCGAGGCTGAGATCATGGCCGTCCGCAAGGCGTTCGCCGACTACTCCCTGCTCGTAGTCCGCGGACAGGATCTCGAGGGGGCGGACCAAGACCGCTTCGTCCAGTATCTCGGCCCACTGGAGCGGTTTGACAACGGCGCCTATCACCAGTTCATGACGAACAGGAATGTCGAGAACGCTGCCGGCGATGGAGGGGGGCGCCTGCTCTTCCATAACGACGGGGCCTACCGAGCTCGACCGCGCTCCGGCACGTCGCTGTATGCGATCGACGTCTCGAGCACCTCGGCTCCGACGCTGTTTGCCAGCGGCGTTCGAGCCTACGAGCTGCTCTCTGACGAAATGCGTGCGAAGGTCGAGGAACTGCACGCCGTCAACATCCTCGACTACGACGACCCGACCCAGGAGTCGCGGCGAGTTCGTGAGGCGGACTTCCCGCAGGGCCGGACGCTCGCGGATGTCCGTCATGCAGTGCACCCCGTCGTGTTGACGCTGCCGCACAGCGGCCGCAAGACGCTGTTCGTCAGCGAGTTCTACACCAGCCACCTCGTCGAGTTCGGTCCGCACTCGGACGAGGGCGAAGCGGTCCTGCAGGAGCTGTTCGAGGTGCTGTACGACGCGTCGAACACCTCCTCACACCACTACGCCAACGGTGACCTGGTCGTGTGGGACAACTACGCGGCTCAGCACGCGCGTTCGGCGGCAGTCGACTCCAGCACGCGCCACCTGCGTCGGCTTGTGCTGAGCAGCCTCTCATGGGACGCGCCCGACCTCGGCTGACCGTGATCCTCGCACGCGATTCCCACGGCGTGGGGGATGCTCCGCACCTTCCAGCCTGTCGATCGGAGCAGTCGTGAACGTACGTGAAGCCTGGCCCAATCTGTCGGCGGATCTCTCGATGGCGGCAACCCGTCTGCGTGCTCGTCTGCATGCCGAGCAGGCAGTCGTGACCGGCAAGCAGACGCTGTCGCAGCTCTCGGTCCTGGGACGCGTGGCAGACGCCGGGGACATCACGGTCGGCGAGCTCGCGAGGGTCGAGCACATCAGCCAGCAGTCGGCCTCCGAGATCGTCGCCGCGCTCAGGAGGCAGGGTCTGATCACAAGCCGCATCGATCCGCTTGATCGCCGTCGGGCGCTTCTCGATATCACGCCGGCGGGAAGCGATCTGATCGAGGCGATCCTTCAGCGACGGAGCGTGTGGCTCGCGTGCGCCTTGGATGTCAACGTCAGTGACGCCGAGTGGGCCATCCTCGCTGCTGCCAGCCTCATCATGGAGCGGTTGGCCGCCTGCGGTCCGCTCCCTGAGGAAGTGCGAGGGTCCGACCTTCGAGCGGCACGGGCGGTGGACTCGCGGTGCGACCGGCAGGTCGGCGTAGCCGGTCGTACGTGACCCGCCCCGTATCTCGGGAGTTCGGTGATCGGACCAGGGACCGTGTTGCGGGTCACATGCAGAATTGTTAGTATCATGAACATGGTTTCGGGATGTTACGCAGACCCCGGCCAATCGACGAAGGTGGTAGCAAGAATGACCAACGTGGCAGGCAGCCCCCATGGTGGCTGGGATCTCAGCACGGGTGTGAGCCTTCGTGGCTACCACGACGTGGAGGAGGTTCTGCGCCGGAACCGCGACTTCCTGCTGGAGGGAACGAAGCAGGAGTCGCTCGAGTTCGTCGGCGGGACCCTCGTGGCCATCGACGGTCGCGAGCACCTCAACCGCCGCAAGGGGCTCGCCCGGATGCTCAGTCCGAAGATGCCGTGGGGTGCTGAAGGCAGGGCGTTCGACGAGATCTTCCAGCACTACATCGACCTGACGAAGGCCGACGCTGAGCCGGGCGCCACGGAGGTCCGATTCGACCTGCTCGACTTCGCGGCGCGCGTGTACTGGCGGTTCATGGCGAGGATGATCGGGATCGACCAGATCGAGACCGAGGAGGACATCGAGCGGTTCCGCGAGCTCGCCACCCACGTGGTCATGGGGATCACCATTGAGTACGCCCCTGACGAGCACAAGGAGGAGCTCCTCGTCAACGCTCGGCGGTCCGTCGAGGCGATCCGCGAGGAGATCTACATGCCGAGCTTCACGCGGCGGTTGGAGCTCGTCCGCGAGGCCGGCGACGACGTCGCCAAGAAGGACGCACTCCCGGGCGACCTGATCACCAGCATGATCGCCGTGCAGGAAGACCTCGACGCCATCGACGACACCGCGATCTTCCGAGAGATGGTGGAGCTCATGGCGGGTTCCATCAACAACCCCGTCGCCATCTCGGCCTACGGGCTCGACGACATCCTCCCCTGGCTTGAGAAGCATCCCGAGGACCGCGCGCGCATCGAGGACCGCGCGTTCCTCAACGCTGCCCTCGCGGAGTCGCTTCGACTGCACCGAGCGACTCGTCCCTACCTTGCCCGCATCGCCCAGGAGGACGTCACTCTCGAGAGTGGACGCGAGATCAAGAAGGGGGATTGGGTCTACGGCTGGCTCGGACCCGCTGACCGCGACCCGTCGGTGTTCGGTGAGGAGGTCGACGTCTACGACCCACACCGTAAGCCTCTGAAGGAGAAGGTGGCCGGTTGGGGGCTCTCCTTCGGTGCCGGCACTCACATGTGCCTCGGCCGCCCCATCCTGATCTGGGAGCAGGGCGACAACGATGCCCAGGGCGTCTTGGTCAAGATGCTCCGCCTGCAGTTGAAGCACGGCATGCGACTCGATCCTGAAGGCATCCAGGAGGAGGCCACGGGCTCGGAGGGCGGCACGCGCTTCGTCCGCTACGACGTCGTCATGCCGTTGTAGACAAGCCCGGCACCAAGCACAGATCCAGAGAGAAGAACGATCGTGGTTGACAACACCGACCAGTCGCAGATCAAGCTGAGGCTGCGTCACCGTGCCGAGATCGCCCGTGACGTCGTGCGGCTCGAGCTCGAGCCGGTCGGCGGGGACGCCCTGCCGGCATGGACGCCGGGCGCGCATCTCGACATGCGATTGCCGTCTGGTCTTGCGCGACAGTACTCGCTCTGCGGGGATCCCGCTGACTCTGCGACCTACGCGGTCGCCGTCCTGCGTGAGCAGGAGAGCCGCGGAGGGTCGAAGGAGATCTTCGACGAGTGGACCGTCGGCACCGAGATCCTGTCTCACCCGCCACGCAATCACTTCTCGCTGGCGGACGCGCCAGAGTACGTCCTTATCGCCGGAGGCATCGGGATCACCCCGATCAAGGCGATGGTCGAGGAGCTGGAACGGCGGTCCGCCACCTGGCGTTTGTACTACGGCGGCCGGACCCGCGAGTCGATGGCGTTCGTCGATGAGCTCGAAGCGCTTGGCGGTGAGCGCACGACGATCGTCCCGCAGGACGTGGACGGCCTGCTCGACATCGCCGGGATCATCGGCTCGCTGGCGGCCGACGCGGTCGTCTACTCTTGCGGCCCCGCTGCCCTGCTCGACGCGGTCGCGGAGGCCTGCAGTGCGGCCGGTGTCTCGGACAGGCTGCACTTCGAGCGCTTCACTGCTCCCTCCGCGCCTTTGGAGTTCGACGAGAGCGGCGACATCGCGTTCGATGTCGAACTGCGAGCATCCGGTGTGACGCTTCACGTTGCGGCTGACCAAAGCATCCTCGAGGTCGTCCAAGAGATACGGCCCGACATCGCCTTCTCGTGCCAGGAGGGCTACTGCGGGAGCTGCGAGTCCAATGTGCTCGAAGGTGAGCCCGTGCATCGCGGCACGTTGATGACGCCGGAGGAGCACGACGCCGACGGCACGATGCTCATCTGTGTCGGTCGATCGAAGTCGGCCAAGCTGGTCCTCGATCTCTGAGCAGCGCTCGTGCTTCGGGCGGCGACGCCTCCGGTGAGGCGGACCCCGCCGAGCCACGGGCATCGTCAAGACGTCACCCGAAGGAGTCTCGAGGTGTCAGCACAGTTCTTCATCGGAGGTCACTGGGTTCCGCCCTCATCCGGTCGGCTCATCGATGCCGTCGATCCCTCCACGGGCGGCGTGCTCGACCAGATCGCGGCAGCCGAGCACTTCGAGGTCGACCAAGCAGTCGCTGCTGGGCGTGCCGCTTTCGCGGTCTGGTCCGCGACGCCGCCACCGCAACGCATCGAGCTCGTGGCCGCGGCGATCTCGAGCCTCGACGAGCAGAAGGAGGAGCTTGCCGGCCTGCTCTGCCGTGAGGTCGGGACTCCGATCGCGGAGGCGCGGGACAGGCAGGTGGCACGGGCCCTGGAGATCGGGCGTTTGCTCTGCGAGTCGGCCGCGGGGCTGCCTTGGCGTGAGACCGACGGCGGCATGGAGACATCCCGTGATCCCGTCGGCGTCGTCGCGGCGGTCACGTCGTGGAGCCGACCGCTCGAGCAGATGATCATCAAGGTCGGCTCGGTGCTCCTCGCCGGTTGCACCGTCGTGCTGAAGCCCTCGGAACTCGCGTCACTGGCCGCGTTTCCCCTCGTCGATGCCTTCGTTCGGGCTGGCCTCCCGGCAGGTGTCCTGAACCTGGTGACCGGACGTGGCATCGTCGGGGAGGCCCTCGTGTCGCACCCGGGTGTCGATGCCGTGACGTTCACCGGCACCACGGAGGTCGGACGTCACGTCGCGCAACTGGCCGCGAGCGGGCTCAAGCGGGTGGTCCTCGGTCTCGGAGGGAAGTCTCCGTCGGTGCTTCTCGACGATGCCGACATCGAGTTGGCGGCGCGCGCGACGGTCGAGAGCTGCTTCTCCAACTCCGGGCAGGCATGCGGGTCGCTATCGCGGATGCTCGTACCGCGCCGGCTGCAGTTGGAAGTGGAGGCTGCGGTCGCCAGAGCTGTGGCTGAACTGCGAATGGGTCCTCCCGCGGATGAGACGACGTCGATCGGACCCCTCATTTCCGCGAGCCAGCGGGTGGCCGTCCTCGAGCTCATCGAGTCGGGGATCCGCGAGGGCGCTCGCCTGCTGGTCGGCGGCCCGAACGCTCGCGTTCCGGCTGGAGGTCATTACGTGGCGCCAACGGTGCTGACTGACGTCGCCCCGCACATGGAGGTGGCCCGGTACGAGGTGTTCGGGCCTGTGCTGTGCATCGTGCCGTACGACAACGAGGACGACGCCGTCCGGATCGCGAACGACTGCGCCTACGGCCTCGCTGCGGCCGTCTGGTCGGGCGACGCCGAACGCGGGCGAGGAGTGGCGCGACGAATCCGCGCGGGACAAGCGACGGTGAACAGTTCCAGGCTCCGGCTCGATGCGCCCTTCGGCGGGTCCGGCGACTCCGGCCAAGGGCGCGAGCGGGGAGCGGAAGGGATCTTGAGCTTCACCGAGCTCAAGACCCTCGGCGTCTCGGTCACCGGTGAGCGTCTGAACTTGCACGGGTTCTCGCCCGAATCGGGTGCCGCGTCGTTCGGCCGGCATCGCCACACAGAAGCAGATGGAGGAATGGCGTGAAGGTTGGCATTGTCGGACTGGGAAACATGGGGGAGCAGATCGCCGCCTCCATCGTGAGGGCCGGGATCGATACGTTCGTCTACGACGTGCGGCCTGAGCCGGCGCAGGCCCTCGAAGAGCGGGGCGCTAAGGCATGTGGCTCGGTGGCGGAGCTCGCCGGCCTTGTCGACGTGGTCGGCGTAGTGGTCCTCAACGAGGCTCAGGTGCGCGACGTCGTCGAGCAGGTGGTCGCTGTCGGGCACGCGCGGGCCGTCATCATCCACAGCACTGTGACGCCCGCATTCGTGCAAGCCCTCGGGGCCGACCCGGCCTTCAAGGACATCGCCATCGTCGACGCCGCAGTGGCCGGCGGCGTGGCGCGCGCGAAGACCGGCGACCTCACGGTCATGATCGGTGGCAGCGACGAGACCGTCAGTACGGTCTGGCCGGTCTTCGACGCGATCGGGCGTGAGCTGTTCCACTGCGGTCCCGCAGGTGCCGGCTCGGCGGTCAAGCTCGCCGTCAACTTCATGACGATGTCGAGCTATAACCTGATGCTCGAGGCGACCGACTTCGCGCGGGCGTACGGCATCGATGAGGACGACCTCGTCACGGTGCTCACCACGAGCTCGGCAGACTCGAAGCAGATCCGTGCCTGGGGCCTCCAGGACCGCATCCGCCGCAACAACCCGCCGGGCACGACACCCGCCGAGTTGGTGTTCGAGAAGGACCTCAGCTCGTTCGCTTCCGCCGCGGGGCAGGCAGGTCTCGTGCTGCCGCTGGCTTCGGTTGCCGCCACCACGACCGTCCGGAGGATCGAGCGACGCGACAGCTACCTCGACTCGCTCGGGGACGCCTATACGCCAGCTCCGCGCTGCTCGGTCTGCACACTCGAGCTCGCGGCGCCCTTCCGCGAGGCCGGCGTCCACCCGGAGTGCGCCGGCCAGAAGTAGCCCTCACAGCCACGATGCCCGCAACCAAGGTTGCGGGCATCGTCTGCTGCAGAGCTGACAGAGCCGATCCGGGCTCGCACGGATCAGGCTGTCGCTTCGCGGTTGCTCGGCTCGATGGGCAGGAAGTAGTCCTCGATCGGCAGGTCGGCCCAGACGAGCTCCTGCTCGCGCAGGTATCGCCCGAGTGCGGCCGTGGTCGGCTGGTTTCGTTCCAGCCCGTAGGGCCACGGGTCGCCCCCCATGACGGCGTACTGCTCCTCGACGGCGGCGAGAGTCCACGGCATCGTCGGGTAGGAGACGCTCGTCGACCACAGCTTCTCGATCGCGAGACGCTTGGTCTCTTCGAAGGCGTCAACGAGTCGCTGTGCCAGGAGCGGATCAGAGGCGAGGACCTCGCGTCGCACGACCAGGGTGTGCATCACGGGAAAGATGCTCGTGCGCCGGTAGTAGTCGCGTTCGACCGCCGGTGCGTCGAGGAACAGTCGGCGGATACCGGGTGGCGGAGGGTAGGTCCCGGCGCCGATCCAGGCGTCCGCGACGCCGTCGCGCAGAAGCGCGGGCAGGCTGCTGGCGTCGGGCGCCGGCGAGATGTCGACATCCGTCGGGAGCTTCAGTGTCGCCTCGTCGAGGCCGACGGGAGCGCGGTGGGTGATCCAGGAGACGTCTGTCGGTTTGACGCCGTACTCGTCCTGGAACGTGCCTCGAAGCCAGACGGCCATGGTCATGCCGTACTCAGGGAGCGCGATCGTCTTGCCGGCGAGCTGAGCGGGGCTCTCGAGCTCTGAGTCTTCGCGGACCCACACGTTGCTGTGACGGAACGACCGCGAGATCCAGACCGGAAGGCCGGCCAGCGGGCAGTCGTCACCGAGCTTCGATCGCATCGTCATGTAGAACGACGAGGAGAGCTCGCCCCCGGCGAACCCGCCCTCGCCCGAGGACAACAATGCGAAGGCGTCCTTGGGGCTCGAGACGATGTGATTCTCGATGTCGAGACCGCTCGCGGCGGCCACCGCAGGCAGGTTGGCGACGCGGTCGTAGCTCCCACCGAACACGAATCGAAGGGGCTCTGGCATGGGGTTACCTCCTGCTCGGAGCGAACATTGCCCGTAGTGCTGCGAGCGTTGCCACTGTGGAAAAACATAGATACCATACGCACAGATTCTCGGGAAGGATATGCGGCGGGTCGCCTGGAGTGTCCCTCGGCCGTCGTCCATCGCACAGGAGGAACAGATGATCTTTCGTCACGTCGTACAGATGACCTGGAAGCGGGAGCCCTCGGAGGAGGACCTCGCCCTGTTCAAGAAGGTCCACGACGACCTCGGAGCTCAGGCGCCGACGGTTCGCGCGTTCTCGCACGGTCCGGACGCCGGTGTCCGTCCGGGCGGTGCGAACTGGGCGCTCGTCGCCGACTTCGACGACGCTGAAGGCTGGCAGGCCTACGGCAAGCATCCGGCCCACGACGTCGTGCGCGAGACCCTGAAGGACCTGGACCTGGTGGGCGGGATCAGTGTCGTGCAGTACTGGACGGAGAAGTGATGATCGGTCTCGACCGCGCAGGGTTGCAGTACGTCGGAGGGGAGTGGGTCCCCTCCGCGAGCGCAGAGCGGATCGCGGTCGAGAACCCGACGACCACCGAGGTGCTCGCTGAGGTGGCAGCCGGGTCGCCGGCGGACGCGGAGGCGGCCGTGAAGGCGGCTCGGGGTGCGTTCGACGCCTGGTCGAGGACACCGGTCCAGGAGCGCATCAGGGTCGTTCGCGCAGCCGCGCGCGTGATCGAGACGAAGGCGGCCGAGGTTGCCGAGACGATCACCGCCGAGCTCGGATCCCCGGTGAGCTTGACGAAGACGACGCAGGTGGGACGTTCGGTCGAGGTGCTCGACGCGCTCGCAAGGGCCGCTGAGAAGGTCGAGTGGTCATCGCAGATCGGCTCGACCGCGGTGTACCGCGAGCCGATGGGCGTCGTTGTGGCGATCACGCCGTGGAACTTCCCCCTGCACCAGGCGGTTGCCAAGGTCGGCGCCGCTCTGCTCGCCGGCTGCACGGTGATCCTCAAGCCGTCGGAGCTCGCGCCGCTCAACACCTATGTCCTAGCCGATGCGTTCAGCGAAGCGGGTCTTCCGGCCGGGGCACTCAACATCGTGACCGGTCGCGGTGACACGGTCGGCGAGGCGTTGGTCGCCGACCGACAGGTCGACGCAGTCTCCTTCACCGGGTCGACCCCGGTCGGGCGCAGGATAGCGGCGACCGGTGCGGCGACGATCAAGCGTGTCTCTCTGGAGCTGGGTGGCAAGGGTCCATCGATCGCCCTACCCGACGCGGACATCGCTGCGGTCGCGAAGGCCACGGCCGCGCGCTGCTTCGGCAACTCCGGTCAGGTGTGCGCCTCACTCACGCGGCTCATCGTGCCGAACGATACGGTCGCCGAGGCAGAGGCTGCGGCTGCGGAGTTCGCGCAGAGTCTCACGGTCGGTGACCCCTCCGACGAGTCGACCACGATGGGGCCGGTGGTTTCGGATGACCACAAGCAACGCGTGCTCGGCTTCATCCAGGCGGGCATCGCCGAAGGAGCTCGGCTGGTCGTCGGCGGACCCGACGCCGAGGTGCCTCAGGTCGGCCACTACGTCGCGCCGACGGTGCTCTCCGACGTCACCTCGTCGATGACGGTTGCGCGCGAGGAGATCTTCGGGCCGGTGCTCTCGATCATCGGCTACGACGACGTGGACCAGGCGGTTGAGATCGCCAACGACTCCGATTACGGCTTGACCGGAGCGGTCTGGGGCGCCGATGCGGCTCAGATCGCGAAGCGGCTCAGAGTCGGACTTGTCGGCGTCAACGGCGGCCGGCTGAACATCGACGCCCCTTTCGGGGGCTACAAGCAGTCGGGATACGGCCGCGAGTTCGGGGTCTACGGCATCGAGGAGTTCCTCGAGGTGAAGTCGGCTAACTTCACCGCCGAGGCCCACGTGCTGCCGTGACGTCGACGGCATGATGAGCGGGGGAGGGTCGATGTCGCAGGAGCTTCTCGTCGAACAGGTCGGGCGGGTACGTGTCCTCACCTTGAACCGGCCCGAGAGCCTGAACGCCCTGTCGATGAGCCTTCAGTCGTCGCTTGTCGAGGCGCTGCTCGACGCAGGGTCCGATGACGACGTGTCGGTCATCGTGTTGACGGCCGTGGGAGACCGCACATTCTGCCCCGGTGTTGATCTGAAGGAGATCCGTTCGTTGCCGGGTCAGTGGCGGGGCCCCTATGCCGGCGCCGAGCGCTCGGTGTGGGACGTGTTGTCGACGACGTACAAGCCGACCATCGCCGCCCTGAACGGCGCCGCGGTCGGAGGCGGGTTCGAGCTCGCGCTTGCCTGTGATGTCGTGTTCGCGGTGGGTGGGAGCCAGGTCGGCATGCCTGAGGCCAAGGTCGGCATGGCCGGCTCGTTCGGCACGACTGCGCTCTCTCGCCGCGTGCCGAGAGGCGTTGCCTCGGATCTGCTCTTCACCGGCCGGCTCGTGCCGGTGGAGGAGCTTCAACCGTGGGGGCTGGTGCAGCGGATCGTGGCACCCGGTGAGGTCCGCGAAGCGGCCATCCAGTACGCCGAGGCAATTGCGCGGAACGCGCCACTGAGTCTGCGGCGGATGAAGGAACTGATGGTCAAGGGTCAAGCCCTTCCGCTGATGGCGGCGGTGACCCTCGACGTCGGGCCGAACCCCTATCTCTCCGAGGACCGTCAAGAGGGCATCGCTGCCTTCCTTGAGAAGCGCGAGCCGCATTGGCAAGGTCGCTGATCGGCCAAGCGCCAGAGCCTACGTATCACGTCGGCCGAGTGGTTCGGCCGACAGAGAAATCGAGAAGAGGTTGAAAAGCCATGAAGACGCATCTCAACTGCCCGTGTGGCGAGCTGATCAAGGGTGCTGACGAGAACGAGCTCGTCGCCGCGGCGCAAGAGCACCTCAAGCAGAAGCACCCCGACCACCACTACACCCGTGACGAGATTCTGTTCATGGCCTGGTGACGCTCGCGTTCACCGGGCGAGGAGCTGGCGCGAGTTGCCGGTGGTGATGGCTGCCGCTGCTTTGGCGCCGGCGTGCCGCTCCAGCTTGCGGAGCCAGCCAGGCACGATCTCTGCTGGCGCAGGATGGTCCGCGTGGCCGAGGTCGGCCCCGAAGACGAGGAGCTCGTTCGGGTAGTGGCCGACCAGCGACAGTGACGCGTCGGGCGGATCGGTCAGAAGGTCCGGAAGGATCCCGAGCTCGAGATGGGCTCCAAGTCGTCTCAACTCCGGGCCAAGCGGGTCGGCCCAATGCATGAACGCCATCTTCGGATGGTTCACCAGCAGTCGCTCGACGCCCCGCTTCCTCGCTTCGGTGAAGACCACGACGGTCTCCTCGACGCTGAGGTGGCCACTGCCGAGCAACAGATCATGATGGGCGACCGCGTCGAGGACGTCGTACCACTCCGCTCGCAGTCTGCCGTCCTCCACGACGCCGACGGCTCGAAGGGTGACGTGCGAATGGACTGCGAGCTCGGGGGAGCGTGACGACGCCTGGTGGTTGGGTGACGAGACGGTCGGCATCCACACGACGCGCCCGCCGAGGCGAGCGGCGACCTCGACCGCGTCGGGATTGGCGCCCCCGACGGGGCTGTTGAGCACGATTCCGCCGTACACGTTCTCGCCGGCGAGCGCTGCTCGCTCGACCGTGCTGCCTTCGTGTGCCTTCAAGACGATCGTCGAGATCCCCTGTGCCTGCTCCGCCGCCACGGTCTCTCCGTCGTTCCCATGTCGTGGCATGAGGCTGGGTGAGGCGTGGACGTGAAGATCCGTCATCCCTTCGGCCCACGACGGCCGCTCGGCCGGCTGCGCGGTCACAGGACCGCCCACTCGAGCACCGGCTGTTCGTGGAGGCGGCGCCGCTGCACCTTGCCGGCAGCGGCGTCACGAGGGAGGGATTCGACCCGCGCGACGGCGACCGGACGCATGAACGTGGGCAGGTCGGCGACCTCCCGGCGAATCGACTCGACCGGGATGGCGGGCGCCACGACGTAAGCGACGACCTCCTCATCGACCATCTCGCTGGACCGTTTCCAGACGGCGTAGTCGTCGAGTCCATCGACCTTGGTGAGCCGGCCCTCAACGAACGGGATGGGGACGAACTCGCCCTTGACCCGGATCGACTCTGACTGGCGTTCGAGGAAGACGAGCCCTCCTTCCCCGTCGTCGAGGCCGAGGTCGCCCGTGTCGAACCATCCGTCGGCATCGCGTGCCGAGTCAATGCCACCGGGAACGACGTAGCCGTCGAACATGGCACCGGGCTCGAGCTCCCGCACGAGGATGGTTCCGTCGGGACGGAGCCTCCACTCCAAGTCTTCGCGAACCTTCCCGCCGTGACGGCCGGCGTCAGGGGATATCTCGCCAGCGGTCGACCAACAGGTGAGATGGCTGACTCCACCGAGCTCGGTCGAGCCGTAAGCCGAGACAGCCTTCGGGATCCCGAAGGCACGCTGGAACTCGGCGTCGGCATAGAACATGGCGCGAATCCGATGCCCTGCCGCGGCGTCGGGCGTGGTGCGCCGCTTGAGGATCTCCACCGGGGGGGCATGCAGTATGCACACGCTCACGCCGGCGCCCACGACGTCGGGCCAGAACGAGCTCGCCGAGAAGCGACGAACCGTCAAGGCGTCGGCGCCCGCCAGGAGGGCCGGGATCACGCCGTACCCCAGAGGGTTGACGTGGTAGAGCGGCAGCGGGGCGAGCACCCTGTCGACCCTGTCGAGCTCAAGCACATTCGCCATCACGCGGGCGAGGCGTAGGAAGTACGACCCGCTCTGAGCGCAGAACTTCGGCAGCCCGCTCGTCCCCGATGTGTGCATATAGGACACCACCGCATGAGGCGAGACCGTAAGGCCCGGGAGGCCCCGCTCGGACGACTGCCTATCGGTGGTCCGGCTGCCCATGATCGCGTGATGGTCCATGACGACCTGCGGAACGAGAGGATCCAGCATCTCCTCGATCAGTGCGGCTGGGTACGTGGGATTGACCAACGCGACGGGGGTACCGGCTAACAGGGAGCCGAGCCACGTGACGATGTAGTCCGTGCTGTTGTGCGCAATCATCGCCACTCGGTCACCGGGCGAGAGTCCGGAGTCGAGCATCTCGACTGCTCGTCCCGCTGCCAGCGCGAGCGCGTCATCCAATCGGAGCTCGTCGCCGAGGATGCCGATCCGGAGATCGGGCCGGGCCTTCGCGGTGGCGACGATGACTTCGGCGAGATTGCCGGTCATGCCAGGCCCTCGTGTCCGGGGTCCTCGAGAACACGCCGCGCGATGTGATTGCGCAGAATCTCGACCGACCCACCGGCGACCTTGTAGACCTTGATGTCGTTCGCAATGTCCGTCAAGGGCTGGTCGCAGTACAAACCGTGGCCGCCGGTAAGGGTGTAGGACGCCTCGCTGGCCAGCTCCGCCGCGGCCGCCGCCAACTTCTTAGCCGTCGACGTGTGGAGTGCGATGTCAGCGCCTGCTTCGTGGGTCAGTGCGCCGTGGTCGCGCGCAAGCGAGGCCGCCTGAAGAGCGGTCCAGGCGTTCGCCACCATCCATTGGACGCCTTGGAAGTCGGTCACCGTGACGTCGCCGACCTCTCGATCTCGGCCGTACTCGAGCCCGAGATGCAGCGCCCGACGTCCGAGCCCAATGAGGTCTGAGGCGTTGCCCAGCCGGCTCACGTTGAACGTGGACAGGAAGGTGTCCATGCCCCTCCCTGGCTCGCCCAGGATTGCGCCGGCAGGGACTCGCACGCCTTCGAACCCGACGTCGGAGGTAGGGATGAGGCGGGAGCCGATGGCCTCGGTCACCCGCCTTCGAACGCCGGGGAGCGAGGTGTCGACGAGGAAGCTCGTGAGCCCCTCGGGAGCCATGGCGTAGACGAGAGTCACGTCGGAGTCCGCGCCCAGGTTCACGTGGGTCTTGCTGCCGTTGAGGATCCAGTCGCCGCCATCCCGGACAGCGGTGGCTCGCATCTTCCTGAACGACGAGCCGGCCTGCTTCTCACTGATGGACTCTGAGAAGACCAAGTCGCCGACGGCGATGCCGCGAAGCCACTGATCCTTCTGCTCGTCGGTGCCCCAGTCGAGCAGCCACCGCACGCCCTGGCTGGCCACCTGGCTCGGCACCAGCCCATGGCGAGCGATCTCCTCGTTGACTACGACGTACTCAGCGACTCCACCGCCAGAACCGCCCCATGCGGCCGGGGCCATCACACCGACGTAGCCACGACGCCCGAGCTCCCGGTAGACCTCGCGCGGGAAGCGGTTCTCGCGGTTCGCAGCATCGAGCTCTTGGCGAGCGTCGGCTGCCAGCGAGGCGAGCTCGGTCGAGGTCACATCGATCCAGGATGACTTCGCCGAGTCTTCTCGCAGCAGCGGGAACATCAGGTCTCCTCAAAAGCGGGTGCCGTTGGGTAGCAGAGGAAGGGTTGACACACCATAACTACAATTAGCATATTAACTGTGGCGGACGCCATGTTGATCCTTTGCGGACCGGCTCCGCCCGGAAGGAGACCAAGACGTGGCTGCCGCTCAGGACCGCCCAGGGCAGCTCTCTGCCTACAAGCTGACCGGACGCGTAGCCCTGGTGACGGGTGCGTCCCGCAATCTCGGGCTCGGGATGGCGAAGGCCCTTGCCCAAGCGGGGGCCGACGTGGCCATGGTGGGCCGCGACCCGCAGACGATCACGGCCGCGGCCGCGGAGATCGACTCCGTGGGGCGTGTCTCACTGCCCGTTGTCGGGGACGTCTCCGCCGTCGACGATCACGAGCAGATCCTGAGCGATGTGATCGATCGCTTCGGGCGACTTGACATCCTCGTGAACAATGCGGGCGTCAACCGGCCTAAGAGTCCGGCGGCGATCACCCCTGCCGATTATGACGAAATCCACGCTGCCAATGCACGAGGCCCGTTCTTCCTCGCTCAGGCTGCGTTCCCTCACTTGGCGGCCAGCGGGCACGGAAGCCTGATCAACGTCCTCTCGGTGGGCATGTGGACGGGTGGACCCGAGCTTCTCCTCTACCGCTCCTCGAAGCTCGCTCTGTACGGCGTGACGATGGTGCTCGCGCAGGACTGGGCGAGGCACGGCATCCGTGTCAACGCGATCGCGCCGGGCATGGTCGGTGAACGAACAGGGGGGCGTGCCCTCGATCCTGATGCCGAAAGGTTCGCCGCCCGCACGCCGCTCGGCCGCCGCGGCACCGTCGAAGAGGTGGCCAGTGCGGTGCTCTATCTGGCCAGCGACGCGTCGACGTTCACCACGGGGTCGGTGCTCAAGATCGACGGTGGGACCGTGACCTTCTAGTCGTGGCCAACGTTTCCGGGAGAGGGATGAGTACATGCTGCAAGGTCGTCGAGTGATCGTCACCGGCGGTGCTCAGGGCATCGGGGCCGCCCTGGTGAACGCCTATGTCGAGGCCGGCGCCCGGGTCGGGTATCTCGACAATCAGGACCGATGCGAGCACCACGGGGCACCGAACGGCGATCCCGTGACCGACGCCGCGGCGTTCTCGCGTTGCGACGTCACCGTCGCGGCGAGCGTCGATGCCGCGTTTTCAGAGCTGACAGACGTTCTCGACGGTCTCGATGTCCTTGTCCACCTGGCGGCGATCATGCTGCACGCGAAGGCCGAGGAGATCACGGCGGACGATTGGCAGCGCCAAATGACGGTCAACACCCTCGGCACATTGCTGACGAACCAAGCGGCATTCCGTCACCTAAAGAACCATGGCGGCGCCATCGTCAACTTCGCCTCCGGGGCCGGTGTTCGCGGGTTCGCGGGCGGTGCCGACTACGCGGCGAGCAAGGCGGCTGTGCTCGGCTGGACACGGAGTGCGGCGATGGAATGGGGCGCCTACGGCATCACCGTCAACTCGATATGCCCCGGCATCGAGACGCCGATGGCGGCCGATCACCGAGCCAACATGAGCCCGGAGCAGCGCGCTCGCGCCGAGCAGAGGCTTCGCGACGTGACGCCGATCGACGGCGCGCTAGGCGACGTCCAGCGCCATCTCGCGCCGCTGCTCATGTTCCTGGCAAGCCCTGGTGCCCGTTTCATCACGGGGCAGACGCTGGCCATCGACGGCGGCCGGACGATGGTGCGCTGACGCCCGCCGTGCCGGCGCTGGGCGCGATCCACGCCCGCTCCCATGAATACAGTGTTGGAAGGAAGTACATGTCTGATGAGTGGACGGTCTGGCACGAGTTGCTCGACCTCGGGTTCGGTCAGAAGTTCTATGACGTCGACGGGGTTCGCACGCGCGTGATCGAGGCGGGCGAGGGCTCGCCGATGATCTGGTTGCATGGCGGAGGGGGCCACGCTGAGACCTATGTGCGCAACCTCGGCGCCCATGCGCCGTATCGGCGCAACTATGCGCTCGACATGCTCGGCCAGGGCTTCACCGACACGCCGGAGGACTGCGATTACTTCACCAGCGATGTCATCGAGCACGTCGTCAAGTTCATGGATGTCGCCGGGATCGACAAGGCGGACTTCAGCGGGGAATCCTTCGGGGGCCGAGTCGCCTCCTGGGTTGCCATCAAGCATCCGGAGCGGGTCCACAAACTGATCCTCAACACCGGAGGCGGTCTGCCGGCGACCGACCCGAAGCACCAGAGTGATGTCACCGACCTGATGGCGCGGACCAAGGCGTCGCTCGAGAGGACGGACTTCGACTCGGTCCGGAGCCGGATGGAGTGGCTCGTCTACGACCCGGCGTCGATGCCTGATGAGCTCGTCAGGATCCGGCAGGCGATCTATGAGCGTCCTGGCATCAAGAGCTCGCTGACGAAGCTCTTCAGCCGGCTCTTCGACCCTGAGGACGCAGCCAACTATTGGCTCACGCCCGAGCGGGTCGCAACGATCAACGCGCCGACACAGGTGGTCTGGACCGACCACAACCCAATCCACTCCTGGGAGGATGCCCGGGCAGGCTTTTCGTACATACCGGACGTCCGATTCCACCTCATCGAGAATGCGGCGCACTGGCCTCACTTCGAGCAGCCCGACGAGTACAACGAGGTCACCCTCAAGTTCCTGCTCGAGGACTGAGACCCCGCCGATCGGATCCCTGTGGCGGAGCGACGAGATGGCGCGATCTGAGGATGGGAGCCTGTCTCACCGCAGCTGGTGAGGGGCGAGTGCGGGTCTCAGTCGAGGGGAGGGACCTGGGCATCGGCCAGCCTGGCCATGATGGTGACCGCCCTGGCCAGCGTCTCGCGCTCCTCAGCGCTCACGTGCATATCGATCGCCCGAGCAAGCCAAGCGCCGCGGTAGGCCTGGATCGACTCGACGTACTCCTGACCCTGGGGAGTCAAGGACAGCAGTAGCTTGCGGCGATCTCGAGGATGGGGTTCTCCCTGCACCAGCCCCTGCGCGCGCAGCGTCGTCACGATTTCGGCCACCGACTGCTGCCTGACGTGCTCGGCGGCGGCGACGTCAGTTGCGGTGATGGGTTGGTCCTCGGCGATCCGGCCGAGGACAGCGAGCTGCGACAGGCTTCGGTTGGTCAACGAGGACTGCTCGCGGCGTAGACGCGCTCGCATGCGTGTGATGACTCGCGCGAAATCAATGGCGAGGGCCGAAGTCGTCTGCCGCGCCATAGCCGAAGTGTACTGGCCGCCGGTGGGCCCGACGGGACCTCCGGCGACGGGTGTGACCACGACTGTCGCACGGGCATCAGCGCCCGTCTCGGCCAGGCTTCCGCTGCTGTTCATCGGTCGCCCGCTAGGAGGAATATCTCGCATCGATCGAAGCCCATTCCACCGGCACCTGGTTAAGGTCCGCATAGGCAACGCGCCACGATTCGCCACCCTCGAGCAGATGAGTGGCCATGGCGACCTCGGCATCTTCCGGAGAGCCGGTCCGTAGACTCTCGGCGATCTCCTCATGGGCCGCGAGCGCCCGGGCTCGTTGTTGGTCGGTGAAGTTCGCGGGAACTGCGCCGTATGCCAAGCCACCTGCCACCGACTCGAGGGCCCCGACGAGGAGCTCCAAGACTGGGCATTCGGCCGAGGAGGCGATCAAGCTGTGGAAGTTGATCGTCTCCTCGCGGAACACCTCGCGGTCCTGAATGTTGGTGGCCATGCGCGCGTTGCTCGCGTCGAGTGCGGCGAGGGTGTCGAGCGAGACTTGCTGCGCGGCGAGGCGGGCGACCAACGGCTCCAGGACCTGGCGGGCGTAGAACACCTCCGAGAACGACACCTTCTCGAACTGGAGGAGCAGTGTGAGCGCCTCGCCCAGATCCGACGCCTTCGGACTACGCACGATCGGGCCGCCATCTCGACCGGATCGGATGGTGAGCACGCCCCGACTTTCCAGGAGGCGCAGCGCCTCGCGAAGTGTGCTGCGACCGATCTGGAACGATTCGAGCATCTCGCGCTCGTTCGGCAGGCGCGTTCCCTCGGGAAGTCGCTCCGAGACGATCTGGGCGGTGAGCGCTCGGGCGATGATCTCTGATTGCTTGAGCGGTCGTCCGGCTGGTCTGGGCATCTCGTCCCCTGAATCGGGCTCACCCTGCAGTGCACAGGATATGTGATTATCAATCATAGAGTAGACGCTCGCCACTTGATCTCCGCCCTAGTTGAAGTCCTCACGAGGCTGGCAGGTGAGCGGCCACGGAGGCGGTCGATGTGGCGACGCGCATCTGTACTCTGTAGGTCTGGTATTCATAGTCATGATAGGCATAGGATATGTGCGCTGGGTCACAGGAGGCCATATCAGGAGACTCGGGTCACGGCCGCCCGGCAAGTAGACCAGGAGGACATACCCCGATGATCACCAAGCCCCGAGGCGCCGCACGATGGCTGGCGCTTGCTGCCACGGCCACGACAGGAACACTCCTGCTCTCCGGCTGCGGCTCCGGCTCTGACGCCAACTCCAGCGGGAGCGAGACGAAACCGACCTCGTCGGCCGCCAAGGCGTGCGTCGACAAGGCCGACGCGTTCCTCGCCGACTGGGAGAAGTTCCCCACCGCACTGCCCGCCTCGCCGCCGGCCCGATACACCAAGCTGGACAAGGCGCCCCCGGCCGGCAAGACGCTCGTCTACATCCGGCAGAACTTCCCGGCGACGGCGTCCACCTTCAAGGGTGTCGAAGAAGGTGCTAAGGCGCTGGGCTGGACCGCGAAGTCGGTCGTCTACGACAACACGGTGCCTGACTTCTTGGCGAAGCTCGATACCGTGATCGCGCAGAAGCCCGACTTCGTCTCGTGGTCCGGCTTGCCCGCCGCCGTTGCCCAGAAGCAGATCGATGCAGCCAAGGCAGCTGGTATTAACGTCGTCATCAACTCGACGACCGACACCCCGGTCTCGAGCCCGGGCCTCGCTGGCGTGGGCAACGCCACTGAGACCGCCAAGCTCATCGCCGACATCCACGCGAACAAGATGCTCGCGGACTCCGGCTGCAAGGGAAATACCGTCGTCTTCAGCCTGGACTACCCCATCATCGACGTGAGCGACAACGAGTATCAGTCGGTCGTCCGGCAGAATTGCCCGGACTGCAAGGTGAGCGTGGTCAAGATCCAGCCGCAGGACATCGGCACCCCCAAGGCGACCCAGCAGATGGTCTCGAAACTCCAGGCCGACACCTCGACCAAGTACGCCTACACCGTGATCGGCGACATCGCCGGTGGCCTGGCGCAGGCGCTCAAGACGGCTGGTCTGGATGACGTCAAGATCTTCGGCCAGGTCCCGAACGACAACAGCATCGCGGATCTGCGCGCCGGCACCAACGCGTGGTGGGTGTTGCAGTCCTCGTACGTCAACGGCCTCGACACCGATGACATGGCGGCACGCATTGCTGCCACTGGCGCGCTCCAGAAGGACACCGGCGGATACCCGCTCGCGCTCCTCACCAAGGAGAACGTGCCGGACGGCGAGGGCGTTCCCACTGTCCCGTCGAACATCGCCGAGCTCTACAAGGGTCTCTGGAACGTGAGCTGAGCCTGGCTCACGCCAACCGAATGGCCGGACGACCCCCAGGTCGTCCGGCCATTCCCGTTGCGCCGAGAGTCCTGGGACGGCGCTGAAGACCCGCCTACTCCCTGGCTCGGACCGGGCTCACGGTCGGCTCCATCACGAGGATGCTCGGGCGCGCGCTCTGTACCGGGAGGGTCCGACCGGCTGTAACGCGTCGATGGATGAAGCTACTGGGCGCAGGGATGCAGGAATCGGACGTATGCGAGTCAGACGTACCTTCCCCGCGGGACGTGTTAAGCGCCGATCGCATCTAAGGACGACGCCGGTCTGTGACGGGCTGGATCGGCGACGTCGATCCGGTCCTGCATCGAGCGCAGCCGTAGAAGCACTCGAGGGGTTCGGCGACCACGTGGATCGCCGAGCCCCTCGAGTACTGCGGGAGTCAGGTTAGGCCCGACTCACTCGCTTTCGCGCTGCCCAGACGGCGAAGCCGACGGCCACCAACAGGATCACGCCCTGGACCAGGTCGGCGATCCACGGTGAGTCCGGATACTTCAACTGGAGGCCGCGCACGGCGACCGCCACGATGTACATGGCAACGACGGTGCCGGCGATGTTGAAACGGCCGGGCTCGATCTGCGTCGAGCCCAGGAATGCGGCGGCGTACGCAGGGAGCAGGTAGGGCAAGCCACCGGCATACGGGGCTGTCCCCAGCTGCATCGTCAGGACCACGCCGGCCGCGGCGGCAAGGACACCCGAGGCGATCAGTGCTCGCCACGTCACGAAGGTGACATTTACGCCGCTGAGTCGGGCGGCCTCGGGATTGCCGCCGGCGGCATACACGAAGCGGCCGGCTGGCGTGTGCTCGAGCACATACCAGGCGATCAGTGCGATCCCCAGCATGTAGTAGACCGGCGCAGGTATGCCAAGGGGGCCGACGCCGCCGAGCGACGTGAACGTGGGGTCGATGCCGTAGAGGATCGTCTCGCCGCTCGCGATCCAATACGAGACCGCCGCGAGGATGGACGACATGGCAAGCGTGCCGATGACCGGGTCGATCTTGAAGCGCGTGACGACGAGTGCGTTCGCACAGCCGACGAGGGCTCCGATGGCCAGCGCGATTGCTACCGCGAGCAGCCAGTTGATGCCGGCGGCTGCCTGCAGCTTGCCCACGACGCTGATCGACAGCGACATCGTCGCGGCGATCGACAGGTCGAAGACGCCGGAGATCAGGCAGATCGTCGCCGCGAGCGCGATGATGCCCGTGATGGCCTGGCTGGCCAGGAGCACTCGGACGTTCGCCTCCGTTCTGAATGTCTCCGGGATCCAGAAGCTGAAGACGAGCAGCAGGACGAGAATGATGTAGACACCTGAGAATCGGTCGACCGCCAGTCGGTGGCTCAGTGACTTGCGTGGCTTGCTGGACGTTGAGCGATCCGCGGTGCTAGCCGTCGGAGGATTCTCCACTGAACTGGTCATGTCATCACTCATTCGTGCTGTGGAAGTCGGTCGTGGACGGGGAGATGTTGGTCATGATGCAGAAACGGTTTCGATGGTGGCCTCGAAGATGCGTTCGGCCGTGGCCTCGGCGCGCGACAGCTCGGCCTTGACACGGCCTTGGCTCATCACGACGACGCGGTCGCAGATCGCGCTGAGCTCGAGCTCGTCGGAACTGCAGACCAGGATCGCCGTGCCGTTGTCCGCTGCTTCGAGGAGTAGTCGGTGGAGGTCGGCCTGTGCTGCGACGTCGACGCCTTGGGTGGGCTCGTCCAGGAGGAGCACGGTGGGGTGGGTGCGCAGCCACTTGGCGAGCACGACCTTCTGCTGGTTCCCACCGGACAGGGCCGCGACAGGGGACTCCGTCGACGGAGTCTTCACGCTGAACCGCTCGACGGCCTGCTCGGCGGCCTTGATCTCGGGTGCCTGTCGCACGCGGCCCCACTTGACGAAGTCGACGAGGCTGCTGAGGGTCAGGTTTCGGCGCACCGACTGGGTCATCACGAGGCCCTGCCGGTGTCGGTCGGCGGGGACGAGGCCCACGCCGCATCGAATGCTCTCCTCGGGCCGCATCGGGCGGACTACCTTGCCTTTGACCGCCACCTCGCCACCACGGCGAGCAGAGCCGAACACCAACGAACAGATCTCCTCGCGGCCCGATCCGCTGAGGCCGGCGATTCCCAAGATCTCACCGCGGTGCACGTCGAGGTCGAGGCTCTCCACCACGTCACCGTCGACCCCGCGCAGGCTCATGACGACCTCGCTCGACGCGCTGACGGGAGACTCGCGTCGCTGGAGTGCGCGGTCGGTACCGCCGGTCATCAGGGATACCAGCGAGGCGGTGTCCAGGGCATTGGCGGGAGTTGTGGTGATGACCTCGCCGTCTCGGAGAACGGTCACCCGATCGGCCACACCGAACACCTCCTCGAGGTGATGGGTGACTAACAGCACTGGCGTACCGCGGTCGCGAATGCGGCGGAGCAACGTGAAGAGATGCTCGACCTGACCCCGGGGCATCGTTGCGGTGGGCTCATCGAGCACCAGTAGGGAGCCATTATCTCGCCAGTCCTGGAGGGCTCGGGCGATCGCCAGGGCGGTGCGCTGGAAGACACTGAGCGAGGAGGCGAGGGCGTCGACAGGGAAGTCGTCGACGACGTGCGAGATGATCTCACGGGCCTTCTCGCGCTGGGCCGACCACCTGATACGGCCCCCGGCGCCAGTCGTATATCCGAATCCCAGGGCAAGGTTGTCAATGCCGTCGAGGTTGCCTACGAGTCCGAGGTCCTGATGCACGAATCGGATGCCCAGCTCGTGGGCAGCTTTGGCGTTGCCCAGTGCGAGATCCCGACCGTTCACCGAGGCCACACCGCCCTCATCCGGTTGGTGAACACCGGCCAACACCTTGATCAGCGTCGACTTACCGGACCCGTTCTGGCCGACGAGGGCATGGATCTCACCGGGTTCGATCTCCAGGTTGACGCTCTTGAGCGCGCGGACGCCCGGGAATGTCTTCGACAGGTTGGCGATTCTGAGCACGGCGGCGCCCGAGGAACCGTTACTGGTCGAGTTCGGGTCCGTCATCGGGGGCGCCTTCGCTGAACCATGATCATAGTAGTAATGTAACGTGGGTCACGATGAGTGACAAGAGAGCCTTCGAAGGGCGTTCTGGTGACGACGGCGTACGCGTCCCCACGCCACATGTGGCGAAGCCATCGACGGGCGCTACGCCGTCCCCCTGTCAGCCGGCAGCGGGTCCGGCTGGAAGGCGTTGATCCGAACCTGCAGTGCGCCGGCCCAGTGGATCGAGAGCTTGCGGTGCCTGATCCGCCAGCCGTCCGTGGTTCGGACCAGTTGGTCGACGAAGGTGCAGGCGTCGTAGAAGTGGTAGCCGCCGTCGCTCTGGTCGATCGAGGTGTGAGTGGCCAGTAGATCGTGGCGAGCTGTCGCGGTGTCGCCGTCGATCGTGACGATCGGGAGCCCGAGCATGTGTTGCCAACGGTCGAAGGCTGCGGTCATGACCCCGGTCTTATCGGAGCTCCCACGCATCCAGGCGAGCATGTCGCGCCACGGAGCGGGCTCGCAGCCGCCGGCGCTGTAGTCGACGATCGCATCATCGGTGAAGACTCGCGCCCACGTCGCGGCCGTGCCCTCGAAGTGGGCGCCCTGGAAGTCGTCCTGCCCCGCTGCGTACAGCGCGAGCACGTCTTGAATCGCGAGGCGGTCCAGCAGGTAGCGGACATCGGCTTCGATGGTCATCCTGGATCCTTTTTCATCGGCGTGAGCGGTGCAGGCAGCCGATGGGAATCTAACGGATCCTCTCTATCATGCATAGGGTTTTCGTTCGAACCCGGCCTTGACCGCCCAGCGGCGGTGCGAACCTCGATGCGAATCGTCAGCGAGAACCGAGGGGCGGGAGAAGGGACCACTGGACGGGCTGCGCCGAGAGATCGTGGTAGGCGGCCTTCCAGTTCGCCATCCCCTCCTCGAGATGCACCCGCATCGCCTCCTCGGCTGCATCGGGATCGCGCTCGACGAGGGCCTTCAAGATGTTGCGGTGAGCTTCGAGGACCGTCGCACGCTGTTCATGGGTGAACTCCGCGGCCACCTGACCGAAGGCCATGCCGCCTGCAACGGACTCCAGTGCTGCGCAGAACATCTCGAGCACGGGGCTCTGCGCGGCCGACGCTACCAACTCGTGGAACCGCCGGTTCTCCTCGCGGAAGAGATGGCGATCATCAAGATGAGCCGCCATCTTGTCGTTGGAGTCGTGAAGGGCGGCGAGGGTCTCGTCGTCGATGCCTTCGGCTGCCAGCCTCGTCACCCGTGGTTCCAGTGCCTGTCGGGCCGTGAAGACCTCCGAGAACGGCACCCGTTCGAACTGCATCAGGAGCGTCAGCGCCTCGCCGAGATCGGAGGCGCGGGGTCGCCGTACAATCGGCCCTCCGTCCCGCCCCGAGCGGATCGTCAGCACCCCGCGGCTCTCCAACAAGCGAAGGGCCTCGCGCAGAGTGCTGCGACCGACTTGATAGGTCTCGAGCATCTCGCGCTCGTTCGCCAGCTTCGTCCCTTCCGGAAGGTCTTCCACGACGATCTGGTTGGTGAGGTCGCGAGCGACGATCTCGGCCTGCTTCATCGGCCTCGATATCGGTCCAGCCATGGTGATCCCTTTCCTGGGGGCGCTCGCGAGGGCTTCATTGGCCCGCCAGCGACGCGGACGCCTTCGGTGGCAAGCGTTCCTATGGTAGTCAAAGATCCGTTTGGCGCGCGAACGTGAGGCGCAAGGGTCAGGTATTCCACCAGAGGGGCGTTGTAGTTCTCGCCGTGGGGCGATACGATAATTATCGTAGACAGAGTTAGGACGAGGGGTCGGGATGCTTGTTTCACGCCTGGGATACATCACCGTCAACGTAGAGGACCTCGAGGCCGCGGTCTCGCTGTTCGAGGGGCCGGGGCAACTCCAACTTAACGGCCGCTCCGCTAGCAGGGCCTTCCTCGGCGGTAACGGGGATCACCATTGGGTCGAGGTCCGACAAGACTCGTCGAAGCCCGCCGGACTCGTGCGCATGGCCTTCGAGCTGGACGGGGGCAGTTCCTTCGAAGAGGTGGAGAAGGCGCTCGCAGAGGCAGGTGTTGCCTATGAGCGCGTTCGCAACTTCGACCAGGACTTCGTGACTGAGGCCGTCCGATTCGTCGACATGGACGGCACCGAGGTCGAGATCTTCACCGGCATGGCCAAGATCGCGGGCGGCGCACAGCCGAAGTGGGCTCAGGTCGACCAGCTCCTGCACGTCGCCGTCTCGGCATCGGACTTCGACCAGGCCCTCGCCTTCTATACCGGGGTCCTCGGCTTCGGGGTCTCCGACTTCATCGAGGACACCACGGCCTTCCTGCACGCGTCCAACGGGGCTCACCACTCGCTCGTGCTGCAGCGGCGACCCGGCCCGCGGGTCGTCAACCATGTGTGCTTCCAGACCAAGACGTTCGACGACGTCATGCGCGCGCGGGCAATCGTGCGTCGGGCCGGACTCGAGCTGCGTGACGACCTCATTCGTCACGAGACCTCCGGCTCGATCGGCTTCTACTTCGAGGGCCTTCCGGATGGGCTCGGTGTCGAGTTCTGCATCGAGCACGGGTTGGTCGTGCCCGGAAACCATCAGCCGCGCACCTTCGTCCGCACGATTCGGGCCAAGGACGTCTACGAGCCGCCAGCCGGTTACTGATCACGGCTGTCTGCCCCACTGCGTAAGGACTGATCGAATGGACAACGGCGTAGGCGACGCTGCGTTCGCGCGCGCACCGCTCGATGGAGTACGGATCCTCGACCTCACGGGCACGATGTCGGGCCCGTTCTGCACCTTGCTGCTCGCGCAGCTCGGAGCGAGCGTCGACAAGGTGGAACCGGCGTCAGGTGACGTCGTTCGACACCTGACGCCGGGGCGGCAGGCGGAGATGTCCCCGATCTTCCTTGCTCTCAACGCGGGGAAGAGGTCCGTGATTCTCGACCTGCGCGAGCCTGCGGATCGAGATCAGCTGCGTCGGGCTCTTCCGCACTACGACGTCGTGGTGCACAACATGCGGCCCCAAGCGGCGGAGCGCGTGGGACTGACGGCCGACGGACTCGCAGAGGTCGGGTCGAACGCAGTCCTGTGCGAGCTCGTCGGCTTCGGTCCTGGCCCCTACGCCGCGCGGCCCGCGTATGACGACACGATCCAGGCGATGTCGGGAGTGGCCTGGGTCCAGGGCAACGGTCGTGAACCCGAATACGTCAGGACGGCGGTCGCCGACAAGACCGCAGGGATGTACGCGGCTCTAGCTATCTGCGCCGAGCTCACGTCGCGTGGACGGGGCCAGGCGCCGCGAGTGGTCCGCGTTCCTATGTTCGAGGCCATGGTCGCCTTCCTCACGGCCGAGCAGCTGGGAGGACTCACGTTCGAGCCGCCGTCCGGTCCGGCCCTCTACCCGCGGACGGCCTCGCCGTACCGCCGACCCTTCAGGACCAGCGACGGCTATGTGAGCGTGATGCTCTACACCGACCGCCACTGGGCCGCCTTCCTTCGCGCTACCGGCCATGTCGACTTGGTCGATGACGCTCGATTCGCGACCCTCGGCGGCCGGACCGCGAACATCGATGCGGTCTACGCTCTCGTCGCCGATGAGCTTGTCCTCCGCGGCACGGCGGAGTGGCTGGAGATGCTCGAGGAGATCGACGTTCCGCACGCGCCGGTCAACTCCCTGGAGCAACTGCTCGACGATCCCCATCTGCGGGACCAGAAGGTGTTCGCCGAGGTCAGGCACCCGTCTCAGGGGCGCATCCGGACGGTGCGCGCACCGTTCCTCTTCGACGGTCGACGCACCCCGGACCTCGAGCCGGCGCCGACGCTCGGCCAGCACACCGAGTCGGTGACGAGCACCTGGGGACATCCGCTGGACGACCAGAGCCTGACTGAACGGGAGCTCGCTCCCGAGGGAGCGTGACGTGGCGCTGGGCGAGGAGGAGCGGCGACCGTTCGCCTCGATGGTCACGGAGCAGGCGATCGACCAGGCGGCGGAGCGGCTGTGGCTGGCGGCGTCGACCGGGATCCCATGCGCGCCCGTGCGAGATCTGATCGGGTCCGACGACATCGATGCCGCGTATCTGGTGCAGGCCCGCTGCAACGCCCGACGGGCGATTGGCACCACGGTGATCGGGCGCAAGATCGGGGCCACCTCGGAGGCGGTTCAGATACAACTCGGCGTGAACCAACCCGACTTCGGTGTTCTCTTCGCCGACATGAAATTCAATGACGGAGACGTGGTCCCCTACGAACGGCTCTTGCAGCCGCGAGTGGAGGCCGAGGTCGCCTTCGTGCTGAAGGACGACCTGGTCGAAGGGCCGTTGGACATCGCCCAATGTCGGGCAGCGGTGGCGTTCGCTGTTCCGGCTCTCGAGATCGTCGACAGCCGGATCTCGGACTGGGACATCTCCTTTGGCGACACAGTGGCGGACAACGCCTCGAGCGGGTTGTTCGTCTTGGGGCGTGACCGCAAGTCGCTCGACGAGTTCGAGCCAGCGGACGTGCTGATGGGGCTGCGCGTCGACGGAGACCTTGTTGCGTCGGGCGATGGCAGGGAATGCCTTGGCGACCCGCTGAACGCTCTCTCGTGGCTCGCACGGCGCGCTCGCGAGTTCGGTGATCCGCTCCTCGGGGGCCAGGTGGTCCTCTCGGGCGCGCTGGGGAAGCTCAGTGCCGTACATGCCGGGGCCAGGGTCGAAGCGGTCATCAAGCCCTTGGGCCGCGTCACCGTCAACCTCGCTGAAGGCACTCCGGCGCGACGCCGCGAGCCCTGAGGGCCCAAGGCCCTCTCGCCCATGAGGCGGCGGCCGGACGATCGGCCGAACGGATCCTCCCTCTTGCCCGAGGTGTGACAAGCCGGGGCCCGATCCTTGACGACCGAGCCCCGACCCGTGGTTGACGGCCCCCTCGAGCGGCGGCGACTGCGGGTGGTCAGAGGGAGGTCGCCCACTCCTTGACCGTGACGACATCTGCCTGCACGGGGAAGACGCGCTCGATCAGGAAGTCGTGAACGTCTGCCTCGGGGTCGGCGCATGCATCGGAGAGCACTGTGATGCCGAAGTCGCAGTCGCCGGCGTAGCGCACTGTGGAGAGGACGACGCCCGCAGTGGTCAGGCCGGCGAGGACGAGCCGCGAGACGCCGAGGCCGGTGATGACGGCGGACAGGTCGCTGCCGGCGAACGCGCTCATACGGCGCTTAGTGACGACGATGTCCTTCTCCGTGACACCAAAGGCTGGGTGCACTTGTGCCGTCGGCTCGGTCTCAACGAAGACGTCGCCGTAGCTTGCGAGGGGCCTCTGGCCCTTGTTGGCAGAGGTCACTTCCGGGTAGCCAGGGCGAAACGCCACACGAACGAAGACCACGGGGATCTCCTGCCTGCGGGCGGCGGCGACCGCTTCCACCGCCGCGGCGAGGGCGGGACTGTCATCGCCTCCCACCGCGCCGAGGATGACGGGCTGGAAGTCCATGACGAGCAGGGCCTGGTCGTTCATAATTTCCTCTTTCTCAGGGTGATGACGAGAACATCTGGGATCGGTCGCGGCTTCGTCGCGCGTTTACGACCGGCTCATCCGAGGATGGGGCCAGCCTCCATGCCGCCGTCGACGAGGATCTCGGTGCCAGTGACCCACGAGCTGTCGTCGGAGGCGAGGTACAGCGCGGCCCGGGCGATGTCGCGCGGCTGCCCCGAGCGCGGGATCGGCATCCTGTCGAAGAACGAATCCGGGACTCCGGCCTTACGCGACATCGGCGTATCGATCTGACCGGGGACGACATGGTTGGCGCGGACGCCCGATCCGGAGAAGTCGAGCGCCGCGTTCCGCACCAGCGCGCCAGCCGCCGCCTTGCTGATCGCATACGGCGCCATGCCGGCCACGCCATACGTCACGCCCGCCATCGACGTGACGACCACGATCGAACCGCGCTGGCCGCGGCGCATTGGTCGGCCTACCGCCTGAATCCCGTGCAGAACACCGAGCGTGTTCACCTCGAACGCGCGCCGTACATCGGCCGGGTCGCACGAGTCTGAGGAACCCATGACCATGACGCCGTGGGCCTGTACGAGGATGTCGGGTGTCGCTCCGAAGTGATCGAGACACGTGGTGACGGCGGCCTGCCACTGGGCTGGATCGCATACGTCGAGCGGGTGGTATTCGGCGGCGGGCCCGAGCGACTGGGCGACTGCCTTTGCATCTGATTCGGGAAGGTCGCAGACGAGGACGGAAGCGCCCTCGCTGACGAAGAGCTGTGCTACGGCGCGGCCGATCCCCCCGCCGCCGCCCGAGACGATCGCGGTGCGACCGTGCAGCCGCCCGTACCCGCGCGACCGAGAAATGGCGGGTTCTGGTGAAGCGTCGTTCATCTGCGTCTCCTGCCGGGGCCGGTCGATGCCGGCGCTCATAAACATGCTTATGTTAGGCCGGTTCATGCCGCGACAGTACGCCGATCTTGGGTCACGAGCAATGCCGCGCCGGCGAGCAAGGAGCCGGACCCGATTTCGTGACGAGGCTTGTCAACTGGACTAATCATGACTATGATTAATATCGCTAATTACTCACGGGCGCGGCGAGCACCGCAACGGGCTGCCGGCGCCTGCCCGGGAAGGATCGTTGGACGTGGCTGAGAAGGACACAGTTTGGATCGACCTGCTCGACACGGCTTTCGAGCAGAAGTTCTACGACGTTGCGGGCGTGCGAACCCGCTGCCTGGAGAGCGGTTCAGGGGCACCGCTGATGCTGCTGCATGGAGGCGGTGGTCACGCCGACACCTGGGTGCGGAACCTCGGCCCGCACGCGCCGTACCGCCGCTCCTATGCCATCGACATGCTCGGACACGGCTTCACGGACGCCCCCGGCGACGCCAGCTATACGACGGCGGAGGTGATCGACCATGTCGTGCGCTTCATGGACGTGGCTGAGATAGAACGCGCCGACTTCTGCGGTGAGTCCTTCGGGGGCCGGGTCTCCGCGTGGATGGCGATCCGGCACCCGGACAGGGTCAATCGCCTCGTACTCAACACCTCGGGGGGCCTCCCGGCCACCCAGGATCATCAGACGGAGGACGTCGAGGACCTGCTGGCGCGCACCACCGCCTCGCTGAACCAGACGAGCACCGAGGCTGTGCGGGCCCGCATGGCGTGGCTCTTCGCCGATCCGACGCAGGTCCCTGAGGAGTTCATCCGCATACGACAGGCCATCTACGCGCGCCCCGGAATCAAGGACTCGCTGACCAAGCTCTTCAGCAAGCTGTTCGACCCCGAGGACGCACAGAACTACTGGCTGACGCCTGAGCGCCTGGCACAGGTGGCGGCGCCGACCCTCGTCATCTGGACGGACCAGAATCCGATCCACACCTACGAAGACGCTCGCGAGGGGTTCTCCCATATCCCCGACGTCCGGTTCCACCTCATCAACGGGGCTGCCCACTGGCCCCAGTTCGAGCAGCCGGAGGAGTACAACCGTGTGCAGCTCGACTTCTTGACCGATGGCCGGGCATCTGCCGGAGACGCTGATGCAGCGCTGCTGGCTGGTCAGGTTAGCTGACCGGCCTGGACTCGGTCGAAGGCTCACCAGGTCATCAATCGAACAATGATCATCCAGTCAATCCGGTCTAGCAACACTCAGACCCAGGACGCCTCCAGGAGGAACCGATGAGCGGTCACGAAGAGCGCATCCAGGCGGACACGGACGTCTGCATGGGATCAGGGCTGTGCGCCTTCATCGCCCCAGACAACTTCGACGTCGTCAATGGAACCGTTGTGGTTCTCGAAGCGGCGGTCCCCGCAGGTGCCGCAGAGGCTGTGCGAGAGGCTGTCGAGTCCTGTCCGACCCGCGCAATCGCGATCGCGTCGGTGTCCGAACGATCCTGAGCTTCGATGCCGGGGTTCGAACCAGGCCGCCGCGGCCAAGTCATGCGTCGCCCGACCGCTGAGCTGGGCTCGTACTCCGCTGACCCGTCGCCATGCGACCACTCGAACGGCCTGCTCGCCGGCCGCTGAAAGGCGCACCGGCGCACGAAGGTCCACGCCCACCGCAGAACGAGGGACAACATGCGACACGACAACAAGGTCGTCATCGTCGATGGTGCGCGCACGCCGATCGGCAGTTTCGGAGGGATGTTCAAAGACGTCGCGGGGTACGAGCTCGGCGCCGTGGCTGCCCGAGAGGCACTTCGTCGCGCGGGCATCTGCAGTGGACAGGTCGACGAAGTCGTCATGGGGTGCATCGGGCAGGTCGGCGCCGACGCGTACAACGCGCGTCGGGTCGCCTTGGCCGCAGGCATGCCGATCAGCGTGCCTGCCTATACCGTCAACCGGCTTTGTGGGTCTGGCCTGCAGGCGATCTGGTCGGCGGCGATGCAGATGAACTGGGGCGGCATCGACATCGCTCTTGCGGGTGGCGACGAATCGATGACGAGAATGCCGTTCTATGACTTCGGGGCGCGTGACGGATATCGGCTGGGGAACCGTGAGCTCGTCGACGGGACCGTGATGATGCTCTCTGACCCGTTCAGCGGGGTCAAGATGGGTATCACCGCTGAGAATGTAGCTGCCAAGTACGGCGTGACCCGACCGGAGCAGGATGAGTTCGCGTTGGAGTCACAGCGGCGAGCAGCGACTCCGGAGGCAGCAGCGGCATTCGCGGAGGAGATCGTTGCGGTCGAGGTGGCCGGGCGCGTGCCGTTCACGGCGTCTGTCGATGAACACCCGAAGCCGGGGACGACGCTCGAAGCCCTCGCAGGCCTGCGCCCGGCGTTCATGAGCGGCGGCTCCGTGACGGCAGGCAATTCGTCTGGCATCAACGACGGGGCCGCGGCGCTCGTCCTCGCGCGCGATGTCGTGGCCACTGAACGAGGACTCAACGGATTGGTCTCGCTCGAAGCGGTGACGACAGCCGCCCTGGAGCCCGAGCTGATGGGGTATGCACCCGTCTTGGCCTTGCAGCGTCTCTTCGAGCAGACCGGCACGCGTCCCTCGGACATCGGAATCGTGGAGCTCAACGAGGCGTTTGCGGCGCAGGCCGTCGCATGCATCCGCGACGCTGGCCTGGATCCTGTCCGGACGAACCCGTACGGCGGCGCGATCGCGCTGGGCCACCCCGTAGGGGCAACAGGCGCGAACCTGGCACTCCGCGTTGCGAAAGACATGGTGCGCCGTGATCTCGAGCTCGGCATCGTCACGATGTGCATCGGCGGGGGGCAGGCGCTCGCCGCGCTCTTCCGAAGGGTCTAGAGCTGCCGACCGACCGGGTTGCGAAGTCCCGGCAAACAAGCCGTTGACCGCGCCTGCAGGATCCCTTACGTTATGACATCAGTCATGCCAATCATAATTATGTTTAACACCTGCCACATCGTTTTGGCGGGGTCGCGGATCGCGGGTTTCCCGCAGTCGGCGCGTCCTGACGTACTCATCCAGTAGGAGTCCAAACATGTATCCCCAATTTCTTCGCCGGGCTGCCGCGGCAGCCGTGGCGTTGAGCATCCTGGCACTCAGTGCGTGCGGTGGCAGCGACGACAGCTCGGCTGGCTCCCAGCGAGCGCCGAAGGAGGTCAAAATCGCCACCATCGGTAGCTACCTCACGATCTTCAGCGCCATGTGGGCTGCCCAGCCGGGCTTCGACAAGATCGAGAAGGACTTCGGCACGAAGATCTCCTTCCAATCCTTCGGCAAGGGCGCCGACGCCATGTCCGCCATGCTCGGGGGGTCCGTCAACGTCAACGCGGGCACCTCCTCGCCCGACACTGTGCAGGCCGTTCTCAAGGGCCAGGACATGGTCTCGATCGCTTCTCTCTTCACCGGCCCGGGTCTGGTCTTCGTCGGTGCCAAGAAGTTGGAGAAGAGCCATGGCACTGACATCAAGGCGTACGACGGCGCCACGTGGGGCTACACGGCCGAGGGCTCGTCGGCCCAGATCAACGCGCAGAAGGTCGCGGAGCACAACGGCCTGAGCTGGGACCATCAGAAGGGCGTCGCACTCGGGTCGATTGCTGCCTACGAGCCCGCGCTCCGCACGGGACGGGCGGACATCGTCGCCATGGACTCCACGTCCGCCGCAATCGCGATCACCAACGGCTCGGGCTATGAGGTCTACAACGCCAACAACCTAGCCGTGCATGGTCCGGTCCTCGGGGGGCCGATGCCCGGTAACGCCGTGTCCGTGACGAAGCGCTTCAGCGACGACTACCCCGAATTGACCCAGGCCCTGGCTACGGCGATCGTCGAGGGCCTCAGCAAGGTGCGCAAGGCTACCGACGCTACGCAGGCCTACGATCTCATGCCTGCCGGATTCAAGAAGGTTCACAAGGACGACGACCAGTTCAAGACGGAGTGGGCGCTGACCCAACCGGCGTTCGCTGGTGCCGACGGGGGCTACACGCCTGCGTCCATCAGTGCGGTGATGACGTACAGCAACGTCGCGGAGGACCAGCGCCCGAAGGTCGAGACGGCCCTGAGCGACAGTTATGTCGAGAAGGCGTACGACATCCTCGGACTCCCACGTCCCACCCTCTGACGTTCTGACGGCCGAGGAGGGCCGGGACCCCACCCATGGGTCCCGGCCCCTTTCGCGTGTCTTCCGCAGCCACGATGGGCGCCGCGCAAGAAGTCCTCGTCGGGTATCGGCCGTTCCAGTCAGCGCTGTGTGGGGAGCTCGGTGTATGTGCCCGCGCGCTCAACCGACCAGCGGCCCCGCTGGGCGAGCGAACTCATGGTTCCTTGCGCCAGTGGGGCTCGCTTGCTTCTGGTGCCTACTGGCTGGCGCGGTCGGCCTCCGTGATGCGGGAGGCGGCGTGAGCGCCCCCGTCGATGAGCAGGTCCGCGCCGTTGACGTACGAGCTGCGGTTCGAGAAGAGCCAGACGACACCCTCTGCGAGCTCGCGCGGCTCGCCGATGCGACCCATCGGCAACTTGGTGGCGATCTCGGCTAGCTTCTCCTCGTCGAAGTTCTGCTGCAGCAGGCTCGTCAGGATCTTTCCGGGCAGGACGGAGTTGACACGTATGCCTTCGCGCCCATACTCACCGGCGACCGCCTTGGTCATGGCGACGACGCCAGACTTGGACGCTGCGTACGGAGCGAGGCCCGGCGGCGGCTCGATGGTCGCGCCAGACGCGATGTTGACGATCGAGCCCCCGCCCGCCCGTTGCATCGACGACAGCTCGGCGCGGAGGCAGTAGAAGAGCCCCTCGAGGTTGACGTTCATGACCTGCTTGAAGTCCTCGTCCGAGTACTGGCCGAGCCAGCGCCGCGGTCCGGAGACGCCAGCGTTGTTGAGGGCGCAGTCGAGCCGACCGTGGTCGTCCTGGATCCGAGCGACGATCGCGTCCACCTCGGTTCGGTTGGTCACATCGAGGGCGAACGCCCGGGCGACATCGCGGCCTGCGTCGGTGTTGATCGACTTGGCGACCGAAGCGGCGGCGTCGCCATCGCGGTCTGTGACGACCACGGCCTCGGCGCCTTCCTCTGCGCAGAGCCTGGCAACCGCGGCCCCGATCCCGGATCCTCCCCCCGTGACGAAGACGGTCTTGCCGGTCATCAATGTCGTCGACATCTGGTGTCTCCTCATCTGCGAGCCGCCCATGCCGGGCACCCGCCGTAGTTGAATGTGTTAATGATAATTACAGCCCGATGATCGGCCCCGGAGGCCGCTCTTTCGCCGGCTTTCGCGGCCGCCGTGCCGGTTGACACCTGCGTTGAGCATGATCATAATATGACTAGTTTGTGGTGGCGTCGATCACGCAGCCATGGAGAGCCCCCGGAGGAGTAGGTCTCTTCGGGCAGGTATCCCCAGAGGTCCCTGTCGTCGTCAGTCCGTGACCAAGCAGGCCGGCATCGCGCCGTGTCGTCAGCCGGGAGGCGTCTGCGACATGAAGACCGTGAACATCGACCAATCCGAATTGGTGGGGGATCTGTGAGTGCCAATCCGACAAGAGGGGAGACCTCGATGTCGTCAATCACCGACCGCCCGACGTCGACAGCGCCGAGCGCTGATGCGGACCTTGCCATCAAGCTGGCTGATGTCACTCGGAAGTTCATGCGTGGCGGCAAACCGTTCACTGCGGTCACTGGCGTCAACCTGGACGTTTGCCGTGGCGAATTCCTCTCAGTCGTCGGTCCCTCCGGTTGCGGTAAGTCGACGATGCTGAACCTGGTCGCCGGCCTGGCCAAGCCCGACGGGGGAACGGTCCACACCTTCGGCGCTGAAGTCAGGGGCGTCAGCCGTGACGTCGGCTTCATCTTCCAGCGCGATGCCCTGCTGCCCTGGCGAACGGCCCTGCAGAACGTTGCGCTGCCGCTGCGCTACCGTGGCAAGAGCAAAGCAGAGGCAAGCGCCCTCGCCAAGGAGTGGCTGGAGCGCGTGGGCCTGGCTAAGTTCGCTGACTCCTATCCCAAGCAGCTCTCAGGCGGCATGCGCAAGCGCGTGGCCATCGCCGCCACGTTGGCATATCAGCCTCGGATCATCCTCATGGACGAGCCCTTCAGCGCCCTCGACGTCCAGACCCGTCTGATCATGGAGGACGACCTGCTCTCCCTCTGGGGCACCTACCGCCCGGCCGTCTTGTTCATCACGCACGACCTGGAAGAGGCCGTCGGCCTCTCAGACCGTGTCGTCGTCATGAGCGCGTCGCCGGGACGGGTCATCGGGGACTACGAGGTGCCGCTTGTGCGCCCGCGAAACCTGCTCGACGTCCGCTTCGACCCGATGTTCACCCAGACGCACGAGGAGATCTGGGAGCAGCTGCGCACCGAGGTGGTGAGGTCGCGTGTCGACTGAGCTTTCGACTGCGCCGACGGAGGCCTCGGCGGCGGACATGTCTCTGAGTCGGCGCGTCGCCGCGCAAGCTCGGTCACGTAGGAGGACCACCGCCCTCGTGTGGGTCACCCGCCTTGCCGTGTTCTTGGCCGCTGTCTTCGGCTGGTACTGGGTTTCGCGCGACGCCACGTGGGTCACCCTCGTGAGCAGCCCGAGGATCGTGCTCGACCAGATGGCCACGTGGGGTCATGAGTCCGGCTTCTGGTCCGACCTACTGTTGACGGCGACGGAGGCTGCGCTCGGCTACGCGCTCGGAGTGGTCGCCGCGCTGCTCCTGGTCGCGATCATCGTTCCTGTCCGTGCGATCGACCGGTTCTTCGCGCCGTTCATTGCTGCCGCCAATGCGCTGCCGAAGATCGTCCTGGCACCCCTGTTCATTCTCTGGCTCGGCTTCAGCATGACCTCGAAGGTCCTGTTCGTGGCCTCCGGAATCTTCTTCCTCGTCTTCTATGGCATCTATTCCGGTGTCCGCAGTATTGAACCGCTCCTACTCGACAACACGCGCGTCCTCGGCGCCAGCCGCGTGCGCCTCGTGACTGACGTCTACCTTCCCTCGATTGTCGGTTGGCTGATCGCGAGCCTGCAGCTGTCTGCCGCGTGGGCCCTGACGGCCGCGGTGGTCTCCGAGTACCTCGGCTCCAACCGCGGTCTCGGGTTCCGCATCGCCCTGGGCCAGCAGACGCTCGAGCCGGCCGCCGTCGTGGCTGGCATCATCGTTGTGGCCATCCTGGCCGTCGTCGTCGATCGGGTCCTCGCGCTCGTCGAAAGAAGGTTCACGCAATGGCGCGTCTTCTGAAACCCCTGCTGCCCTTGGGTCAGCTCGCTGTGGTCGTGTCGATCTTCGGGCTGTGGTCGTTCCTGGCGCGGGTGGGGGTACTGGACCCGTTCTCATTCGGTACGCCGTCCGAGACGTTGTCGACGCTCGGCACGTGGCTGCGCGACGGTACAGTGCTGGAGAGCGCGCTCTCGACGCTGCGCGTGCTCCTCGCCGGCTGGATCATCGGGACGATCATCGGCATGCTGCTGGGCACACTGCTGGGTCTGTCCTCGTTCGCAAGCCGCGTCGCAAGCCCATTCCTCGCCTTCTTCAACGGCATGCCGCGGCTCATCCTCTACCCGTTCCTGGCCATCTGGCTCGGGTACGACCTGACGTCCAAAGTGACCCTCGTCGCCCTCGTGATCCTCGTTCCGGTCACACTTGTGGTCGCGACCGGATTCCGGGAGGTCGACGAGGATCTGGTCAACAACATGCGCCTGTTCGGAGCCGGGCTACCTCAACTCATCAAGGACGTCTACGCACCTTCCTTGGCGAGCTGGCTCCTCGGCTCGGCCCGTGTCACCCTGGGTTACGCGTTCCAAGCCGCGATCGCGGCGGAATTCGTCGGCGCCACGGTCGGCCTGGGCTACCTGGTAGTCCGCGGGCAGTTCGACCTGAACGTCAACGAGATCTGGGCGGCCCTGTTCGTCGTCGTGCTGCTCGCCTGGCTGCTCGATCTGGTGGTGTCGGCGGCTGATCGGCGGCTTCTGCGCTGGATGCCGCAGCGCGCCTGACCCCTCAGGTCACCCGGGCCCTGATGGCTCGCGGACTGATGCTCGAGGCCGAAGGTCAACAGCGCCCGGGAGAGCGCGCGGATGCCCACTTCCCCGGGCGCTGTCATCGAGGTGGTCGGCGATCAGACCTCGTCCCACATCGCGACGGGCAGGTTGAGTCCTCGGTAGTCCGCCTCGCCGAGTGGGCCATCGGGCTGGTACCCCAGGAACGTGATGACGGCCTGCATCTGACGAGTGTGCTGCGTGATCGAGTAGGTATTCGACTCGATCACCTGGTGCAGCGGCACCTTGCCGTAGAACATCTCGACCTCGCGCTGGGGGTTGTCCCCGCTGACGAGCCACGCCTCTGCCCGGCGCTGCAGGTCGCGGCCGCGTGCCTCGACTTCCTCGACCGTCACCTTCTCCTCGAGGTAGTCCTCGCCTTGAGGGGATTGGTATCCGGCGAGTGCGTAGACCTCCAGCGGAGAGAAGTCGGTGTCCGGCTGCTCGGCCACCAGCACGAGACGGCTCAGGTGGCCGACGACGTGGTTGGCCAGACCGAAGTAGGTGCGGCCCGGTCGCCCCGGTAGGCCATCCTCGTAACGCGCGACGGGGAGCTGGCGAAGGAAACGAAGGGCAGCGTCGACATGGCGCACTGATCGTGCGATGAGCTCCTCGACCGGCAAGGGGGCGCGATCCGTCTTGAGCCCCAGCACCTCATCGACCATGGCGAGGTCGAGGCCGAAGACATACCGGTCGCCACGAGTCAGGACGGGGAGGCCCTTGGCGCCGAGCGTGTCGAGCTCCTGGAAGCCGGCCGGGTCTTCGACCACATTGACGGCGGTGAACTTGAAACCGCGCCGCGTCACGTGCTCCTTGAGCCGCACGCAGTTGGAGCAGCCGGGCTTCCAGTAGATACGAATCTCGGGATCAGCGATGGCAGTGGGCATGAACTTTCCTCTGTTTGGAACCAGGGTTCAGGCGCACCCTAATCTAATATGAAGATGATAAACAGAGTCTGGTCTCAAGGGGGATCGCAAGGCGCCGCGCGGGACGCGTCGGGTGAACGCGGTGCCCGCGCACCTGCTTCCCGTCGATCAGGCGAGGTGGCGGGGTGTCGAGCAAGCGCCGCCCCCGTTACCTTCTTCGTGCCCCAACCAAGGGGTTCTGGTCACCAGGCCCGGTATGGCTCTCTGCCCCTGTCGTATGCATGATCCGGGGGGTGTTGCCGCCGGGGTGGCGGAGGATGACCGCTGATAGGGACAGGGCCGCCGGATGGTTGGTCTCTTCGTAACGTGGATGCCGGCGCTCTTCGCCCGACTCGGTGACCAGCCGAACGAGTTGGAAGGACCAAGTCCGAGTGCCCCGCCCTGAGTATGCCGTCTACCTCGGTCTCGATGTCGGCAAGACCGAGCACCATGCGACCGGGCTCGACCCCGACGGCGAGCGAGTCCATGACAAGCCGCTGCCCCAAGACGAGGCGGCGCTGCGGACGCTGTACGACAAGCTCGCCAAGCGCGGGCCGGTGCTGGTGGTCGTCGACCAGCCAGCCTCGATCGGCGCACTCGCGGTCGCGGTCGCCCGCGATGCCGGTATCGACGTGGCCTACCTGCCCGGGCTGGCGATGCGCCGGATCGCGGACCTGCATCCCGGCAACGCCAATACCGACGCGCGCGACGCCTACATCATCGCCGAGGCCGCCCGGTCGATGCCGCACGCACTGCGTGGCGTCGACCTCGGCGAGGACGCCTTGGCCGACCTGGAGGTCATCGTCGGCTACGACGACGACTTGGCCGGCGAGGTCACCCGGATCAGCAACAGGATCCGCGGGCTGCTCACCCAGATCCACCCCGCCCTCGAACGCGTCCTGGGGCCAGACCTGCAACATCGTGCCGTGCTCGAGCTCCTGGCCAGGTTCGGCGGGCCGACCGGGCTCCGCAAGGCACAGCGTCGCCAGCTGATCGCAGCGACCAAGCCACGTGCTCCCCGCAAGCACGTCGCGATCGTCGAGGGCGTCCTCGCCGCGCTGCCCCAGCAGAGCGTGACCGTGCCCGGCACGGCCGCCGCCGAGCTGGTCCTGCCCCAGCTCGCCAAGCAGCTCGCCGGACTGCTCGACCAACGTGACCGGGCGGCCAAGCAGATCGAGGAGATGTTTGATGCACACCCTCTTTCCCGAGTCCTGACCTCGATGCCCGGCATCGGCGTCAAGACCGGAGCCCGCATCCTCCTCGAAGTCGGCGACGGGTCGTCCTTCCCCACGCCCGGCCACCTCGCTGCCTACGCCGGCCTCGCCCCCGTGACCCGCCGCTCCGGGTCCTCGATCCGGGGTGAGCACCCCAGCCGCGGCGGGAACAAGAACCTCAAACGAGCCTTCTTCCTCGCCGCCTTCGCAGCCCTCTCCGACCCGGCCAGCCGGGCCTACTACGACCGCAAACGCGCCGAGAAGAAGAAGCACAACGCCGCCCTCATCTGCCTCGCCCGACGACGCGTCGACGTGCTCCACGCCATGCTGCGCAACGGCGCCCTCTACGAAGACCGATCAACACCGGCCGCGGCTTGACGAACCCCATAGGGACACCCCCCGGCTACTCGGGCTTGTCGCCGATGAGGGTGCCGGCCGCGACGATGCCCAGGGGGACGTGCTCAGGCTCGTCGATCAGGTGCGCTTCCATGGGATGTCTCCGGACACGCGGGATCATCAGAGCGACTCCGGCGGCGATCACCATCGCGGCTGTGAGCGCGAGGAATCCAGTGGTGTAGCCGGACTCCTTCGGCGGACCGTTGGGGAGTGCGGCGGCTGTCACGATGCTCGCCATGGCGGCGGCCCCGATCGCGCCGCCGATCGTCCGGACGTTCGCGTTCATCCCACTCGCGACTCCGGTCTGCTCGGGCGGCACGGCCGAAACGATCAGGTTCGACAGGCAGGCGAAGATGAGTCCGATGCCAGCACCCATCACCGCGTTGGCGACGTAGAGCTCCCACTGGTGTTCGTGGGCGAGCGCCATGATCGCGTAGGAGCCCGCCACGACGAGGCAGCCGAGCACCACGACCGGACGCGGGCCGTAGCGGCGTGCAAGGGGGGTGGAGTAGAGACCGACGAAGCTCATCATGAGCGACATCGGAAGCATGATGAGCCCGGACTGGGTGACGGTCGCACCGAAGCCGTAGCCAGCAGATTGCGGCGTCTGGGCCAACTGCGGCAGGAAGCCTCCTGCGGCGTAGATCCCGAAGCCGACAAGAAAGGCGACCGCGTTCGTCGTCCACACGGCAGGCAGGCGCATCATCTCCATGTCGACGAGGGGTGACGCGGAGCGTGCCTCGGCCAATACCCAACCGACTGCGATCACCACGGCAACGACCAGAAGGCCGGCGACCCGACTGCTCGTCCAGCCCCACGACTGCCCCTCGCTGAGGGCGAGCAGCAGTCCGATCAACCACGTGGAGAGGAGTGCTACGGGGAGGAGGCTGATCTTGCCGGAGATGCGAACGGGTGAGGCGGGCACGACGAACGCCGCCGCCACGCCGGCGATCGCGGTGACGATCATAGGGAACCAAAAGAGCCAGCGATAGTTCAGAACCTCCACGATCGGTCCGGCGAGAGCGAGCCCCATACCAGCTCCGACGGCGGCCAGCGAGGCGACTACCCCGACCGCGCCCGGGACCTTCTTCTCGGGAAACTCGTCTCGGATGATGCCGAACGACAACGGCAGGACTCCGGCCCCGATGCCCTGGATCACGCGCGCGACGATCAGGACTTCGACGCTCGTCGCGATGGCGGCGATGAGCGATCCTGTGGACAGCGCTGCGAGCACCGCGACGAGCATTCGGTCCTTGCCGACCTTGTCGCCGATTCGACCCACGATCGGCGTGCACACGGAGGCCGAGAGCAGATAACCGGTGAGCACCCACGTGACCGTCGCCTGATCGGTGTCGAGGTCGGCTTGGATGACAGCTAGGACAGGTGTGACCAGTGACTGAAGCAGCGAGAACGCCGTGACCGAAACAGCCAAGACGCCGAAAGTGAGGTGAGCGCGTGGTCGGCGCCCTGGTGAAGCCATATGGCGCCCTCGGGGGCGGCGTGTAGTCCGTTGTGACCTGAACATGCTGAAGGCATTCGATTCGTGGGGAAGATGGTCGTATCATTATCATAATATTTCCCGAGCGAGCGGAGACGAAGATGGAACTCGAGCGCCTGCACCTCTTTGGAGAGAGTCGTGCGCTTTCGTGGGCCGTGCGGGCGCGCGACACCATCCACGTGGCTGGGATGGTCGGCATGCGCGTCAACTTCGAGGCGCCGACCTTGGACGGATACGACTTCCCTGATGGGATAGAGGCGCAGATGCGACAGGCCTATTTGAACATAGGGTGGATCCTGGCCCGTTTTGATGCCGCGCTTACGGACATCGCTCAGCAGACGTTGTTCTTCATCGGCGACGGGCCCGCGGTCACTGCCGCCAACCAGATCGTGAGGCGCGAGGTGTTCGGCGATCTTCCCCCTGCTAGCGCCATGGTCGGCGTGCAGAACCTCTTCCACCCTGACTGCCTCCTGGAGATCCAAGCGACGGCGTACCGGCGCTGATGCACCTGTAGACAGGCACTCTTTTGCGATCTAGGGTGGCGACCCTGCATATCATTCGCATGATTGAGGAGGGACCATGTCGACACCGTTTAACCTGGACGGCCAGAATGCGATCGTCACAGGCGGCGGCCGCGGGCTCGGGTTGGAGATCGGCCGTGCGCTCGCCTGCCACGGGGCGAACGTTCTGCTCGTCGGTCGCAGCGAGGACACGCTCGCGGAGGCCTGCTCGGATATCGGCGCGGTGGCAGGCGGTCGCGTCTCGTACTTCGTCGGAGACGTGAGATCGGCGGAGACCGCCGTCGAGGCGGTCAGCCGCCTGCGTGAGTTGCATGGCCCGGTCACGATCCTCGTGAACAACGCACAGCAGATCGCAGTCGCGCCGCTGATGCAGCTCACTCGAGATGACTTCGAGGCCGGATGGCAGTCCGGGCCGTTGGCGGCGGTCGCGTTCATGCAGTCGGCGCACGAGGATCTCCAGCAGGGCGGTGTCGTCATCAACATGCTCTCGGGAGCGGGTGTGCGATGGGACATGGACACCTTCGGTGCGTACGGCGCGGCGAAGCAGGCGATGACGGCGATCACGCGCACGGCTGCATGCGAGTGGGGGCCTCTGGGCATCCGAGTGTTGGGGGTCATGCCGGTCGGCATCACCGACGCGTGGACCTCTTTCGAGGCCGCGTACCCCGAGGCGGCTAGCGAGTTCACCGACCGGATCCCGCTGCGCCGCATGGGGTCTCCTGAAGAGATCGCCCAGGTTGTCGCCTTTCTGTGCTCACCGATCGCGTCTTACATGACCGGCTCGATCGTCAAGATCGACGGCGGCCTGGTGCCCTAGGGACTGAGACCGACTTGACTGGTCGTAGAGGCAGGACGTTCAGGACGCAATCTTGACGAGCGGGGCAGCGCAGGCGTGGTCCGATGCAGGTGGCCGGAATCGTCAACGTCTCCCCGAGCTCGGTGCACGCACTCCGGGCAGGCGATCTGCTGGCGGCGAAGTTGGGGAGTACCGGGTCCATCCGCACATCGCCATCGAGCCAGCTCCGTTCCGTGAAAGCCGACCCCATCGTGCGGGAATCGTCGCCACCGAGGTAACCGATGGAACTCCTGGCGGCTGAAGCTGGACGTGGAGGAGTTGCAGGCGCTCCATGGCCGACATATCCGCCTTTGAATGCAGCCGTTCCCCGGCTCGCTTGTTGCGAACGGGGCCGTGCCCGTCGCCCGATCGCGCGTGGCGAACAGTGCGATGAACTGCTGTAACGTCAATGCGCCGGATGCGTTGCCCGCGGCGACGGTGTTGTCGGGCGGGAAACACGTCGCAGGCCGATGAGGACCTCGATCGTCGTCCCGGATTGGGTTGTTCGTCGGCCGAGACCGCGTACTGCTGGCGAAGCCTGTTTCGCGGGCCGACCTTGAACGGCATCCTTAGCTCCGTGAGCGCCGCGTGTACACCTTGCAGTGGCGGGTTGCCGGGGCGGAGCGCAAACTTGTCCTGGGCTGCACTTGGGCCTCGTTGCGCTGGGGGACAGGGCCGCGGTGACGCCTGTCGAGATGTCGTAACGGGCCGGTGAGTATCCTCGTGACGGGCGGATAGCCCCTTCGGGTTGCGAAGTCGTAGAACCACCTCCGCGACACCAACGCGTCGCTGCCGGCCCAACCCGATGTCGACGGCGCCCAGTGCATCGGCATGGCGGCGCTCCAGACGGCTTCGGAGCGCGACTTTCACAGACGGTGGACCGAATATGCGGGGACCCGGTGCGCAACTCGGCGACGAGCGCGCGCCCCGCCGCGCCTCGTGGTGTCCGGCCCGACCTGGCCGATGGAGCCCATGGCAATCTCATCGACGCCCCTGATCGTGATGGCCGGATCGGCCAGGGCCGCCCGGGCCGCGGTGGCGCCCAGCTCGCGCCCTGGCACGTCCCTGTAGACACCGCCGACGCTCCAGTCAGGCCGCGTGCGGCACCGGAGACACCCCTTCCGCGCTCATCTCGGCGCCATTCGCAGCGCGCCATCCATCCGGATAGTGTCGCCGTTCAGATAGTCGTGATCGATGATCGAAAGCGCCAATTTGGCGTACTCGCCGGCCTCGCCGAGCCGCTGGGGGAACGGGATGCCGGCGGCGAGGCCCGCGCGAAACTCCTCTGACACGGTCATCAACATCGGCGTCAGCACGATACCGGGGGCGATCGTCATCACGCGGATGCCGTACTGCGCGAGGTCGCGCGCGGCCGGCAGGTTGAGTCCGATGATGCCGCCCTTCGAGGAGGCGTACGCCGCCTGGCCAATCTGTCCTTCATAGGCCGCGACCGACGCAGTGTTGATGATGACGCCGCGCGCGCCGTGCTCGAGCGGATCGGTCTGAGCGATCGCCTCGGACGCGATGGCGAGCACGTTGAAGGTGCCGAGGAGGTTGACCGACACAACCTCGGCGTACAGATCGAGATCGTGCCTGCCCTCCTTGCCAAGAATCCGGGCGGAAGGGCCGATGCCGGCGCAGTTGACCACCGTGCGTAGCGGGGCACCGGACCCGACTGCCTGCCGCACGCCCGCCTCGACCTGTTGGGGTGCAGTGACGTCCACCGGCACATATGTGATCCCAGAGGCGGTCCCGGCGGCCGCCTCGATCGCTGCCGGCATGTCGAAGACAAAAACCTGAGCGCCCACTCCTACGAGCGCGGCGGCGGTCGCTGCCCCGAGGCCGGAAGCGCCTCCGGTCACGATCGCGGCGGTGTTGGGAAGCTGCATGTTTGTCCCATTCGTGTTCGGAGTGTCCGGCGGGAACGCCGCTCGTCACGGCTGCAAGTTCTCCTGCGAACCGTCTGTGTGGGAAATATACATAGATACCATGATCCTGGTTCGGCACGGGCGGGGGCGGATTGATGGGCATGGGCACGTGACTTCCGAAGCCGATGGAGCATGCGATCGTGATGGTCAGTGACGTCGCCATGAACGCAATGTGCGCTCCGTCCATGCGGGGCGGAGGCAGAGGAGAGGCGGGCGTTGAACTGCGTGGCGGTGCAAGATCTGGATGTGTACCCCGTACAGTCAGACCCTCGGCATGCCCTTCGTTGAGCCCGCGAACGCCGCTGCCCCTTTCTCGTACAGAAGGTCGCGGCCTCCTTGCCGTCGACGGGTGCGGTGCGGAAGATGCGAGTGGCCGGCCCGATCCGGTGACGGTGGCTCGGGAGGTGGGGGACCACGATGCCGCGGCTTGGCGTCGAGACGCCACCGATCGCCAGCGGGTTGCATCGACCAGCGCGACGCGGCCCGTGCGACTTCCCTGCACGCCTATTGCGAAATTCGGCCACCGTCGATGCGAATGGTTGCGCCGGTCATGAAGGATGAGGCGTCGGTGGCCAGGAACAAGACCGCAGGTACCAACTCATCAGCTGTCCCAAGCCGACCGAGTGGCGTCTGGCTCACGTGCTCGCTGACGCGATCGGACGACAGGCGGGATCCCATGCCATCCTCCATGGCCCCTGGCTCCAGGGTATTGACGCGGATGCCGTCTTCCGCCCACTCCCGGGCTAAGGCCATGGTGAGGCCGTGCAGCCCGGCCTTGGAAGAGCGGTAGAGCGATGATCCGGCGCCCCCGGTGTGGATGCCGGTTGATGTCACATTGATCACCGATCCTCGCCCGCTGGCCTTGAGGTGCCGGTGTGCAGCCCTGGCAAGAAAGAACGCGCCGCGGGTATTGAGGGCGTGGACGTGGTCGTACAGCTCCGGCGTCAACTCGTCTGCCGGTGCTCGATGGGCAATCCCGGCGTTGTTCACCACGATGTCGACCCCGCCGAATTTTTCGACGGCGGCCTCGACGACGCGTCCATGGCTCTCCGGCCGCGCGACGTCTGCTGCAATGCCCACGGCGGTACCGCCGTCGCGGCGCACCGCGACCGCGACAGAGTCGCACTCCTCGGCAGATCGAGAGACCACGACGACCCGCGCCCCTGCAGCGGCGAGCCCGCAGCTGATGGCTCGGCCGAGGCCGCGACTGCCACCGGTCACGAGTACTACGCGATCCGTGATGTCGAATCGTTGTCTCGGGTCTGGTGTCGCCCTTAGGGCCTCGGTCATTGCGTCATCCCCTTCTTGTCCGCCTGCATCGGTCGGGTCGAATGCGTCAGGACATGCTTCCCGTCACATTCATGGCTGTCCTGTTGCGTTGCGTGATGGCGTGGAGCGAGCGGGGAGCTGGACCCGCTGCTAGTCCGAAGACGCATGAGCGCGAACTCGTACGCTGACGTAGTCTCCAACCCGGTTCGCCGCAGGCGTGCACGATGACGCGGCCGAAGCGGAACGCCCGTCCGAGACCACGCGGTGGCGCAGAACCCAGTCGAATGGGCCGAAGCCGTTAGCGACGCTCCGGCGCTCGAACGAGCCCCGAGTGGACCCTCCGCAGTTGCCGGCCAGCGCGGTGTCGCCATGCCCACGCCTTCCCCGGTTTGGAAGGACTTAACGGGATCAGGTCGGCCCGCGGGGGCGGCCACGACGAGTACCGCTTCTGACTAGAGCGTGCAGGAGGTGGTCAGCCGATTCGTAAGATCGACGAGAGGAGCCCGCAGGTCGGGAGAGGGAGAGAGCGACCTGGGGGCCCTCAGTCGGTGAGCCGGATGCTT